>NZ_CP023692.1:5455000-5705000 GCF_008704935.1 Streptomyces vinaceus
CATCGCCGTGAAGTCCGGCTCCCGCACCCTCAAGGACGCCATCAACGAGGCGTTCCGCGACTGGGTCGCCAACGTGGACCGCACCCACTACCTCTTCGGCACGGTCGCCGGCCCCCACCCCTTCCCGGCCATGGTCCGCGACTTCCACCGGGTCATCGGCGTCGAGGCCCGCCGCCAGATCCTGGAGCGCACCGGGCGGCTACCCGACGCCGTCGCGGCCTGCGTCGGCGGCGGCTCCAACGCCATCGGCCTCTTCCACGCCTTCATCCCGGACACCGACGTCCGCCTGGTCGGCTTCGAGCCCGCCGGGCACGGCGTCGAGACCGGCGAGCACGCGGCCACGCTGACCGCCGGCGAGCCCGGCATCCTGCACGGCTCCCGCAGCTACGTCCTCCAGGACGAGGAGGGCCAGATCACCGAGCCGTACTCCATCTCGGCCGGCCTGGACTACCCGGGCATCGGCCCGGAGCACTCGTACCTCAAGGACAGCGGCCGCGGCGAGTACCGCGCGGTCACCGACGACGCCGCGATGCAGGCCCTGCGCCTGCTCTCCCGTACGGAAGGCATCATCCCGGCGATCGAGTCGGCGCACGCGCTCGCGGGCGCCCTCGACCTCGGCAAGGAGCTCGGCAAGGACGGGCTGATCGTGGTCAACCTGTCCGGCCGCGGCGACAAGGACATGGACACGGCGGCCCGCTACTTCAACCTGTACGACACCGACGCCTCCGAGGGGGAGACCAAGTGAGCGGCAACATCGAACTCCTCTCCGCCACCCTCGCGAAGGCCAAGTCCGAGGACCGCGCGGCCCTCGTCGCCTACCTCCCGGCCGGGTTCCCGACCGTGGACGGCGGCATCGAGGCCGTCAAGGCCGTCATCGCGGGCGGCGCGGACGTGGTCGAGGTCGGGCTCCCGCACAGCGACCCCGTCCTGGACGGCGCGGTCATCCAGACCGCCGACGACATCGCCCTGCGCGGCGGGGTCAAGATCGCCGACGTGCTGCGCACCGTGCGCGAGGCGCACGCGGCCACCGGGGCGCCGGTGCTGGTGATGACGTACTGGAACCCGATCGACCGCTACGGCGTGGAGCGGTTCGTCACCGAGCTGGCCGCGGCGGGCGGGGCGGGCTGCATCCTGCCCGACCTGCCGGTCCAGGAGTCCGCACTGTGGCGCGAGCACGCCGACAAGCACGGTCTGGCGACCGTCTTCGTCGTCGCCCCGAGCAGCAAGGACGAGCGCCTGGCGACCATCACGGCCGCCGGTTCCGGCTTCGTGTACGCCGCCTCGCTGATGGGCGTCACCGGCACGCGCGAGTCGGTCGGCAACGAGGCCCAGGAGCTGGTCCGCCGGACCCGGGCCACCACCGAGCTGCCGGTCTGCGTGGGGCTGGGCGTCTCCAACGCCGTCCAGGCCAAGGAGGTCGCGGGCTTCGCCGACGGCGTGATCGTCGGCTCGGCCTTCGTGAAGCTGCTGCTGGACGCGCCGGACCTGCCGGCCGGGCTGGCGGCCGTGAAGGCGCTCGCCGGCGAGCTGGCGGAAGGCGTCCGCAGGGGCTGACGCCCGCAGGCGGGCCGGTGCGTTCGATCGGCGGCGCGAACCCCTGAGCGGGTTCTGTAGCCCGATCGGGTGGAAGTGGGAGCGGGGAGGCACGCGAGTGCCTCCCCGCTTCGTTTGGCCGAACGTGAGCGAGAAGAACGACGGTGCGAACCGCGATGCGAAACGATCGGCCCGCGAGCGGCTCCAGGTGGAGCGCGAGCGCGAGAAGAAGAGGGAGAAGCGGCGGCGGACCATCGTCGTGGCGTCGGCCGTGGTCGGCGTCCTCGGCCTGGCGGCCGTCGTCGGCCTGATCGCGGCCAACACCAAGAAGGGCGACAGCTCCGCGGCCGGGGGCCCGGTGACCGCCCCCTCGGGCGCCACGGGCAAGGACGCGCTGGCCATCCAGGCCGGCAAGCCGGAGGCCAAGTCCACGCTGACGGTGTGGGAGGACTTCCGCTGCCCGGCGTGCAAGGCCTTCGAGACCAACTACCGGGACACGGTCCACGAGCTGGAGGCCAAGGGCCTGCTCAAGGTCGACTACCACCTGGTCACCCTGATCGACGGGAACATGGGCGGCAGCGGCTCGCTGAAGGGCGCCAACGCGGCCGCCTGCGCGCAGGACGCCGGGAAGTTCCCCGCCTACCACGACGTCCTGTTCGAGAACCAGCCGCAGGAGACGGACGACGCGTACGGGAACAACGCGAAGCTGCTGGAGCTGGCGGGCAAGGTGGACGGGCTGGTCACCCCCGAGTTCCGCAAGTGCGTCGAGGACGGGATCCACAACAGCTGGGTGAACAAGTCCTACGAGGCCTTCCGCGCCGGGAAGTTCCGGGGCACCCCGGCCGTGCTGCTGAACGGCAAGGACATCTTCGCCGACCAGGCCAACCCGGTGACCCCGCAGAAGCTCAAGGAGCAGGTGGAAGCGGCCGCGAAGGGCAGCGGCGGAGGCGACGCCGCGGCCTCGCCGTCCGCGTCGCCCTCGGCCTCGGCCTCGGCCTCGCACTCCGCCTCGCCGAGCGCGGCCGCGAAGGGGTCGAAGACCTCGGGCTCCGGCTCATCCTCCGGCTCGTCCTCCGCCTCCTCCTCGGCCGTGGCGAAGTCCTCCGCCACCTCGGCGGGCTCACGGGCCGGCTCGGCGGGGGCCGCGAAGGGGGCCGGCGAGGAGTGAGCTGGGGTGCGTCCGGCGCGACCCGCCGGACACCCCCCGCGGCCCGTCTCGATTTGGCGCCAGGTTGCCGGGCGGGTTGCGGTCCGTACCGCCCGGCAGGGTAGCGTCGGCCCTGCCATGAACCTTGCCTATATCCCCAGCCCCTCGACCGGCGTGGTCCATCTCGGACCGATCCCGCTGCGCGGCTACGCGTTCTGCATCATCATCGGCGTCTTCGTCGCCGTCTGGCTCGGCAACAAGCGGTGGATCGCGCGCGGCGGAAAGCCCGGCACGGTCGCGGACATCGCCGTGTGGGCCGTGCCGTTCGGCCTGGTCGGCGGTCGCCTCTACCACGTGATCACCGACTACCAGCTGTACTTCGGCGAGGGCCGCAACTGGGTCGACGCCTTCAAGATCTGGGAGGGCGGCCTCGGCATCTGGGGCGCGATCGCGCTGGGCGCGGTGGGCGCCTGGATCGGCTGTCGCCTGCGCGGCATCCCGCTGCCGGCCTGGGCCGACGCCCTGGCCCCCGGCATCGCGCTGGCCCAGGCCTGCGGCCGCTGGGGCAACTGGTTCAACCAGGAGCTGTACGGGCGGGCCACCGACCTGCCCTGGGCGGTCGAGATCAGCGACGGCCCCAACCGGCTCGCCGGGACCTACCACCCGACCTTCCTGTACGAGTCGCTGTGGTGCCTCGGCGTCGCCGCGCTCGTGATCTGGGCCGACCGCCGCTTCAAGCTCGGACACGGCCGGGCGTTCGCCCTGTACGTCGCCGCGTACTGCGTGGGCCGCGGCTGGATCGAGTACATGCGGGTCGACGAGGCCCACCACATCCTCGGTGTCCGGCTGAACGTGTGGACCTCGATCGTGGTCTTCATCCTGGCCGTGGTCTACCTCGTGCTGTCGGCGAAGCTGCGGCCGGGCCGCGAGGAGGTCGTGGAGCCGGACCGCGGGCCCGCGGCGTCCGACCCCGCGACCAAGGACGGGGCGCAGGACGGCGCCCAGCAGGACGGGGCGCAGGACGGCGCCGAGGACGTCGCCGCCGCGGCGAAGGACCCCGCGGACGGGGAATCCGGGCCGAAGACGGACGCCGGGGCCGGAGCCGGGAGCGACGCCAAGGCCGCGGACGCCTCCGCCGAGGCGACGGAGGACGCCGTGCCGGCGGACCCCGAGGCCCCGAAGACCGCCAAGAAGCTCTGACCGGGCCTTACGGGCCACACGGGAGGGGCGCCGCGCACACCGCGCGGCGCCCCTCCCGTCGTACGTGCGGGCGTCACGACAGGACGGGGGACTCCCGCCGGGCCAGGGCGACGACCCGTTCCGCGCCCGCCAGCACCGCCGGGTCCACGAAGCGGCCGTCCGGCAGGGCCACCGCTCCCGGGGTGCGACGGGCCGCCGCAACGATCTCCTCGGCGGCGGTGACCTCCGCCGGGCCGGGCAGGTAGGCCCGCTCGATCACCGGCAGCTGGCGCGGGTGGATCGCCGCCCGGCCGAGGAAACCCAGCGCCCGGCCGCGCGTACAGGAGGCGGCCAGCGCCTCCAGGTCCCGGATGTCGGGGAAGACCGACTGCGCGGGCGGGGCCAGCCCCGCCGCCCGGGCGGCGATCACCACCCGCGAGCGCGGCCAGTCCAGCCCCGCCTCCGCGCTGATGCCCAGATCGGCCCCGAGGTCGGCCTCGCCGAGGGAGAGCCCGCGCAGGGCGGGGTGCGCGCGGGCGATGTCGTACGCGCGCTCCACGCCCAGCGCCGACTCCAGCATGGCGTGGAGGGCCACCCCGCCGGTGCGGTCGGCCACCGCGGACACCTGCTCCGGGGCCGTGATCTTCGGCAGCCGCAGCCCCGTAAGGCCGTGCAGCCCGGTCAGTGCGGTGAGGTCGGCGCCGGCCCAGGGGGAGTCCAGGGCGTTGACCCGGACGAACACCGGGACCGGGGGCCGCTCGGCCAGCCGCTCCGCGGTGGCGGCGCGGGCGTACTCCTTGCGGGAGGCCGACACCGCGTCCTCCAGGTCGACGATGACGGCGTCGGCCCCCGAGCGCAGGGCCTTGTCGACCACCCCGGGGCGGTCGCCGGGTACGTAGAGCCAGGTCAGGATCACAGGGCCCCTTCCATCCGGAGTGCGCTGATCTCGGTCTCGGACAGCCCGAGTTCGGTGAGTACGGCGTCGGTGTCGGCGCCGTGCGGGCGGCCGGCCCAGCGGATCCCGCCGGGGGTCTCCGACAGCCGGAACAGGATGTTCTGCATCCGGATCGGGCCGAGCTCGGGGTCCTCGACCTCGGTGACGGTGTCCAGGGCCGCGAACTGCGGATCCGCCATCACGTCCCGTACGTCGTAGACCAGGGCCACGGCGGCCTCGGCCTCCTCGAAGGCGGCGACGACCTCCTCGGCCTTGTGGCGGCCGATCCAGCCCCCGACCGCCTCGTCGAGGACGGGCGCGTGGGCGGCCCGGCCGGAGCCGCTCGCGAACCAGGGCTCGGCGATCAGCTCGGGCCGCCCGACGAGCCGCATCACGCGCTCCGCGATGGACTGGGCCGAGGTGGAGACCGCCAGCCATCGGCCGTCGGCGCTGCGGTAGGTGTTGCGGGGGGCGTTGTTGGTGGAGCGGTTGCCGGTGCGCGGCTGCACGTAGCCGAGCTGGTCGTACCAGAGCGGATGCGGGCCCAGCACGGTCAGGATCGGCTCGATGATGGCCAGGTCCACCACCTGCCCGTGGCCGGTGCGCTCCCGCCCGGCGAGCGCGGTCATCACGGCGTAAGCGCAGGTCAGCGCGGCGATGGAGTCGGCGAGGCCGAAGGGCGGCAGGGTGGGCGGGCCGTCGGGCTCCCCGGTGATCGCGGCGAAGCCGCTCATCGCCTCCGCCAGGGTGCCGAAGCCGGGGCGGCGGGCGTACGGGCCCTGCTGGCCGAAGGCCGTGACACGGGCCAGGACCAGCCGCGGGTTGGCTGCGGACAGCTCGGGCCAGCCCAGGCCCCATTTCTCCAGGGTGCCCGGGCGGAAGTTCTCGACGACCACGTCGGCGCCGGCGGCCAGCCGCAGCAGGGTCTCGCGCCCGCCCGGGGTGGACAGGTCGAGGGTCATCGTCCGCTTGTTCCGGCCGAGCAGCTTCCACCACAGGCCGACGCCCTCCTTGGCGGGGCCGTGGCCGCGCGAGGGGTCGGGGCGCAGGGGGTGCTCCACCTTGACCACGTCGGCGCCGAAATCGCCGAGCAGGGTGGCGGCGAGCGGCCCGGCGAAGAGGGTCGCGAGGTCCAGCACCCGCACCCCGTCGAGGGGCCCGGCGGCGGGCGTCACGAGGTGGCCCCCGGGTGGGGGCCGGCCGCGGGGAGGGGGCCGGCCGCGGCGAACGCGTCCGTCTCGGCCCGCGTCGGCATCGAGTCCTGGGCGCCGGGGCGCTGGACGGAGAGGGCGGCCGCCGCCGAGGCCCAGCGCAGCGCCTGCGGCATCGGGCGGCCCTCCCCGAGGGCCACCGCGAGTGCCCCGACGAAGGTGTCCCCGGCGGCGGTGGTGTCCACGGCCCGGACCCGGGGCGCGGGCACGGTCAGCGGCTCCTGCCCGCGGGCCGCGTACAGGACTCCGGCCGCGCCGAGGGTGACCACCACCTCCGGTACCTCGCGCAGCAGCGCCTCGGCGGCCCCCAGGGGGTCGGTGAAGCCGGTCAGCGCCGCCGCCTCGTGCTCGTTGGGCACCAGGAGGTCCACCAGCCCCAGCAGTTCGTGCGGCAGCATGCGGGCGGGGGCCGGGGTGAGGACCGTGCGCACCCCCTGCGCGCGGGCGGCCGAGGCGCCCGCGAGGACGGCCTCCATGGGGAGTTCGAGCTGGAGCAGCAGGAGGTCGGCGGCGCCGATCCGCGCCGCGTCGCCCGCCTCCAGGCCGGTCACCCCGCCGTTGGCGCCGGGGATGACGATGATGCTGTTGCCGCCCTCGTCGTCGACGGTGATGTGCGCGGTGCCGCTGGCGCCCTCGACGGTGCGCAGGGCCGCCGTCTCGACCCCGGCGGCGGTGAGCGCGGAGCGCAGCCGTACGCCGAACTCGTCGGCGCCGACCGCGCCGATCATCACCACCTCCCCGCCGCTGCGGGCGGCGGCGACGGCCTGGTTGGCGCCCTTGCCGCCGGGGACGGTGCGGAACGCGCTGCCGGTGACGGTCTCCCCGAGGCGCGGGGCCTTGGGGACGTAGGCGACGAGGTCCATGTTGGTACTGCCGAGCACGGCGATGGCCGTCATGGGCGGGCTGCCTCCTGTGCGGTGAGCTGGGCGAGGGCGTCGAAGCCGATGCCGTCGAAGCCGGGGACGGTGGTGGCGAGGCGGTTCTTGAGCGGGGCGGACCAGCGGTGCGGAACGCCCTCCGGGTCGACGAGGGCGGCCAGCGAGCCGGCGGTGGCGCCGTTGGAGTCGGTGTCCCAGCCGCCGGAGACCGCGCGGCAGACGGAGCGGGTGAAGTCCCCGTCGGCGTGGGTGAGGGCGGCGGCGATCAGGGCGGTGTTGGGGATCGCGTGGACCCAGTGGTAGTGGCCGTACCGCTCGTGGAGGTCGTCGACGACGCGGTCGAAGTCGGCGTGCCGCCGGGCCGCGCCGACGGCGTGGCGCACGGCCTCGGCCAGGCGCGAGCGGGGCGGTACGACGGCCAGCCCGGCCCGCAGCGCGCTGTGGACGTCGGCCCGGCCGCCGGCGGCCTCGGCGATCGCGGCGGCGGTGAACAGGGCGGCGTAGAGGCCGTTGCCGGTGTGGGTGAGGGCGGCGTCGCGGTACGCCTGGGCCGCCGCGGCGGCCGGGTCCCCGGGGTGGGTCCAGCCGTGCACGTCGGCCCGGATGAGGGCGCCGATCCACTCGCGGAAGGGGTTGTGGTGGGTGGCGGTGGCCGGGGGCTCCAACCCCTGGAGGAGGTTGCGGTAGGCGAGGCGCTCGGCGGTGAAGGTGCGGCCGGCGGGCAGCTCGTCCAGCCAGAGCCGGCCGACGTCGGCGGTGGTGAATCCTTTGCCGTGGCGCTGGAGCAGCCGGAGCCCGAGGAGGGGGTAGTTGAGATCGTCGTCCTCGGGCATGCCGTCGATGTTCTCAGCGAGGGAGGTGGCGGCGGAACGCCGGTTCCAGGGGTGCGCGGCCAGCAGCTCCGCGGGGACGCCGCGCCCGGTGAACCAGTCGCCCGGCGGCCAGTTCCCGGCGGCCCGGCCCAGCGCGCGGATCGCGTGCAGCGGCAGCTTCTCGACGGGCTTGCCGAGCAGGCACCCGACGGCCCGCCCCGTCCAGGCCGCCTCCAGCCGGCGGCACAGGTCCGCGTCGACCCCGGCCCGGGGCTCCGGCCGCGGAGGGTGGTCCGCCGGGCGGGGGCGCGTGGCGGCCGGGGCGGAGGAGGGCGGGGGCGCGGGCCAGGTCGCGGTGATCGCGGGCCAGGAGGACGGCTCCGCCGCGGCCGAGGGGACCGGCAGGGCCGCGAGTTCGTCCAGGAGGCGGACGGCCAGGGCGCGCAGTTCCGGCGGGGCCGGGGCCGGGGAGGCGCCGGCCCGGGCGGGCGCCGGGTGGCCGCCCGCCGCCGCCCAGGCCCGCGCCACCGGCCCGGCGTCCCGGCCGTCCTGGGCCGCCTGCCGCAGCTCGTGGCCGACCAGGTCCTCCGGCTGCGCCCAGGTCAGCCGTACGGTCCCGGCCCGGCCGGCGCCCGGGGCCCGCGCGGGCGCCGGCCCCGCGGGGGCGGCCGGGGCGGCGGGCGGCGCGGGGGTCATCGGGGTCCGGCGATCGAGGTGAAGGCCGCCTCGTGGGCCCGGCGGCGGGCCCGGTCCCGCGCGAAGACCTCGCGGGCCACCGCCGCCAGGGCCGCCGCCGGGGCGTGCAGGTCCAGGCGACTGGCCTCGGCGACCTCCTTGGCCCAGGCGGGCGGGACCGCCCGGGCGCCCGCCAGGGCTCCGGAGATCGCCCCCGCCATCGTGGCGATGGAGTCACAGTCCCGGCCGTAGTTGACGGCGCCGAGCACCGAGCCCTCGTACGCCCCGTCGGAGACGACCAGCATGCCGAGCGCGACCGGCAGTTCCTCGATCGCGTGGAGGCGGGAGGGGCGGCGGGCGCCGAGCGAGGGGGAGCGGTAGTCCGGGCCGACCGAGTCGTACGGGGCGACCGCCGCGCGCAGCGGGGCCAGTGCCGATTCGAAGTCCCGGTGGCGGGCGGCCACTTCGCACACCGCGGCGATCGCCTCCCGGGTGCCGTCCTTGGCCAGCTCCAGGGCGGTCTCCACCACCGAGGACGCCGTGGCCCCCGGCCGGCAGGCCGCCGCGACCGCGGCCGCGAAGACGCCCGCCGCCTCCCGCCCGTACGAGGACTGGTGCGCCCCGGCGATGTCCAGGGCCTCCGCGTACGCGCCCTCCGGATTTCCCGCGTTGACGATGCCGACCGGGGCCATGTACATCGCCGCCCCGCAGTTGACGATGTTGCCGCTGCCCGCCTCGCGGGGATCGACGTGCCCGTAGTGCAGGCGGCTCACGATCCACTTCTCCGCGAGGAAGATCCGCTGCAAGGGCAGGGCCCGCGCCTCCAGTTCGGGGATCCAGCGCGGGTTCGTCATCAGGTCGGGGACCAGGTGCTCGGCGACCGCGTACGCGTCCAGGTGGTCCCGTACGGCCTCGTAGACCCGTACCAGCGCGTGCGTCATGAGGGTGTCGTCGGTGACGTGGCCGTCGCCCTTGTGGTACGGCGCGAGGGGGCGGGCCGTACGCCAGTCCTCGTGCCAGGGGCCGACGATGCCGTGCACGCGGCCGCCGTGCCGTTCCACGATCTGGTCCGGGGACCAGCCCTCGACCGGGCCGCCGAGCGCGTCGCCGACGGCGGCCCCGACGAGGCAGCCGGCCGCCCGGTCTTCGAGAGTGAGCGTCATGTCCGAATCATCCCTTGGGTGAGGTGAGTTCCGTACGAGCGAGCAGCGCGGCGAGTTCGACGAGGTCGGTGCCGGCGAGGCGGGGGAGGGAGCAGCCGGAGAGGGTGCGGCAGGCCTCGCGCCAGGCGGCGGGGATCGAGTCGCCGCCGCCGAGGGCGCCGGTGAGCGCGCCGGCGAGGGCGGGGGCGGAGTCCGCGACGCGGGACAGGCAGGCGGCGGCCGGTACGGCCTCGGCGGCGCGGCCGCGGGCCGCGGTGGCGAGGGCGAGGGCCACGGGGACGGTCTCGGCGGCCGCGATCCCGTAGCTGTAGACGTGGTCCACGATCTCGTGTTCGAGGGTGGGGACGATGGCGAAGGCGCCGCCCTCGGCGTGGAGGCGGGCGAGCTTGACGGCGTGGCGGGCGTTGCGGCCGATCTCGGTGGCCTCGGGGAGCTCGCCGAGGGCGGCGTCGACCGCGGTGTCGGTGTCCGCGCCGGCGAGGGCGGCCGCGATGGCGGCGGCCATCGCGCGGGCGCCGTGGACCCCGTCGCCGTCCTGGGTGTAGCGGGCGTCGAACTCGGCGAGGTCGGCGGCGGCGGCCGGGTCGCCGGGGTGGACGACGGCGAGGACGCAGGCGCGCACGCAGGCGGCGTCGTCGAAGTAGTGCGGGTTGTCGTGGCCGGTCGCGGGTGGGCGCAGGCCGGCGGCGAGGTTGCCGAGGCCGGCCCGTACGGAGATCCGGGCGCGCAGCGGCAGTACGGCGGACTCCACCTCGGGGGCCCGCTCGGCCGCCGCGGCGATCTCGCTGGCCAGGGCGTTCCACGCGAGGTCGATGGCGGCCCGCATGCGGCGGGACCGGCTGAGGTCGCTGAGCAGCGCGCCGGCCGCGGTGAGCACCGATTCCGCTGCGAAGGCGGCCCATTCCGCGTCGTCGGAGGGGCCGAGGCGCAGGGGTTCCGGGGGCTGGTTGAGGGCGATGGGGACGGGGAGGGTGGTGGTCTGGTTGTGCTCGGCGAAGGTGTCGAGCTCGCGGGTGAGGCGGCGGGTCCACTCGGGCATGCGGCTGGCGCGGTGGCGGGCGGCGGGCCACCCGGCGGCGTCGCCCGCGGCGAGCCCGAGCAGCAGCCCTTCGATCCGCCGCACGTCGGTGGGGGGACGCGCGGCCCCCGCGTCAGGGAGGGGATCGAGGGCCGTCGGGGCCTGCGCGGCGGCGGTGCGCACCGCCGGGCCCGGCGCGGCGTCGACCGCCGGCGGGTTCGGGGGGACGGCGGGGGGCGTCATCGGGCGGTCTCGGATTCCGGAGTGAGGAGGTCCGCGATGTCCAGGACGTGGTAGCCGCGCATCGAGGGCAGGCAGCTGCCGCGGACCGGCCCGATGGCCCCGGCCCACTCCTCGGGGATCGCGCCGACGCCCGACAGGGCTCCGGAGAGGGCGCCCGCCACGGCCGCCGTGGTGTCGGCGTCCCGGCCCATGTTCACCGCCGTCAGGACCGAGGGGACGAACGCGCCGCCGCAGGCGGCGAAGGCCCCGAACGCCAGGCCCACGGCCTCGGGGGCCAGGTCCGTCCAGGGGTATCCGCCGATGACCACCGCCGAGCGCACGGCCCGTTCGCCGCGCGGGGCCGCCGTCACCGCGCGGCGCAGGGAGCGGGCCGTCCAGGAGTCGGAGGGGATCACGGACAGGGCCGCGGAGATGACGGAGGCGGGGGAGCCGCCCGCCATCGCCGCCGCGACCCCGGCCGCGACCGCCTGGCCGCCGTAGATGCCCTCGCCGTCGTGGCTGACCGAGCCGTCGATGGCGACGAGCCGCGCCGCTTCCGCCGGGCGGCCCGCGGCGAAGACCCCGAAGGGGGCCGCCCGCATGGCCAGCCCGTCCGACCAGGCGTGCCGGTGCTGGGCGGAGATGGGGGCGGCCAGGCCCCGGCGGAGGTTCTCCAGCGTGCCGCGCTCGCTGAAGCCCGCCCCGCGGAAGGGGCCTTCGTCGAGGTCGGCGATCCAGTGGTGCCAGGCCCGCTCGACGTGGGAGACGGTCAGCGCCGACCCGTGGCGGGCCAGCAGCAGCCCGGAGAAGATCGCGTACTCGGTGTCGTCGGTGCCCGCCGGATCGTCCGACACGAACCCCTCGATGCGGCCCCATTTCGCCCGGATCTCCGAGGGCTTCATGTTCTCGGCGGGGGCGCCGAGCGCGTCACCCGTGGCGAGGCCGAGAAGAGCGCCCCTGGCCCGTTCGAGGAGGACCTGCGGATTGCATGCAATCAGCTTCATCGGCTCCATGGCGCGCCTCTCCCACTGTGGATGGGGCTCATCATGAGCCCTAGGGGGATTTGTGCCATGTCATGTGGTTTGTCGCTTGTCGCGAAACACCCCGCCCAGGCCCCCGTCACCCGGTCGCCGACCCGCGAAACCCCAGGTAAGTACGGCCTTCCTTGCTGGCGGGCGGCGGAAATCGTGCGTAGTTTCGAGGTGTTCCGGGGGAGTGGATGCCTGCGTGTCGCGCAGGGCGTGGTTCCGCGTGCCCGCTCGTACAAAAGGGGAGGAATCCATCATGTCTCTCATCGACATCGAAGCGCCGCTGCACACCGCGCACCGCGACAACCACACCCACCGCGACGTCAACGGCGGATGGCTGCGACCGGCGGTTTTCGGTGCCATGGACGGGCTGGTCTCCAACCTCGCGCTGATGACCGGCGTGGCCGGCGGCGCCGTCGCCCCGCAGACGATCGTGATCACCGGGCTGGCGGGCCTCGCGGCCGGAGCCTTCTCGATGGCGGCCGGCGAGTACACCTCCGTCGCCTCGCAGCGCGAGCTGGTCCTCGCCGAACTTGACATAGAACGGGCGCAGTTGCGAAAGCACCCCGTGGACGAGATGGAGGAGCTGGCCGAGCTCTACGTCTCGCGCGGGGTCGAGCCCGCGCTCGCCCGCGAGGTCGCCGTGCAGCTCTCCCGGGACCCCGAGCAGGCGCTGGAGATCCACGCCCGCGAGGAGCTCGGGATCGACCCCGACGACCTGCCCTCGCCGATGGTCGCCGCGGTGTCCTCCTTCGGCTCCTTCGCGCTGGGCGCGCTGCTGCCCGTACTGCCCTACCTGCTCGGAGCCACCTCGCTGTGGCCGGCGGTGCTGCTCGCCCTGGCCGGGCTCTTCGCCTGCGGCGCGGTCGTCTCCCGGGTCACCGCGCGCAGCTGGTGGTACAGCGGCCTGCGACAGCTGGTGCTGGGCGGCGCGGCCGCGGGTGTGACGTACGTCCTGGGAACCTGGATCGGCGGAGCCGTAGGCTGACCGCGCGCGCAGTGAGACACTATGCAGCCCCTGACATAAGTAGTCCGTTACTCGGCGGTTTCGATCCCATGTCCGCCGGGCATCACACCAGGGCGCCGCGCGCCGGGCAATGATGCCCGCACGCTGCGGAGTCTCCACTTTCCGATGCGTGCAGTGTCCGCATGGTGAAACGCCATATCCGCTTCTCGGGATTGCAGTCATCATGTAACCTGCACGAAATTTCGCAGAGGGCCAACGTCGTCCCTCGGCTATGACACATATGCCGCTACGACGACGGGAGAGCCGATGCGTTCCGCATCCACGCACTCCGCGACCGGCCTCAGCACCACCGCCTGGTCGCCCATGGACGGTCGCCCCGCCCCCCAGGGCATGTACGACCCGCGCAACGAGCGCGACGCCTGCGGCGTCGGCTTCGTGGCCAACCTCAGCGGCGAGGCCAGCCACACGCTGGTCGAGCAGGCGCTGACCGTATTGCGGAACCTTGAGCACCGAGGCGCCACCGGATCCGAGCCCGACTCGGGCGACGGCGCCGGAATCCTCTCCCAGGTCCCCGACGCGTTCCTGCGCGAGGTGGCCGGATTCGACCTCCCCGAGGCCGGCGCCTACGCCGTCGGCATCGCCTTCCTCCCCGCCGACGGCACCGCACAGGCCGTCGCCGTGGAGCGGATCGAGGCCATCGCCGCCGAGGAGAACCTGACGGTCCTCGGCTGGCGCGAGGTCCCGGTCACCCCCGACCTGCTCGGCAACGGCGCCCGCGCCACCATGCCGGCCTTCTCCCAGCTGTTCGTCGCCGACAGCGAGAGCACGGACATCGCGCTCGACCGCAAGGCCTTCGTGCTGCGCAAGCGCGCCGAGCGCGAGGCCGGCGTGTACTTCCCGTCGCTCTCCGCCCGCACCATCGTCTACAAGGGCATGCTGACCACCGGCCAGCTGGAGCCCTTCTTCCCGGACCTCTCCGACCGCCGCTTCGCCTCGACGCTCGCCCTGGTCCACTCGCGGTTCTCGACCAACACCTTCCCGTCCTGGCCGCTGGCCCACCCGTACCGCTTCGTCGCGCACAACGGCGAGATCAACACGGTCAAGGGCAACCGGAACTGGATGAAGGCCCGCGAGTCCCAGCTGGCCTCCGACGTCTTCGGCGACGGCGCGCTGGAGCGGATCTTCCCGATCTGCACCCCGGACGCCTCCGACTCGGCCTCCTTCGACGAGGTCCTGGAGCTCCTGCACCTCGGCGGCCGCTCGCTGCCCCACGCCGTGCTGATGATGATCCCGGAGGCGTGGGAGAACCACACCTCCATGGACCCGGCCCGCCGCGCCTTCTACCAGTACCACTCCACGCTGATGGAGCCCTGGGACGGCCCGGCCTGCGTCACCTTCACCGACGGCACCCAGGTCGGCGCGGTCCTGGACCGCAACGGTCTGCGCCCCGGCCGCTACTGGGTCACCGACGACGGCCTCGTCGTGCTCTCCTCCGAGGTCGGCGTCCTCGACATCGACCCGGCCAAGGTCGTCCGCAAGGGCCGCCTGCAGCCCGGCAAGATGTTCCTCGTCGACACCGCCCAGAAGCGGATCATCGAGGACGACGAGATCAAGGCCGGTCTGGCCGCCGCCGCGCCGTACGCGGACTGGCTGGAGTCCGGCGAGATCGAGCTGACGGACCTGCCCGAGCGCGAGCACATCGTCCACACCCACGCCTCGGTCACCCGCCGCCAGCAGACCTTCGGCTACACCGAGGAAGAGCTGCGCGTCATCCTCGCGCCGATGGCCCGCACCGGCGGCGAGCCGCTCGGCTCCATGGGCACGGACTCGCCGATCGCGGCCCTGTCCGAGCGCCCCCGGCTGCTCTTCGACTACTTCACGCAGCTCTTCGCGCAGGTCACCAACCCGCCGCTGGACGCCATCCGCGAGGAGCTCGTCACCTCGCTGCTGTCCTCGCTGGGCCCCCAGGGCAACCTGCTGGAGCCGACCGCCGCGTCCTGCCGCAGCGTCACCCTGCCCTTCCCGGTGATCGACAACGACGAGCTGGCCAAGCTCATCCACGTCAACGCCGACGGCGACATGCCGGGCATGAAGGCCGCCACCCTCTCGGGCCTCTACCGGGTCTCCGGCGGCGGCGAGGCACTGGCCGCCCGCCTGGAGGAGATCCGCGGCGAGGTCGACGCGGCCATCGCGGGCGGCGCCCACCTCATCGTCCTCTCGGACCGCCACTCGGACGCCGAGCACGCGCCGATCCCCTCGCTGCTGCTCACCTCCGCCGTGCACCACCACCTCATCGCCACCAAGCAGCGCACCCAGGTGGGCCTGCTGGTCGAGGCCGGCGACGTCCGCGAGGTCCACCACGTCGCGCTGCTCATCGGCTACGGCGCCGCCGCCGTCAACCCGTACCTCGCCATGGAGTCCGTCGAGGACCTGCTGCGCGCCGGTACCTTCCTGTCCGGCCTGGAGCCGGAGCAGGCCATCAAGAACCTGATCTACGCCCTCGGCAAGGGCGTCCTGAAGGTCATGTCCAAGATGGGCATCTCCACCGTCGCCTCCTACCGCGGCGCCCAGGTCTTCGAGGCCGTCGGCCTGAACGAGGAGTTCGTCGGGGCCTACTTCCAGGGCACCGCCACCAAGATCGGCGGCGCCGGCCTGGACGTCATCGCCAAGGAGGTCGCCGCCCGCCACGCCAAGGCGTACCCGGCCTCCGGCATCGCGGCCACGCACCGCGCGCTGGAGATCGGCGGCGAGTACCAGTGGCGCCGCGAGGGCGAGCCGCACCTGTTCGACCCGGAGACGGTCTTCCGCCTCCAGCACGCCACCCGCAACCGCCGGTACGACATCTTCAAGAAGTACACGGACCGGGTGAACGAGCAGTCCGAGCGCCTGATGACGCTCCGCGGGCTCTTCGGCTTCAAGGGCGCCGAGGACGGGGGCCGCCCCCCGATCTCCATCGACGAGGTCGAGTCGGTCGCCGACATCGTCAAGCGCTTCTCCACCGGCGCCATGTCGTACGGCTCCATCTCGCGCGAGGCGCACGAGACCCTCGCCATCGCCATGAACCAGCTGGGCGGCAAGTCCAACACCGGTGAGGGCGGCGAGGACCCGGACCGCCTGTACGACCCGGCGCGGCGCTCGTCGATCAAGCAGGTCGCCTCCGGCCGCTTCGGCGTCACGAGCGAGTACCTGGTCAACGCCGACGACATCCAGATCAAGATGGCGCAGGGCGCCAAGCCCGGCGAGGGCGGCCAGCTGCCCGGCCACAAGGTTTACCCGTGGGTCGCCAAGACCCGGCACTCCACCCCGGGCGTCGGCCTGATCTCCCCGCCGCCGCACCACGACATCTACTCCATCGAGGACCTGGCTCAGCTGATCCACGACCTCAAGAACGCCAACCCGGCCGCGCGCATCCACGTGAAGCTCGTGTCCGAGGTCGGCGTCGGCACCGTCGCCGCGGGCGTCTCCAAGGCCCACGCGGACGTCGTGCTCATCTCCGGCCACGACGGCGGTACGGGCGCCTCCCCGCTCACCTCGCTCAAGCACGCGGGCGGCCCCTGGGAGCTCGGCCTCGCCGAGACCCAGCAGACCCTGCTGCTCAACGGGCTGCGCGACCGCATCGTCGTCCAGACCGACGGCCAGCTCAAGACCGGCCGCGACGTGGTCATCGCCGCGCTGCTCGGCGCCGAGGAGTTCGGTTTCGCGACCGCGCCGCTCGTCGTCTCCGGCTGCGTCATGATGCGCGTCTGCCACCTGGACACCTGCCCGGTCGGCATCGCCACGCAGAACCCGGTCCTGCGCGACCGCTTCTCCGGCAAGCCCGAGTTCGTCGTGAACTTCTTCGAGTTCATCGCCGAGGAGGTCCGCGAGATCCTGGCCGAGCTGGGCTTCCGTACGATCGAGGAGGCCGTCGGCCACGCCGAGCTCCTCGACACCAGCAAGGCCGTCACGCACTGGAAGGCGCAGGGCCTCGACCTGGCGCCCCTCTTCCACGTGCCGGCGCTGCCCGAGGGCGCGGTCCGCCACGCCCTGATCGAGCAGGACCACGGTCTGGAGAAGGCCCTCGACAACGAGCTGATCAAGCTCGCCGCCGACGCGCTGAACGCCGAGACCGCCGAGGCCGCCCAGCCGGTCCGCGCACAGGTCGCCATACGGAACATCAACCGGACCGTCGGCACCATGCTCGGCCACGAGGTCACCAAGAAGTTCGGCGGTGCGGGCCTGCCCGACAACACCATCGACCTGACCTTCACCGGCTCGGCCGGCCAGTCCTTCGGCGCCTTCCTGCCGCGCGGTGTGACGCTGCGCCTGGAGGGCGACGCCAACGACTACGTCGGCAAGGGCCTGTCGGGCGGCCGGGTCGTGGTCCGCCCGGACCGCGGCGCCGACCACCTCGCCGAGTACTCCACCATCGCCGGCAACACCATCGGCTACGGAGCCACCGGCGGCGAGATGTTCCTGCGCGGCCGCACCGGCGAGCGCTTCTGCGTCCGCAACTCCGGCGCCCTGGTCGTCTCGGAGGGCGTGGGCGACCACGGCTGCGAGTACATGACCGGCGGCAGGGCGGTCGTCCTCGGCGAGACGGGCCGCAACTTCGCGGCCGGCATGTCGGGCGGCGTCGCGTACGTCATCGACCTGGACATCGACAACGTCAACGTCGGCAACGCGGGCGCGGTGGAAGCCCTCCCCGACGCGGACAAGCAGTGGCTGCACGATGTGGTGCGCCGCCACGAGGAGGAGACCGGCTCGACCGTGGCCGCGAAGCTCCTGGCTGACTGGGACGCCGCGGCGGCCCGGTTCAGCAAGATCATCCCGACCACGTACAAGGCAGTGCTCGCCGCCAAGGACGCCGCTGAGCTGGCCGGACTCTCCGAGTCCGAGACCACGGAGAAGATGATGGAGGCGGCGACCCATGGCTGACCCGAAGGGCTTCCTCACCACCGAGCGCGAGACCGCCTGTTCCCGTCCGGTCGCCGACCGGCTGAAGGACTGGAACGAGGTCTACGTCCCGGGCTCGCTGCTGCCGATCATCAGCAAGCAGGCCGGCCGCTGCATGGACTGCGGCATCCCGTTCTGCCACAACGGGTGCCCGCTCGGGAACCTGATCCCGGAGTGGAACGACTTCGCGTACCGCGAGGACTGGTCGGCGGCTTCGGAGCGGCTGCACGCCACGAACAACTTCCCGGAGTTCACCGGGCGGCTGTGCCCGGCTCCCTGTGAGTCGGCGTGCGTGCTCGGCATCAACCAGCCGGCCGTCACGATCAAGAACGTCGAAGTCTCGATCATCGACAAGGCGTGGGACAACGGCAACGTCACCCCGCAGCCGCCGGAGCGGCTGTCCGGCAAGACGGCGGCCGTCATCGGCTCGGGCCCGGCGGGCCTCGCCGCGGCCCAGCAGCTGACCCGGGCCGGGCACACCGTGGTGGTGTACGAGCGCGCGGACCGCATCGGCGGCCTGCTGCGCTACGGCATCCCCGAGTTCAAGATGGAGAAGGTGCACATCAACCGGCGCATCGAGCAGATGCGCGCGGAGGGCACCAAGTTCCGCACCGGCATCGAGATCGGCCGCGACCTGTCCGCGACCGACCTGCGCAAGCGGTTCGACGCGGTCGTCGTCGCGGCCGGCGCCACCGTCTCCCGCGACCTGCCGGTCCCGGGGCGCGAGCTGGGGGGCATCCACTTCGCGATGGAGTACCTCCCCCTCGCGAACAAGGTCCAGGAGGGCGACTTCGTGGCGCCCCCCATCACGGCCGAGGGCAAGCACGTCGTGGTCATCGGCGGCGGCGACACGGGCGCGGACTGCGTGGGCACGGCCCACCGCCAGGGCGCGCTGTCGGTGACGCAGCTGGAGATCATGCCGCGTCCGTCGGAGGACCGGCCTGCGGGACAGCCGTGGCCGACCTTCCCGATGCTCTACAAGGTCACCTCGGCGCACGAGGAGGGCGGCGAGCGGATCTACTCCGTCTCCACCACCCACTTCGAGGGCGACGAGGACGGCAACGTCCAGGCGCTGCACCTGGTCGAGGTCGCCTTCGAGGACGGCAAGCTGGTCCAGAAGCCCGGCACCGAGCGGGTCCTCCCGGCCCAGCTGGTCACCCTGGCGATGGGCTTCACCGGCACCGACCAGGCCAACGGGCTGGTCCAGCAGTTCGGCCTGGAGCTGGACGAGCGCGGCAACGTGGCGCGGGACGCGTCGTACGCGACCAACGTGGACGGCGTCTTCGTGGCCGGCGACGCGGGCCGCGGCCAGTCGCTGATCGTCTGGGCGATCGCGGAGGGCCGCTCGGCGGCCCGAGGCGTGGACCGCTACCTGACGGGCGCCAGCGCCCTCCCGTACCCCATCAAGCCGACGGACCGCTCGCTGATGGTCTAGCCCGTCACCCCTCCCCGCAGGGGAGGACCCCTCATACGGTCCGTACAACGGTGTGCGGAACTCCGACACAGCGCCCGCCATGGCGTCCTTCTGGACGCCGTGCTCGCGCCGCTCGGCCGCTGGCGGCCTCCCGGGCTTCGCCCGGCTGCGCCGGCCTCCGACCGGCGGCGCGGGGGGCTGTGCCACCGGCAGTGCCCCTCCCTGCGGGGAGGACCCCTCATACGGTCCGTACAACGGTGTGCGGAACTCCGACACAGCGCCCGCCATGGCTCCTTCTGGACGCCGTGCTCGCGCCGCTCGGCCGCTGGCGGCCTCCCGGGCTTCGCCCGGCTGCGCCGGCCTCCGACCGGCGGCGCGGGGGGCTGTGCCACCGGCAGTGCCCCTCCCTGCGGGGAGGACCCCTCATACGGTCCGTACAACGGTGTGCGGAACTCCGACACAGCGCCCGCCATGGCTCCTTCTGGACGCCGTGCTCGCGCCGCTCGGCCGCTGGCGGCCTCCCGGGCTTCGCCCGGCTGCGCCGGCCTCCGACCGGCGGCGCAGGGGGCTGTGCCACCGGCAGTGCCCCTCCCTGCGGGGAGGACCCCTCATACGGTCCGTACAACGGTGTGCGGAACTCCGACACAGCGCCCGCCATGTCCCCGACCAGGGATGGCGGGCGTTGTGGCGTTTCGGGGGTCAGGCTTCGGGCGTGAACTCGTACCGGAGCTCGTAGAGGTGCCCGGCCTTTACCATCACGGTGACTTCGACGGGGCGGTCGCCATCTCCGTACACCGTCCGCAGGGTGCGCAGGACCGGCAGCCCGCCGGGGAGACGCAGGGCCGTGTACTGCTCCTGCGTCGCCACGCGGGCGGAGACCCGGTCCACGCTGCGGCGCGGCCGGAAGCCGAGTTCCGTCAGCAGGGTCGGTGTGCCGCCCCGGATCCGCCGCGGCTCGGCCAGGGCGGTGCCGCGTGCGAGGTCCAGGGGGTAGTACGAGGCCACCAGCTCCGCCGGTTCCCCGTCGATGGTGATCAGCTGGCGGCGGCGTACGGCCGTCCCGCCGTGCCCCGTACCGAGCGCCTCGGCGACATCACCGCAGACCGATACCTCTTCGACGGACAGCACGGTGCTGCGTACGGATGACGGCCGGTTCGCGGCATGGGCCAGCCAGGGGTACACCTCCCCGGTGGCCGCCCGCGTGAGGGATTCGGCGGGGTGGACGGTCCGCTGGCGGGTCTCCCGTACGGTCACTGCGGCACCGGCCCGCCCGACAGCGAGCCCCTCGTCCTTCAGCAGGTGCACGGCCTTCTGGATGGTGGCGTTGGAGGCGTCGAAGCGTTCCTTCAGCTGCGCGGTCGACGGAAGCTTCGCACCCGCTGCCAGCTCGCCGCTCAGGATCTCCTCGCGGAGGTCGGCGGCGATGCGGACATGGAGGGGTCGCGGGTCGAGCGCGTCGGCTTCGTGGCTGTGCAAGGTCATCCGATCCTGATCTCGTACCGGAGCTGATGGCGTCCGGCGGGCATGACCATGATGTCCGCCTGGATGGCCCGGTCGGCTGAGTCGTAAGTGGTGCGGGCAAGTTGCAGTACCGGCTCGGCCGGAGCGAGGTGAAGCTGTGCGCGCTCCTCGTCGTCTGGCATCCGTGCCGTCACGCTTTCGATGACGCGTACACCGACATGCCCCAGGGCGGCCAGCAGGGTGACGGCGCCGCCACGGATCTTCGCAGTTCCGGCGAGGGCGGTGCCCGCGGCGATGTCCGGGGGATAGTAGGTGTCGGTCAACTCTGTCGGCTCCTGGTCGAGTTCGATGATCCTTCGGCGTACCACGACCGTACTTCCGACAGTCAGGCCGAGCATGAGGGCGACGGTGTTGGGGGCTGCCACCTCTCCGGCGTGAAGGACGCGCTGACCGCCCCGTCGTCCGGCCTCCGCGGCCTCATCCGTCCAGGCGTCCGTTGCGCCGGGTGGGCGGGCAGCCAGATACGGCATCGACTTACTGGTCCACTGGTTGCCGCTCACAGTGCCTCCCGTGCCTGAATTCCACTTCGCCGCCTCCACGTTATGTGACAGCGCCTGTCGGACTCACTCTCCCCAACCTTGCCGCTCTTCGCGAATAGCGATACGTTCCGTGTGGCCTTGAAAGCTCAGAGTTAAGGCGGTGTGCCTGTGTCCTCGTCCACGGAGCAGCGATTCCCTCGGGCTCGCGCATCGGCGCGTGCGGTCCGGCAGTTCGTCGGCGACACGCTTGCGGGGTGGGGTGTGTCCGACCGGCGCGATGACATGCGCCTGTGCGCTTCCGAGATGGCGGCGAACGCCGTCCTGCACGGTGCCCCGCCCGGACGGGAGTTCTCCGTGCGGCTGACGCGGGAGCGGGAGGGGATGTGGATCGAGGTACGTGACAGCGGCCCTGGCCGCCCGATGCTGTGGCGGCCCGGCTCCGAGGTGGAGCGGGGGCGTGGCCTTTGGTTGGTCGGTGTACTCGCCGACGAGTTCGAGGTCCGCGAGGAGGTGGTGGGCAAGACGGTCCGGGCCGGCTTCAAGCTGGCGCGCGACTGAAGGGGTGGCGCGGCGCCCGCCGGCCCCGGCCGGGGCCGGCGGGCGCCGGGGTGGCTTCGGGTTACTCGGGCTGGGTGACCGTGGCGCCCCAGTGGGTGGTCGGGGTCGAGACCGTCACCCAGGCGCCGAAGCCGCCCTGGAGACCCGTGCCCAGGGGGACGGTGACACGGGCCGGGGCCGTCTCCGGGCAGTCCACCGTGAAGGGGGCCGGGTCGCGGTCCGGGTGGTCGTCGAGGTGGAAGGCCACCTCGATGGCGCCGCCGCCCGCGCAGCCGAAGGTGATGAACGTGTCCAGGTGCGGGGAGAGGCCGCCCGATACGAAGCCGCTGGAGCCGGCCTGGTCCGCGATCCAGATCAGGCCGTCGGGGCCCGGGTAGCCGATGATCCCGTCCGTCGGCGCGGCCTGGGCCGGGGCCGCCGACAGGAGCAGGGCGAGTGCCGGGACCAGGGCCGCCAGGGCGGTCGTGCGCTTCTTCATGTCGTCCCCCAGGTTGTCGTGTCGTCCGTCCGTCGGACAGTCGCGACGCTACCCAGCGCTACTGACAATCCGCCTGAGCACGCGTACTCATCCGCGCTGACGGGCCCGGGCCCGCATCACTCGTGCAGGTGACCCGCACCGACCGGCCCGGCGGGGCCGGACTGGGCCGGACGGGCCAACTGTGCTCGCGGCGGGCGCAGTTCACCGAGCCGGAGTCTGGTACCCATCTGGATCATGGTCCCCATCCGAACCCTGCTGAGCGGCCTGCTCGGCGCCGCCGCCCTGTTGGTTCCCGTCCAGCCCTCCACCGCCGCCGAGGACGGCCGCACCGTCGAGTACCGGGGGCTGCGGGTCACCGTGCCCGGGGAGTGGCGGGTCGTCGACCTGGACCGGGATCCCGGCGCCTGCCTGCGGCTGGACCTGCCGACGCTCTACCTCGGGCACGCCGGTACGCAGGGCGAATGCAGCGGGCGAGCCGTGCGCCGGCGGGCCGACACCCTGCACCTGGAGCCGCTTCACGGGGCTCCGGCGCGGGCCGACATCCCGACGCTGACGGTCGACGGGCCCGGCGGGATCCCCGAGGCCGCGGGGGACAGCCACGAGGTGCGGTACGCCCTGCGCGGGGCCGGGGTGATGGCCACGGTCTCGTACGGGGGCACCTCCAAGGCGGTACGGGACGTGCTCGCACGGGCCGGCGGCAGCATCGGCGGCAGGGCCGCCGCCCGCGGAGGCTCCTCCGAGCCCGTGTCCGCCGCAGCCGGTCCGAAGCCCGTCCGGGCCCAGCGGTCCCTCACCGGCGCCGGCTTCGACACCTGCACCGCCCCGACCCAGGACACCATGGACCGCTGGCGCTCCGCGTCCCCCTTCGGCGCCGTCGGCGTCTACATCGGCGGCCGCGCCCGGGCCTGCGCCCAGCCCCGGCTCACGGCCGGCTGGGTCCGGCGGCAGGCCGAGGCGGGCTGGCACCTGATGCCGCTCTGGGTCGGCCCGCAGCCGTGGAACAACCCGGCCACCGGCCTGTCCACCGACCCCTCCCGGGCGAACCAGGAGGGCATCGAGGCCGCCGAGGGCGCCGTCGGGGCGGCCCGGTCCCTGGGCCTGGCCGAGGGCGCGGTGCTCTACAACGACCTGGAGAACTACACCGACCGCACCACCTGGGACCCGCCGGTCGTCGCGTACCTGACCGCGTGGACGGTCCGCCTGCACGAGCTCGGCTACCGTGCCGGCGCCTACGTGGCCGCCAGCTCCGGGGCCAAGGCCCTCAACGAGCACCACGACCAGGCCCCGGAGGCCATGCCCGACGTGCTGTGGGTGGCCTCCTGGAACGGCAGGGCCTCCGTGGCCGACGCCGACACGGGCCTGCCCGCCGGCACGCACCGGTGGGCCGGCCGCCGCCGCGCCCACCAGTACCGCGGCGACCACGACGCCACGTACGCCGGGGTCACCCTCAACATCGACCGCAGCTGGATCGACATCGACCCCGCGGCCCTGACCGGCCCCGTCCAGACCCGGCCGTCCCTCTTCAGCTGACCGGGTCCTCGCGCGGGGGTTCGTCGTCGTTGCCCCGGCGGAAGGTGTGGAGGCCGTGGGCCGGGGTCCAGGTGCGGACCACCAGGTCGTCGCCGTCGATGCCGGTGAGGACCACCTCCGTCAGGTCAGCGTGGAAGAGGTGGAAGGGGTGCGGGGTCTCCGTCTCCTCCGCGTACCGGTGCAGCTCGGGCGGGTCCAGCAGCTCGATCGCGCGCCCGGAGATCCGCGCGTCCCCGTCCGGCATCTCCTCGCCCGCGCCGGGGTTCGTGTGCAGGGCGAAGCGCGGGTCGCGCTGGAGGTCCCTGGCCTTCATCGAGCCCGGCATCATCCCGAGCCACAGCTCGCCGCCGCGGATGTCCACGTTCAGTCCGGTCAGCCGCGGGGAGCCGTCCCTGCGGAGCGTGCCGAGGACGTGGTGCGGGTACTGCGCGAAGCGGGCCCGGACGATCGCCGCGAATTCCGGCTCCTGGTTCTCGAACGATGCCCAGTTGTGCGTGGTCGTCATACGTCCATCAAAGCGCCTGCTCAGGTGCGTACGATGCCCGCCGCGCGGGCCGACGCCAGCCAGGACGGGAACTCCATGACCAGCCGGTCGAACAGCACGGAGTCCGGGACCTCCCTCGGGTCCGGGCCCGCGTGGAAGTAGCCGGCGTTGTCCACCACCCGCCGCCCCGGCACGGGCAGTTCGTCCAGCCGCCGCAGGAAGTCGAACTGGGTGCTGCGCGTCTGGCCGAAGCCGACGAACTGCCAGAAAAGCGGGAGCCGGGCCGCCTTGCACAGGTACCGCTCCGCCGCCGTCTTGTCGATCGGCCCACCGTCCGTCTGGAAGACGACCAGCGCCGGATCCGCCGCCCCCGAGTCAAGGTAGTGGTCGATCACCGCCTCCATCGCCGCGTCGTAGGCCGTCTTGCCCATGTGGCCCAGCCGGGAGGCGATCTCGGCGATCCGCCCCTGGTGTCCGGCGATCGGTATCTCCTCCACCGCGTCGACCCCGGTCGAGAAGAACACCGCCGGCACGCGGCCGTCGTCGTCGAGGTGGGCCGACAGGCCCAGGACCCGGTCGGCGAAGGCCTGGACCGTGCCGTCCCGGTAGTACGGACGCATCGACCCCGAGTGGTCCAGGACCAGGTACACCGCGGCGCGCACGCCCTCCAGGCCGTGCTTGCGCAGCGAGATCCCGGCGCTCTTGTAGAGGCTCACGAGCGCCGGAGCGGTCGCTTCCATCGTGCGGAGGTCGATCGCGCTGCCCGTCATGGCCCGAGGGTACGTCAGCTACCGGCCGCCGGGGCCGCGATCCTCCAGGCCCGCGAGATCGTCGAGCATCGCGGCCGCGAGGGCGCCCTCGGAGGCGTAGTAGCGCTCCGCCCACCGGAGGGTGAGCGTCGGGTAGGCCCAGGCCGGGTCGTCCAGCGCGTCCGCGGCGTCGGCCGCCGCGGCCAGCCGCATCCCCTCCGCGAACTCCTGCTGCTTCACCAGCAGTTCGCGCAGCCGGCCGGGGTCCAGTAGGTGGCCCAGCCACAGGCGCAGCATGGGTCCGTGCTTGAGGACGGTCGGATCGGCCGGGGTCTCGCGGGCCCATTCCCGTACGGCCGCCATGCCCTCCTCGGTGATCCGGTACACCCGCTTTTCGCGGGTGCCGCTCTCCTGGGCGACCAGCCGGGAGGAGGCGTAACCGGCCTTCTCCAGGCGCCCCAGTTCGCTGTAGATCTGACTGAAGGACGGGCTCCAGTAGAAGAAGCGCAGCGAGCGGTCCGACCACTTCTTCAGGTCGTAGCCGGAAAGCTCCTGCCCGAAGGAGAGCAGCCCCAGCACCGCCCAGCCGGTCGCCGGGAGCGGGCGCCTCTTCTTCTCGTCTGCCACGCAGCGCAGTCTACGACCGGCCCCCGGGCCGCCCCCGTCCCCTTCCTTCCTCCAGGTATGACTGATAGGAGTATTTCTATTAGAAGTACAGCGTGGGGAGGGGTGTCGGGTGGTCTCGCTGGACGGGAAGGTCGTCGTCATCACGGGCGCCGCGCGCGGGCAGGGCGCGGCCGGGGCCCGGCTGTGCGCGGAGGCCGGAGCGCGGGTGGTCGTCACGGACGTACGGGAGGAGGAGGGCCGGGCGGTGGCGTCCTCGCTGGGGGACCAGGGCCTGTACGTACGGCACGACGTGGCCCGGGCGGAGGGCTGGGCCGAGGTCGTACGGGAGGCCGTACGGGCTTTCGGCACGGTCTCGGCGCTGGTCAACAACGCGGCGGTGTGGCGCACGGCCCACGTGGAGCTGCAGCCGCCCGAGGAGTTCGAGCTCTTGGTGCGGGTGAACCTGCTGGGGCCGTTCCTCGGCATCCAGGCGGTGGCGCCGGTGATGCGGGCGGCCGGGAGCGGGTCGATCGTGAACGTCTCCTCCGCGGCCGGACTGGTCGGCATCCCCGGTCACGCGGCGTACGGGTCCACCAAGTTCGGGCTGCGCGGACTGACCCGGTCGGCGGCGCTGGACCTGGCGGGGGACCGGGTCCGGGTCAACTCGGTGCATCCGGGGGCGATCGACACCCCGATGGTGGCGGAGGTCGCCGGACGGGACTGGTCGCACGTGCCGCTCGGGCGGATGGGCCGGCCGGAGGAGGTCGGGGAGCTGGTGCTGTTCCTCTGCTCGGACGCCTCCTCGTACGTGACGGGGACCGAGTTCGCGGTGGACGGGGGGATGACGGCGAGGTGAGCGAGGGGCGGGTGAGCGGGGTGGCCGGGGGCGCGGCGGGTGACGCGCTGTCCCCCGGGGCCCGGGCGCTCTGCGATGCGATGGCGGCGGCCTTCCCGGGCCCGGGGGACGTGGCGGCCCTGCGGGCGGCCGCGACCGGCGGCCGGTCGGCGGGGCCGGAGGTGGCCTCGGTCCGCGACGGTGAGGCCGCCGGGGTCCCGGTCCGGGTCTACGATCCCGCGCCGGGCGGGGCGGGCCGGCCGCTGGTGGTGTTCTTCCACGGCGGCGGCTGGGTGATGTGCGGTCTCGCCACGCACGACGCGACGTGCCGGTCGCTGGCCGCCGGGTCGGGCGCGGTGGTGGTCTCCGCCGACTACCGCCTCGCCCCCGAACACCCCTGGCCGGCGGCGCCGGACGACGCGCTGAACGTACTGCTGTGGGCCCGGTTGCGGGCGCCGGCGCTGGGCTGCGATCCGGGCCGGGTGGTGGTGGCGGGAGACTCCAGCGGCGGCAACCTGGCGGCGGTGACCGCCCTGCGGGCGCCGGAACTGGTGGCGGGCCAGCTGCTGGTGTACCCGCCGCTGGACGCGGCCATGGTGACGCGGTCCACCCGCACGTACGGCGAGGGCCACTTCCACACCGCGGCCCACATGGCCTGGTACTGGGAGCAGTACGGCGGCGACCCCGCGCACCCGCACGTCTCGCCCCTGCGCGCCCCCGACCTCGCGGGGCTCCCGCGCACGCTGCTGGTGCTGGCGGACTGTGATCCGCTGCGGGACGAGGGGCTGGCGTACGCGCGCCGGCTGGGCGCGGCGGGGGTGGACTGCGCGGTGCACCTGTACCCGGGGGTCTTCCACGGCTTCCTGGGCCTGCCGCTCCCGGCGGGCCGGGCGGCCCTCGCGGCCGCAGCGGCCTGGCTGCGGCTGCCGCCGGCGCCGCCCGTATGAACCGGTCGCCGGCGGGCCGCTGATCGGGTCGGCGCCGGGCCGCGGCGGGCGGCGGGGGTGCCGGTCGCCTGAGTGCGGCGGGCATGATGTGCTCATGTCGATGTTGCTCCGCAACCTGCTCGTCCTGGCGGTGGAGTTCGGCGCCGCGCTGCTGCTGCGCGAGCCGGGCGCCCCGTGGATCCCGGTGCTGCTGGCCGTCTTCGTCGTCGGCTCGGGCGTCCTGCACGGCACCGACGCCGAGTTCGTACCCCGCTTCCTCGTCGCGCTGGTCGCGGTGGGCGTCGCCGAACTGGGCAGCAGGGCCTGGGCCTCGCCCGAGGCCCTCCCGACGGCCGGGACGGGCACCGCGATCCTGCTCGCCGTCCAGCTGCTGATCCTCGTCCGCTACTCCCTGCGGCGCCCCGGCCGCCGCCCGGCCTGAGCGAAACCCGCTGGTCGGCAGGGTGCTGCCACATCTAGGGTCGGGCCTCATGTCCACGACGACCCCGAACACCGACACCAGTACCGACGTGAGCGCGAACGCGAACACCACCACGCTGTGGCGTCCGACGGGCCCCGTGGAGCTCGACCTCGTCCGCGCCCTCGATCGGCGGGCCTGGCCGCCGCGACTGCCGGACCAGCCGATCTTCTACCCCGTCCTGAACGAGGACTACGCGATCCGCATCGCCCGCGACTGGAACGTCAAGCACAGCGGCGCCGGCTTCGTGACGCGCTTCGAGGTCGACACCGCGTTCCTGGCCCGCTACCCGGTCCGCCAGGTGGGCGGGGAGACGATCCTGGAGCTGTGGGTGCCGGCGCAGGAGCTGGACGAGTTCAACGCGCACATCGTGGGCCGGATCGAGGTCGTCCACGAGTTCCGCTGAGCCGAGATCAAAGCCTGGTCCGGGGAGCCGTGAGCGAAAACAATGGCGGTATGACCTCCACGCCGCCCACCCGCGCCCGGTCCTTCGACGCCGCCGCCGCGCTGTACTCCGCGAACCGGCCCGGATATCCCGGGGAGTTGTTCGACGCCGTCGAGGAGCTCGCCGGGCGCGGGCTGCGCGGGGCCAGGGTGGCCGACGTGGGGGCCGGGACCGGGATCGCCACCGGGCTGCTGCGCGCCCGCGGGGCGGAGGTCCTCGCCGTCGAGCCCGGCGACGGAATGGCCGCCGAGTTCCGGCGCTCGAACCCCGGGATCCCACTCGTGCGCGGGGACGGGGACCGGCTGCCGCTCGTCACCGCCGGGTTCGACTTCCTGACGTACGCCCAGGCCTGGCACTGGACCGACCCCGCCCGCTCCGTCCCCGAGGCCCGCCGCGTGCTGCGGCCCGGCGGGGCGCTCGCGCTCTGGTGGAACGACATGGACCCCGCCGTCCCCTGGATCGCCGAGCAGGACGAGCGGATCCGGGACCTGTTCGACGCCGGCGGGCTCACCTACCGGGCCCTGCCCGCGGAGCTGGACCTCACCGTGCGCGAGATCCGCTGGTCGCGGCGGATCCCGCTCGACGTCCACCTCGCCAACCACGCGAGCCACTCCGCCTTCCTGATGCTCGGCCCGGCCGGCACGCGGGAGTTCCTCGACGCCGAACGGGCCCGGCTGACCGCGCTGTTCCCCGACGGGACGGTCGAGGAGCGCTACGTGGTCACCCTCGCCGTGGCCCTCGTATGAGCCGCTGCCCTCCCTACCGCTCGTGGAGCACGGCCGCCCGGCACTCCGACGGCGAGCCCCACGCGTCGCGCAGCGGCCGCGCCTTGCGCAGCCACAGGGAGAGGTCGAGTTCCTCCGTGTAGCCGACGGCGCCGTGGAGCTGGAGCGCCGTCATGGCCGCCCCGTACGCCGCCCCGCCCGCCGCCAGCTTCGCCGCCGCGACCTCCCACGGCGCCAGGCCCAGCGCCGCCGCCCACACCAGCGGCCGCGCGAACTCCAGGGCCAGCAGGGTGTCCGCCAGCCGGTGCTTGACCGCCTGGAAGCTCCCGATCGGCGTGCCGAACTGCGTGCGCTGCTTCACGTACGCCACCGTGCTCGCCAGCAGGGCCTCGCCCACCCCCAGGCACTGGGCCGCCGTCAGCAGCCGCGCCCAGACCAGGGCCGTCCGGGCCGCCGCCAGGACCCGGGGGCCGGCGGCCAGCAGCTCCCCGTCCGCCGCGGGCCGCGACAGCCTGCGCGCCGGGTCCGTGGATTCCAGCGGCTCGCCCGGGCCGGGCGCCAGCCGGAGTTCGCCCGCCGCCGAGACCGTGAAGCGGTACGTCGCCGCGTCCGCGTCCAGTGCGTACGGACCTCCGCCCGGCAGGGTCAGCGTGGCCAGGGCCTCGCCGCCCACCAGCCCCGGCAGGAATCGTTTCGCCGGCCCGTCGTACCCCTCGCCCCCGCCGTACCCCTCGTGCCCCTCCTCCCCGGGCCGCGCCAGCTCCGACAGCAGCACGGCCGCCGCCGCCGTCTCCACCACCGGCCCCGGCACCCCCGCCCGCCCCAGCTCCACGAAGCCGAGCGCCAGCTCCACCGGCAGCGGCCCCAGCCCTCCCACGTCGCCGTGGGCCTCGTCCGCCGCGAGGGCGAACAGGCCCGTCCCCGCGAGCCTCGACCACAGCGCCCGCCCGGGTCCGTGGTCCCCCGCGCCCCAGGCCCGTACGGCCGCCGGGACCTGCGAGGCGCCGAGGAGGCCGTGCAGCGTACGGGCGAACTCCGACTGTTCGCCGGTCGGCAGGAAGCGCATCAGCGGCGGCCCTTCGGGAGGCCGAGCAGCCGCTCGGCGATGATGTCGCGCTGGATCTCGTTGGTGCCCGCGTAGATCGGCCCGGCCAGCGAGAAGATCCAGGGCTCCGCCCAGGGGCCCCGCGCCAGCTCCGCGTCCGGGCCCAGCAGGTCCAGCGCCGTCTCGTGCAGGGCGATGTCGTACTCCGACCAGAACACCTTGTTCAGGCTGGACTCGGCGCCGATCCGCTCACCCGCCGCGAACCGCGAGGCCGCCGCCCAGGTGAACAGCTCGTACGCGCGCGCCCCGACCACCGCGTCGGCCACCCGGTCCCGCAGGGCCGTGTCCGCCGGATCCGCCCCGGCCCGCCACAGCGCGCGCAGGCGCTGCGCCGCCGCCAGGAAGCGCCCCGGCGAGCGCAGCGTGAGCCCGCGCTCGTTGCCCGTCGTCGACATGGCGATCCGCCAGCCCTGCCCCGGCTCCCCGATCACGTCCTCGTCCGGTACGAAGACCTCGTCGAGGAAGAGCTCCGCGAAGGCGGGCTTCCCGTCCAGCCGGCCGATGGGCCGCACCGTCACCCCCGGCGCCCGCAGGTCGAACATCAGGTACGTCAGCCCCTGGTGCGGTTTCGCGGCCCCCGGGTCGCTGCGGAAGATGCCGAAGGCCCGGTCCGCGAACGCCGCCCGCGAGGACCAGGTCTTCTGCCCCGACAGCAGCCAGCCGCCCCCGGTGCGCACCGCCCGCGACTTCAGCGAGGCCAGGTCGGAGCCCGACTCCGGCTCCGACCAGGCCTGCGCCCAGATCACCTCGCCGCTCGCCATGGGGGGCAGCACCCGCGCCCGCTGCTCGGCGCTCCCGTGGTCGAAGAGGGTCGGCGCGAGGAGGCTGATGCCGTTCTGCGAGACCCGGCCGGGCGCGCCCGCCGCCCAGTACTCCTCCTCGAAGACCAGCCACCGCTCGATGTCCACGCCCCGGCCCCCGTACGCGGCGGGCCAGGACACCGCCGACCAGCGGTCCGCGTGCAGCCGGGCCTCCCAGGCGCGGTGCGCGGCGAAGCCCTCCGCGGTCTCCAGGGAGGGGAGGGGGGTGTCCGGGACGTGCGCGGCGAGCCAGGCGCGGGCCTCGGCCCGGAAGTCCGCCACCTCCGGTGCGTGGGTCAGGTCCATCAGCTGTCCGCCTCCGTCGTACGGGCCCGCTCGACACTTCCCTAACAAGTGTTTGGTAGGTTAACGTACGGTCATGAGCATGAACACCCCCAAGGCCCCCGACTACGTGCCGGGTCACGGGCTGCTCCGAGGCCGCACGGCCGTCATCACCGCCGCCGCCGGGGCCGGGATCGGCGGGGCCACCGCCCGCCGCTTCCTGGAGGAGGGCGCCCGCATCGTCATCGGCGACGCGCACGCCCGCCGCCTGAAGGAGACCGAACAGGCCCTCGCCGCCGAGTTCGGCGCCGGCCGCGTGACCTCCCTGCCCTGCGACGTCACCGACGAGGACCAGGTCGGGGCCCTGTTCGCGCACGCCGAGCAGACCCACGGCGGCCTGGACCTCGTCGTCAACAACGCCGGCCTCGGCGGCACCGCCGACCTCGTCGACATGACCGACGAACAGTGGGGCAAGGTCCTCGACGTCACCCTGAACGGCACCTTCCGCTGCACCCGCGCCGCCCTGCGCTCCTTCAAGGCCTCCGGCCGGCGCGGGGTCGTCGTCAACAACGCCTCCGTCGTCGGCTGGCGCGCCCAGAGGGGCCAGGCCCACTACGCCGCCGCGAAGGCCGGGGTGATGGCCCTGACCCGCTGCGCCGCGCTGGAGGCGGCCGGGTTCGGCGTACGGGTCAACGCGGTCGCCCCGAGCCTGGCCATGCACCCGCACCTGGTGAAGGTCACCAGTCAGGAACTGCTGACCGAGCTGACGGCCCGCGAGGCCTTCGGCCGGTACGCCGAGCCCTGGGAGGTCGCCAACGTCATCGTCTTCCTGGCCAGCGGCTACTCGTCGTACATGACCGGCGAGACCGTCTCCGTCAGCAGCCAGCATCCGTAGGCCCAGAATGGGCCCGTGCCAACGAACAAGCCGACAGCCCGGCCGACAGCCAAGCCGACAGCCCAGCCGCCCGCCAAGAAGCCCCAGGTGAGCGCCTCGCCCGAGCGCCGCCGCGAGCTCCTCGACACCGCCGCCGAGGTGTTCGCCGCGCAGGGCTACAACGCCACCACCGTCCGCAAGATCGCCGACGCCGCCGGCATGCTCGCCGGCAGCCTCTACTACCACTTCGATTCCAAGGAATCGATGCTCGACGAGATCCTCTCGGCCTTCCTGACCGAGCTCTGGCAGGGCTACGACACCGTCCTCGCCGCCGGCCTCGGCCCCCGGGAGACCATCGAGGCCCTCGTCACCGAGTCCTTCCGGGAGATCGACCGGCACCGCGCCGCCGTCGCGATCTACCAGAAGGAATCCCGGCACCTGTCCGCGCAGCCCCGCTTCCACTACCTCTCCAACTCGCAGCAGAAGTTCGAGAAGGCCTGGCTGGGGACGTTGGAGCGCGGGGTCGCCGCCAAGGTCTTCCGGGCCGACCTCGACATCCGCCTCACCTACCGCTTCGTCCGCGACACGGTGTGGGTGGCGGCGTCCTGGTACCGGCCGGGAGGACAGCACAGCCCCGAGGAGATCGCCCGCCAGTACCTGTCGATGGTGCTGGACGGGATCGCCGTACGCAGCTGACCCCCGAAGGAGCACCCGTCATGCCCGAGGCCTACATCGTCGAAGCCGTACGCACCCCGGTGGGCCGGCGCGGAGGGGGCCTGTCGGGCGTCCACCCGGCCGACCTGGGCGCGCACGTACTGAAGGCGCTGGTGGAGCGGTCCGGGGTGGACCCGGCCGCCGTCGAGGACGTGGTCTTCGGCTGCCTGGACACGGTGGGCCCGCAGGCCGGGGACATCGCCCGGACGGCCTGGCTGGCGGCGGGGCTGCCGCAGGAGGTCCCGGGCGTCACCGTCGACCGTCAGTGCGGCTCCTCGCAGCAGGCCGTCCACTTCGCGGCCCAGGGCGTGCTCTCCGGGACCCAGGACCTGGTCGTGGCGGGCGGCACCCAGAACATGTCGATGATCCCGATCGCCTTCGCCTCACGGCAGGCGGCCGAGCCCCTCGGTTTCACGCAGGGCCCGTACGCGGGCAGCGAGGGCTGGCGGGCCCGGTACGGGGACGCGCCGGTGAACCAGTTCCACGGCGCGCAGCTGATCGCGCGGAAATGGGGGATCTCGCGCCGCGACATGGAGGAGTTCGCGCTCCGCTCCCACCGGAGGGCCGTCCGGGCCATCGACGAGGGACGTTTCGCCCGCGAGACGGTGGCGTACGGGGACGTCCGCGTCGACGAGGGCCCGCGCCGGGACACCACCCTGGAGAAGATGGCGGGCCTGAAGCCCGTGGTCGAGGGCGGCACGATCACCGCGGCCGTCTCCTCGCAGGTCTCCGACGGCGCGGCGGCGATGCTGATCGCCTCCGAGCGGGCGGTGGCGGAACACGGCCTGCGGCCGCGGGCCCGCGTCCACCACCTGTCCGTACGGGGGGAGGACCCGATCCGGATGCTGTCGGCCCCGATCCCGGCGACGGCGTACGCGCTGAAGAAGACCGGCATGTCGCTGGACGACATCGACCTGGTGGAAATCAACGAGGCCTTCGCGCCCGTCGTCCTGGCCTGGCTGAAGGAAACGGGCGCCGACCCCGAACGGGTGAACGTCAACGGCGGGGCCATCGCGCTGGGCCATCCGCTGGGTGCCACAGGGGTGAAACTCATGACCACGCTGCTCCACGAACTGGAGCGGACGGGCGGCCGGTTCGGCCTCCAGACCATGTGCGAGGGCGGCGGCCAGGCCAACGTCACCATCATCGAGAGGCTGTGACGGGAAGCCGACCGGGGGCTTCGCCCCCGGATCTTTCCCCGCCAAGCGCAGGCGGGGCTGGGTGCCGACGCCGAGGTGTGCTAGCTTGGAGAGCGTTGCAGTTGTGGTACCCATGAACTTTATGTGCGCCTGACGGGAATGTTCCTCAGGCGCTTTTATTGTTTTGCCGGAATCTCCGGATGGGGCCCTTTGCCGCCTATTCAGGAGATTTAAAATGGCACTTGGCACCGTGAAGTGGTTCAACTCGGAAAAGGGCTTCGGCTTCATCGAGCAGGACGGTGGCGGCCCGGACGTCTTCGCCCACTACTCGAACATCGCCACCCAGGGCTTCCGTGAGCTCACCGAGGGTCAGCGCGTCTCGTTCGACGTGACCCAGGGCCAGAAGGGCCCCCAGGCGGAGAACATCCTCCCCGCCTAATTTCTTCAGCTTGCCGGGGTCCGCACCGCGAGGTGCGGGCCCCGGCTTGTCTGCTGTCTCGACCTTTGCATGACCTTGCCGGTTTCAGGAGGGCTTTCTCGCATGACCAGCTCCAGCTCCGCACGACCCAGCCGCCGCCCCACCCGGGGCCGAGGTGCGGCCCAGGGACGTCCGAAGGCTGGCGCGGGACGGCAGAAGTCCGCCCCCGTCGCCCGGCCCCAAGAATTCACCATGCCCGAACCGCTGGCCCCGGCCCTGGAGCCGGTCGCCGCGTTCGAGGACATGGGCATGCCCGAGGCGCTGCTGAAGACCCTCGCCGCCCAGGGCGTCACCGAGCCGTTCCCGATCCAGGCCGCGACGCTGCCGAACTCGCTCGCCGGCCGTGACCTGCTCGGCCGCGGCCGCACCGGCTCCGGCAAGACGCTGGCCTTCGGGCTGGCGCTGCTGGCCCGCACCGCCGGCCGCCGCGCGCAGCCCAAGCAGCCGCTCGCGCTGGTCCTCGTACCGACGCGCGAGCTGGCGCAGCAGGTCACCGACGCGCTGGCCCCGTACGCCACGGCCGTCAACCTGCGCACGACGACCGTCGTCGGCGGCATGTCGATCAACCGGCAGTCCGGCGCCCTGCGCCGCGGCGCCGAGGTGCTCGTCGCCACCCCGGGCCGTCTCAAGGACCTCATCGACCGCGGTGACGCCGACCTCTCGCAGGTCGCGATCACGGTCCTCGACGAGGCCGACCAGATGACCGACATGGGCTTCATGCCGCAGGTCACCGCCCTGCTCAAGCAGGTCCGGCCCGACGGGCAGACCATGCTGTTCTCGGCGACGCTCGACAAGAACATCGACAAGCTCGTCAAGATGTTCCTGACCGACCCGGTCGCCTTCTCCGTCGACCCGTCCGCCGGCGCGGTCAGCACGATGGAGCACCACGTCCTGTACGTCATGGACGAGACCGACAAGAAGGCCGTCGCCACGCGCATAGCCGCTCGCGACGGCCGGGTGATCATGTTCGTGGACACCAAGCGCGGTGTCGACCGCCTGGTCAAGAAGCTCCAGGCGGACGGCGTCCGCGCCTCCGGCCTGCACGGCGGCCGCTCGCAGCCGCAGCGCAACCGGACCCTGGACTGGTTCAAGACCGGTGAGGTCACCGCACTGATCGCCACCAACGTGGCCGCGCGCGGCATCCACATCGACGACCTCGACCTGGTCGTCAACATCGACCCGCCGACCGACCACAAGGACTACCTGCACCGCGGCGGCCGTACCGCGCGCGCCGGCGAGTCCGGCAGCGTGGTCACCCTGGTGCTGCCCGACCAGAAGCGGGACATGTCCCGCCTGATGTCGGACGCCGGCATCTCGCCGCGCACCGCGCAGATCAAGTCCTCCGACGAGGAGCTGTCCCGGCTCACCGGCGCCAAGGAGCCCTCGGGTATCCCCGTCGTGCTGGAGGTGCCGCAGCAGCCGGCCCCCGCCAAGGCGCGCGGCGGCTCGGGTGGTGGCTCCGGCTCCCGCCGCCGGTCGGGCGGCGCCCGTACCGGCTCCGCCACGGGCGCCGCTCCGGCGGCCGGCGGCCGGGGCCGCCGGTCCGGCGCCCCGGGCTCCGGCCAGGGCGGCGCGGGCGCGTCGGCCGGGTCGCAGCAGACCCGGCGCGGCCAGGGCGGCTCCGCCGGTGCGGGCAACGGCGGCCAGGCCCGGCGCGCCGCGGGAGCCGGCTCCGGCTCCGGCGGCGGTGCGGCCGCGGCCTCCTCGCGCAGCCGCGTCGGCACCGGGGGCCAGGGGCGGCGCCGGGCGGTCTGACCCGTCTCCGTGAACGCGATGACGCCGGGCGGCACCTGTGGGTGCCGCCCGGCGTCGTGCTGTGCCGTCCGCCGTGCGGGACGGTTCAGCGCACCAGCTTGTCCTGGAGCTTCGCGAGGGTGCGCAGGTCCAGGCCGAGGCCGTCCGTGAGGTAGCCGTAGAAGCCGCCGTAGTCCGCGTCCATCTGCGCGGTCGCCGCGTCCAGGTAGTCCTGGCGGACCTCCTGGAGCGGGATCAGCAGGTCCGGGTTCTGCATCCGCCCGGACTGCTTCAGGCCCGCCCGCAGCTGGGCGTCGTACGCGGCGCGGAAGGTGTTCGACGCGAGGTAGTCGCTCGTGGCGGTGGACTCGGGGACGGCCAGCGCGCGCAGCAGGACGTAACTCATCCAGCCGGTACGGTCCTTGCCCGAGGTGCAGTGGTACAGCAGCGGGCCCTGCTTGCCGTCCGCGATCTCCCGCAGCGTCGTCGCGAACTGCGCCCGGTTCTCGGGGCCGGTCACGAAGGTGCGGTAGATGTCGCGCATGTAGGCCTCGGCGCGGCCGCCGCCGAGCATCTGCTCCTGCGTGGCGGGGTCGCCGCTGGATATCGCGCCGAGGAGGGTGGCGTACAGGCCGAGGTCGCTGACGGGCCGGGAGGTGGCGGTGAGCCCGGCGGGCAGCCGGTCGGCGCCGTCGTACTGGAGCTCCATGGGGATGCGGAAGTCGACGACCTTCCCCAGGCCGAGACCGGAGAGGGTGGTGACGTCCGCCGGGGTCAGCTTGGCGAGCGCGTCGGAGCGGTAGACCAGCCCCTGGCGGACCCGGCCGCCGCTCCAGGTGGGGTAGCCGCCCAGGTCGCGGACGTTGACCGCGCCCTGGAGGGGGATCTGGCGCATCGTTTCCGCCTGCGGGTGGTACCGGCCGGCGGGGGTGCTTGCGGTGGTGCTGTGCCCCCTCGGCGCGGCGTGCGCGGCGGCGGGCAGGGTCCCGATGGCGAGGGCGGACGCGAACACCGCGATCGCCAGGCGGATCCGGGCACGGCTCATCTGGCTGCTCCTGCAACGGAGGAGGAGGGTCACCCTGGTGGTGGCAGGGAGTCGAGCGACCGCAGGTGTGCGAGCACACCGTGGGCCTCGGCCATGACGCGGGCGACGAGCTCCGCACAGGACGGGAGATCCTCGATCACCCCCGCGACCTGGCCCGATGCCATGACGCCGAGGTCCGTACGGCCCTCGACCATGGACGCCTTGAGGAGCATGGGGGTGTTCGCGGCGAGCAGGACCTGGCTCCAGGACAGGTCCCTGCCGTGTTTCATCGCGAGGCCGTCGCGCACGATCTGCGCCCAGGACAGGCCCGACAGCCCGCGGAACGCGGCCGCGTGCCGGACCGCCCGGGCCAGCGCCCTGGTCCGGCCCGCCCGCTCCAGGGACGCCACGAGCTCGGTACGGAGCATCCGGTGCGGGAGTCCGTCCACGGCCGTCGTGACCGTGACGTCCTTGACCCCCGCCGCCAGGTACCGGGCCTTGACCGCGTCGGGGACGGTGGAGTCCGAGGTCAGCAGGAAACGGGTGCCCATGGCGATGCCCGCGGCCCCGTACGACAGGGCGGCGACCAGCCCGCGCCCGTCGTGGAAGCCACCCGCCGCCACCACCGGGATGTCCACGGCGTCGACCACCTGCGGCAGCAGCACGGTCGTGGCCACGTCCCCGGTGTGCCCGCCGCCCTCGCCGCCCTGCACGATGACCGCGTCCGCGCCCCAGGCCGCGACCTTCTCGGCGTGCCGGCGGGCCCCGACCGAGGGGATCACCACCACGCCCGCGTCCTTGAGCCGGGCGATGAGCTCCTTCGACGGGGCGAGCGCGAACGAGGCCACCCGTACGCCCTCGTCGATGATCAGCCGGACCCGCTCGGCCGCGTCCCCCGCGTCCGCGCGCAGGTTCACCCCGAACGGGGCGTCCGTACGGGAACGGACCTCGCGGACCGCCGCGCGCAGCTCCTCCACCGTCATCGTCGCCGAGGCCAGGATGCCGAGGGCGCCCGCGCCCGCGGCCGCCGACACCAGCCGGGGGCCGGCCACCCAGCCCATGCCCGTCTGCACGATCGGGTGCGCCACCCCGACCAGTTCCGTGAACGCCGTCCTCAGCGGCGTCGCCGTCGTCATCGCCTCAGGCCCGCACTTCCCGGTCGCGCAGCCCCTTCGGGTCGATCACCTCGCGGATCAGCCGCAGCTCCTCGGCGGTCGGCTCCCGCGTGTACGGGACCTCGGCGGGGAGCGCCAGCTCGAACCCGGTGGCCGCCCGGACCTGTTCCACGGTGACGCCCGGGTGCAGGGAGGCCAGCCGCATCGAGTGGTCCGGGCCCTCGAAGTCGAAGACGCCGAGATCGCTGACCACGCGCGGGAGCCGGTGGAAGCGGGTCACCCCGGCCGCCGCCGCCCGGTCGTGGCCCACCCCGCTCACCATGTCGACCCGCTCGACGAACACCCGCGCCGAATGCCGAGGGATCCAGTAACTCACCGGATTGTTAAGCGTGTTGACGGGCGCGCCGCGCACTCCGAGGAGCTGGCGGGTGGGCCGGGCCCAGTCGCCGATGCAGGAGATGTTCTGGTTGCCGAACCGGTCGATCTGGCTCGCGCCCATCATCACGTGCCGCCGCCCGCCGGTGACCATCGCCAGGTGGCGCCGGTACGGGAGCCAGCCCTCCGTCTCCCCGTCGAGACCGACGAGCAGCGCCTCGCCGTCGGTCAGCAGGAGGTCGGGGGAGAAGGTCCGCTTCGCCAGCCGGGCCCCGAAGGACGGGATCAGCCCCATCGGACTGGCCAGCACCTCCCCGTTTCCGCGCCAGGCCTCGGCGCAGGCGATCACGCAGTACTCCGCGCGGCCGGCGGTGGTGGTCGGGCTGCTCAACGCTCCTCCTCGTGCCAGGCCTGGACGGCCGACTGGTAGGCCTGCTCGCTGCCGCCGGAGAGGAAGCGGGCGCGGAACTCCGGCCAGGGGGTGGCCGCGTACAGCTTCTGGAAGGCCTCGTCGCGCCCGTAGTCGGGGACGCAGGAGGTGAAGTGCGCTCCGTTCGGGGTCTCGACGACGCCCGTGACGGAGTGCCGGCTGACCAGCAGGGACTGCGGGGGGCCGGCCTTGGCGAGTTCGGCGGTCTCCACGAGCTGCTCGCAGGAGACGTACGCGGCGTCCGCGGCCTCGCAGAACAGGTCGTCGAAGTACGGGTCCGGGCCCAGGTACTGGGCGTTGCCGAGGCGGTCGGCGCGGTTGAGGTGGACGAGGGCGGCGTCCATGCGCAGGGCGGGGACGGCGACGAACTCCTCGCCGTCGGCGTAGGGGGAGGTGACGGTGCGCAGCTCCGGATTGACCCGCATGACGTCGGAGCCGAGGCCGGCCCGGACGGGGAGGAAGGGCAGCCGGTTCGCGGCCGCGTGCAGGCCCCACATGAACATGGCCTCGTCGTACTCGGTGAGGGTGAGGGCGCCGCTCTCGCGGGCGGCCCGGAAGTGCGGCTCCAGCGGGATCGAGTCGAGGGTGGCGAAGGGGGCGACGAGGCGGCGGATCCGGCCGGCGGCCGCGAGCACGCCGACGTCGGGGCCGCCGTACGAGACCACGGTGAGATCGGTGATCTCGCTGCGGAGCAGTGCCCGCACCAGGGCCATGGGCTTGCGCCGCGAACCCCAGCCGCCGATGCCCAGCGTCATCCCGCTGCGCAGTCGCCCGACCACCTCTTCGGGGGTCATCGTCTTGTCGGTCATGAGTGCTCCTTCCCCGCGGACGCCGGCGCCGCCGGCCCTCCGAAGGTGTCGCGGACCCGGTCGGCGACCCCGCTGAGGTTCGCCTCGAAGGTGAACCCCTGCTCGAAGCGGTAGCTGCGCCGCACGTCGACGGGGTCGATGCCGTTGATGGCCGCCTTGGCCAGCCGGATCAGGTAGCCGTCCTTCCGCGCGATCTCGGCGGCCAGTTCCAGCGCCGCGTCCCGCAGCTCCGCGCGCGGCACCACCTTCCACACCGAGCCGTGCGCGTGCAGTTCGGCGGCGCTCGCGGTGCGGGAGGTGTAGTAGAGGGCGCGCATCAGGTGCTGCGGGACGAGCCGGGCCAGGTGGGTGGCGGCGCCGAGGGCGCCCCGGTCGAGCTCGGGGAGTCCGAAGCTCGCGTCCTCGCTGGCCACGATCGCGTCGGCGTTGCCGACGAGTCCGATGCCGCCGCCCAGGCAGAACCCGTGGACGGCCGCGACGACGGGCACCTCGCACTCGTACACGGCGGCGAAGGCCTCGTAGCAGCCGCGGTTCGCGCCGATGAGGGCCCCGTGGCCGGTGTCGCGCTGCATCTCCTTGATGTCCACGCCGGCGTTGAAGCCGCGGCCCTCGGCGGCCAGTACGACGCAGCGGGTGGCGGGGTCGCGGCCGGCGGCGCGCAGGGCGTCGGCGAGCTCGTACCAGCCCTGTACGGGAAGGGCGTTGACGGGTGGGAAGTCGACCGTGACGAGTGCGATGCCCTTGCCGGGGCTTGAGGTGGAGACACCCATGGGAGGATCAGCTACCTTTCCACCAAACATTTGTTAGGTGGGGAAGGTAGCAGCCTATGGAGCTCGACGGGAGGGTCGTCGTCGTCACCGGCGGAACCCGCGGCGTCGGCGCCGGGATCGCCCGGTCGTTCCTGCGGGCGGGCGCCGAAGTCGTCGTCTGCGCCCGCCGCCCGCCGCGGGAGCCGGTCGCCGCGGACGGCCGTACGGCCTCGTTCACCGCCCTGGACCTGCGCGATCCGGCCGCCGTCGAGGAGTTCTTCGGGGCGGTGGAGCACCGGTACGGGCGGCTCGACTGCCTGGTCAACAACGCCGGGGGGACCCCGTACCGGCTGCTGGGGGAGGGCGAGGCCGAGCGGCACGCGCGGGTCGTCGAGCTGAACCTGCTCGCGCCGATGACGGCCTCGCTGGCCGCGTACCCGCGCCTGCGCGACAGCCGGGGCTCGGTGGTGATGATCGGCAGCGTCAGCGGGACCCGGCCATCGCCCGGGACGGCCGCGTACGGGGCGGCGAAGGCGGGACTGGAGAACCTGGCCCGGTCCATGGCCGTGGAGTGGGCGCCCGAGGTACGGGTGAACTCGCTGGTCCTGGGCATGGTGCGGACCGAACTGGCCCATCTCCACTACGGGGACGAGGCGGGGATCGACGCCGTCGCGGCGACGGTTCCGCTGGGCAGACTTGCCGATCCCTCGGACGTCGGGGCGGCGGCGGTGTTTCTTGCCTCGGGCCGGGCGGGGTATGTGAGCGGGGCGAGCCTGCTCCTGCACGGCGGCGGGGAGCGCCCTGCGTTTCTGGATGCGGCAACGGTCAACAAGGAGAGTTGAGATGGGACTTGCCGAGGGTCGTGTGGTCATCGTGACGGGCGCCGGTCGGGGGCTGGGCCGGGCCCACGCGCTGGCCTTCGCGGCGGAGGGGGCCAAGGTCGTCGTCAACGACCTCGGGGTGGGCCTCGACGGGCAGCCGGGGGAGGACAGCCCGGCCGGGCGGGTGGTCGCCGAGATCCGGGCGCTGGGCGGCCAGGCGGTGGCCCACGGCGAGGACATCGCCTCCCCGGAGGGAGCGTCCTCCCTGGTCGGGGCGGCGCTGACGGCGTTCGGCCGGCTGGACACGCTGGTCAACAACGCCGGGTTCCTGCGGGACCGGATGCTGGTGAACCTGGAGGAGGCGGACTGGGACGCGGTGATGCGGGTGCACCTCAAGGGGCACTTCCTGCCGCTGAAGTACGCGGCGGCGCACTGGCGGGCGCAGGCGAAGGCGGGCCGCGCGGTGGCCGCGCGGGTGGTCAACACCTCCTCGGGGGCGGGGCTGCTGGGCTCGGTCGGGCAGGGCAACTACAGCGCCGCCAAGGCCGGCATCCTCGGCATGACGCTGGTCGCGGCGGCGGAGATGGGCCGGTACGGGGTCCAGGTCAACGCGATCGCCCCGGCGGCGCGGACCCGGATGACGGAGCGGACGTTCGCGGAGACGATGACGGAGCCGGGGGCGGGCGCCTTCGACGCGATGGCCCCGGAGAACGTCTCGCCGCTGGTGGTGTGGCTGGGTTCGGACGCCTCGGCGGGGGTCACGGGCAGGGTCTTCGAGGCGGAGGGCGGCCGGATCACGGTGATGGAGGGCTGGCGCCCGGGCCCGACGGCGGACCGCGGAGCCCGCTGGACCCCGACGGAGGCGGGCGAGGCGGCGACGAAACTCCTCGCGGAATGCGAACCCCCGCACCCGGTCTACGGGGCGCAGTAGCCGGCCGCGCGGACAGCCCGTACTCGTCCGCCGCCCGCGGCCGCGCTCCACAGCGCGGCCGCGGGCGGCGACCTGCGGTTTTGCCTGGACGGGCCCGCCTCTCCCCGGCCGGGCGGCCGGCCGCAGGGACGTCCTGCTCACGACCGTGTGCGCCGCGCTGGCCGCGGTCGCGGCCGGCTAAGTCTTCGCCGCGTACGTCGGCATCAGCGCCCGTGCGGGGGCGGACATGGACGAGGGCTTCGCGTTCGCCTCCCAGGAGCACCTGAGCCGGTCCTGCTCCAGCAGTACGCCGCGCTGCGCTACCGCTCGGCGGCCGACCTCGACGCCTACCTGGACGCGGTGACGCCGGGCGTGGCCGGAGACGTCCTGAACGTCGTGGCGGCCGCGGCGGCCGCCCACTTCGCCGTCCGCCTGCACCGCATGCAGGCGAGCGGTGCCTAGTCGGCCGGCTGCGCCGAGGACCTGACGGTGCCCGGCGACCGGGACCGGTCGGTGGGTCATGACGCAGGAACGGCCCCGGCCCCCTGGCGGGGGGGTCGGGGCCGTACCGTCACTCGTGCGATGGGATAGGACTACCCATGCCGGTCGCGCTTTGAACCGCTCTCAGCCCCACAACTTGTCCCTTCTCGGCCCGGATACTTGCGCCCCGTCGACGCCGCGCTCGCGCCGCGCCCGCGTCCGGCCGGCGCCCGCTCAGGTGTCGCAGTCCAGCACCGTGCGGCACAGCCCGCACCGGGCGCGCACCGGCCCGCGCACCGGCAGCCGCAGCCGCTGCCCGCACACCGGGCACGGGAAGCTCACCCGCGCGTCCCCCGCCGGATCCCGTTCGAAGCGGTACGGGGCCCCCGGCGCGGCGGTGCCCGCCCGCCGGTCCCGGGTGTAGCGCCGCCGCTCCGCCCGGTCGGCGGCCGCCAGCGGGGCCCGGCGCAGCTCCCGCTGGGCGAGCGCGCGGCCGCGCACGTACGCCTCGTACGCCTGCGGGCTGGTGAACCAGGGGGACGGGTCCTCGCCGAGCAGCAGGCCGCGCCGGGCCAGGACGTAGCCGAACTCCTCGGGGGTGAGGTAGCCGAGCTTCTGGTGGGTGAGCTCGTCCTGGCGGTAGGCGTCGAGGAGCAGCCAGCCGGCCCCGAGGTAGGCGGCGGCGGTGTCGGTGAGGATCTCGTTGTCGGCGGTGAGGGGGAAGCGCAGGTCCAGCCGGTGCAGCAGGACGTGCGTGACCTCGTGGGCGAGGGCGGCGGCCAGATCGCGGCGGTGGGTGCGGAAGCGGTCGTTGACCTCGATGAAGTACTCGGGCCCGGCGGTCAGTTCGACGGTGGCCGCCTGCTCCATCGCCCCGAAGCAGACCACCATCCGGGCGTCGGGCAGCCGCAGCGCGCGCACGATCGCGGAGGCCACGCGGTGCGCGCCGAGGTGGAGGTCCTCGTCGGCGCCGAAGGCGGCGTCGGCGGGGGAGAAGCTCGTGTCGTAGGTGCGGATCCCCTCGTAGGAGAGCCGCCGGAAGAGGGCGGTGATCGCCGCGCGGACGGTGTCGAGATGCGGAAATCCGTGCTCGACGGGGCTGGCGCGCCGGCCGTTCCACGTCATGGCGCCCCCCGGACCGCACGTTGTCCGAAAACGCGTTCTTGATGTCCGGTCAGAGGCGGGTGTGACATGTACGTGTCATTCACCCGATGACGCGCACGGCCCAACCCCCCACGAAAGGCAGTGTGTCGACCATGTCCACCCTTGCCGCACTCCTCAGGCGCACCCTCGCCGTCGGCGCGGTGGCGCTCGCCGCCGTCAGCCTCCAGCCCGGCGCGGCCAACGCCTCCCAGGCACCCGTCGTCGGCGGCACCCGCGCCGCCCAGGGCGAGTTCCCGTTCATGGTCCGCCTCTCCATGGGCTGCGGCGGAGCCCTCTACACCCAGCAGATCGTCCTCACCGCCGCCCACTGCGTGAACGGCTCCGGCAACAACACCTCCATCACCGCCACCGCCGGAGTCGTCGACCTCAACAGCTCCAGCGCCATCAAGGTCAAGTCCACCAAGGTCCTCCAGGCCCCCGGCTACAACGGCAAGGGCAAGGACTGGGCCCTCATCAAGCTCGCCAAGCCGATCAACCTGCCCACCCTCAAGATCGCCGACACCAAGGCCTTCGACAACGGCACCTTCACCGTCGCCGGCTGGGGCGCCACCCGCGAGGGCGGCGGCCAGCAGCGGTACCTGATGAAGGCCACCGTCCCCTTCGTCTCCGACGCCAGCTGTCAGAGCTCCTACGGCAGCGACCTCGTCCCCGGCGAGGAGATCTGCGCCGGACTGCCCCAGGGCGGCGTGGACACCTGCCAGGGCGACTCCGGCGGCCCCATGTTCCGCCGCGACAACAACAACGCCTGGATCCAGGTCGGCATCGTCAGCTGGGGCGAGGGCTGCGCCCGGCCCAACTTCCCCGGCGTCTACACCGAGGTCTCGACCTTCGCCACGGCCATCCAGAACGCGGCCGCGACCCTCTGACCCCTCCGACCCCCGCGCTTCGTCCTTCCGGCCGAGCACACCGGAGCCGGAAGGACGAGGCCCCGGGCCCCGTACGTCCGTAAGGTCGGCCGCAGTGGCCCGCGGCCGACACCCCGCCGGCCCGGCCCCGCCCGGTTGCGGGCCGGCCCGCCCGCCGGTCCCATGGGAGGGCACGGACAGCGGGCGACAGTGGGGCAGGCAGCGCATGGCGATCAGAGTGGTCATCGCCGACGACCAGGAGATGGTCAGGACCGGATTCCGGATGATCCTCGAAAGCCAGCCGGACATCGAGGTCGTCGCCGACGCCCCCGACGGCGAGGCCGCGCTCGCGGCCGTCGCCGCACACCGGCCGGACGTCCTCCTCCTCGACATCCGCATGCCGAAGCTGGACGGGCTCGAAGTCACCCGGCGCCTCGCCGACCGGGACGGTCCGCGCATCGTGATCGTCACCACCTTCGACCTCGACGAGTACGTCCACGCCGCGCTCCACGGAGGAGCATCGGGGTTCCTCCTCAAAGACGCCAGCCCCGCGATGCTGGTTGAGGCGGTCCGCGCGGCGGCCGTCGGCGATTCCCTCGTCTCGCCCGCCATCACCGTACGGCTGCTGCGCGAAATGGCCCCCCGGGCCTCCGCCGCCCAAAGCACCCGCCGCCCCACCGAGCCCCTGACCGAGCGGGAACAGGACGTCGTACGGTGCGTGGCGCGCGGCCGGACGAACGCCGAGATCGCCGGAGAGCTGTTCGTCTCCCTGTCCACCGTCAAAACCCACCTGGCCAACGTCCAGACCAAACTCGACGCCCGCAACCGCGTGGAGATCGCCGCCTGGGCCTGGGAGTCCGGCCTGGCCGCGCCCCCGACGTGAGCCCGCTCGCCTCCTGGGCCCGGCGCCATCCGCACACCGCCGACGGGATCCGGCTCACCCTCTCCCTCGTCCTGCTCGCCCTCGTCACCTTCGAGGGCGTCGTCCTCGCCCGCCAGCCCAGCCTCCCCCACGCCGCCGTGTGGATCTCCGGCATCCTCGTCTGCCTCAGCGCCGCCCCCTGGCCGCGCATCCCCCTCCTCACCCGCGCCTGGTTCGCCGCCGCCGTGACCTGGACCGTCACCCTCCTGCTGATCTTCGGCAACCACCCCCTGGTCGTCTGGGGCGGCGGCGAGGCCATCGCCCTGCTCGTCCTGCTCTCCCAGGTACTGCTGCGCGCCCCGGTCCGCACCGCCGCCGTCCTCGGCCCCCTCCTCGGCCTCGGCTGCATGGCCGTACCCGTCCGCGACACCGACCCCGGCCGGTTCACGCTCCTGTTCTCCGTCCTGGCCGTCGTCGTCGGCGCCTACTCGCTCCTGCTGCGCCTGCAGTCCGGCCAGCGGGTGCGCGAGCTGCACGCCGTACGCACGGCGGAGCGCCTGGAGCTGGCCCGGGAGCTGCACGACCTCGTGGCCCACCACGTCACCGGCATCGTGGTGGAGGCCCGCGCCGCCCGCTTCACGCACGTCACGGCCGAACGGGCCGCCGAGATCTTCGGCCGCATCGAGACCGCCGGGGACGAGGCCCTCGGCTCCATGCGCCGCCTCGTCAAGGTCCTGCGCGAGAGCGGGGACCAGCCCTCCGCGGGAGGCCGCCCCGGCACCGCCCCCGTCGCCGGCCTCGCCGACATCCGCACGCTCACCGAGCGGTTCTCCGCCACCGGGCCGCCCGTCGCCCTGTACGTCGAAGAGGGGCTGGCGCAGCGGCTGCCCGGCGACGTCGCCGCCACCGCCCACCGCATCGTCCTCGAAGCCCTCACCAACACGGCCAAGCACGCCGCGACCGCCACCGCCGTCCGCGTCGGCCTCAGGACCGTCCCCGCCGGACTGGAGATCCGCGTCGCCGACGACGGGGGCCGCCCGGCCCGCCTCTCCGAGACCGCCCGCGGCGGCGGGTACGGCCTCGTCGGCATGGCCGAGCGCGCCGAGGCCCTCGGCGGCTCCCTCGCCGCCGGCCCCGCCCCGGAGGGAGGCTGGCTGGTCACGGCCGTCCTGCCGCTCTGAACGGTGCCCCCGTCTCACGGACCGGCTCGCCGATGAACCACACGCGCCCGCCACGTATTCTCGGGAACCATGAACAACAGCGCCCCCGACGAAGCCGCCACCGCAGCAGCCGCCACCCCCGGCGCCGTCGACGAGTCCGTCGCCGCCGAGCTGGCGCGGCTGCGCGACAGCATCGACAACATCGACGCGGCCGTGGTCCACATGCTCGCCGAGCGCTTCAAGTGCACCCAGCAGGTCGGCCACCTCAAGGCCAAGCACCAGCTGCCCCCGGCCGACCCGACCCGCGAGGCCAACCAGATCGCCCGCCTGCGCCAGCTCGCCGAGAACGCCAAACTCGACCCCGCGTTCGCCGAGAAGCTCCTCAACTTCATCATCGCCGAGGTCATCCGCCACCACGAGACGATCGCCGCCGGCGAGGACTAGGCCGAGAGCGGACGCGGAGGCCGCGACCGGGGCCCGCCCTTCGGGCAGCATGGGCCCCATGTCCGCACTGACGCGCAACGAAGCGCAGCTCCGAGCCCAGCTCATCGACGTCCAGCACTACGCCGTCACCCTCGACCTCACCGGCGGCGAAGACACCTTCGAGTCCACGACCGTCATCCGGTTCACCGCCCGCACCGCCGCGGACACCTTCGTAGAGCTGAAACCGGACGAACTGCACTCCGCCGAACTCGACGGCAGCCCCCTCGATCCCGCCGACCTCGCCGACAACCGCCTCGCCCTCACCGGCCTCGGCGAAGGCCCCCACGAGCTGCGCCTCGCCACCCGCATGCGCTACTCCCGCACCGGCGAGGGCCTGCACCGCTTCACCGACCCCGCGGACGGCGAGACGTACGTCTACACGCAGATGTTCATGGACGACATCCAGCGCGTCTTCCCGGCCTTCGACCAGCCCGACCTCAAGGCCGTCTTCGAGTTCACCGTCACCGCCCCCGCCCACTGGACCGTCCTCGCCAACGGCATCACCGAACGCGTCGGCGACCGCGAAGGCGACGGCGCCGGCATCTGGAAGTCCGCCCCCACCCCCGTCATCTCCACCTACCTCGCCGCCGTCGCCGCGGGCCCCTGGCACAGCGTCCGCACCGAACACGCCGGACTGCCCTTCGGCATCCACTGCCGGCGCTCCCTCGCCCCCCACCTCGACGCCGACGCCGAGGAGATCCTCTCCGTCACCACCGCCTGCTACGACCGCTACCACGAGAAGTTCTCCGAGCCCTACCCCTTCGACTCCTACGACCAGGCCTTCGTCCCCGAGTTCAACGCCGGCGCCATGGAGAACCCGGGCCTGGTCACCTTCCGCGACGAATACGTCTTCCGCTCCGCCGTCACCGACACCCAGCGCCAGCGCCGCGCCATGACCATCTCCCACGAGATGGCCCACATGTGGTTCGGCGACCTCGTCACCCTGCGCTGGTGGGACGACATCTGGCTCAACGAGTCCTTCGCCGAGTACATGGGCTACCAGACCGTCACCGAGGCCACCCGCTTCACCGGCACCTGGACCGAATTCGCCATGGACCGCAAGCCCTGGGGCTACGACGCCGACCAGCGGCCCTCCACCCACCCCGTCGCCCCCGACCCCGACGCCGTCCCCGACACCGCCAGCGCCCTCCTCAACTTCGACGGCATCTCCTACGCCAAGGGCGCCTCCGCCCTGCGCCAACTCGTCGCCTGGCTCGGCGAGAAGGACTTCCTCGCCGGCATCAACACCCACTTCACCCGCCACAAGTTCGCCAACGCCTCCCTCGCCGACCTCGTCGAATCCCTCGCCGCCCACACCGACCGCGACGTCCACGCCTGGGCCGAGATCTGGCTGCGCACCACCGGCATCGACACCCTCACCCCCCGCATCGAGGAGAGCCACGGCGGCTGGACCCTCACCGTCGACCACCGGGGCACCCGCCCCCACCACATCGGCGTCGGCCTCTACGACCGCGAACCCGACGACACCCTGGAGTGCCGCGAACTCCTCACCGTCGACGTCCCCTCCGACGAGATCCTCTCCTTCAGCGGCCCCCGCCCCGCCCTGCTCCTCCTCAACGACGGCGACTTCGGCTACGCCAAGATCCGCCTCGACCGGAGCTCCATCGACACCGCCCTGCGCGACCTGTCCGCCCTCCCCGGCCCCCTCACCCGGGCCGTGGTCTGGAACTCCCTGCGCGACATGGTCCGCGACGGCGAACTCGAACCCGCCGCCTACCTGGCCACCGCCGGCGCGCACCTGCCCGCCGAAGCCGACCTCGCCATCGTCCAGAGCGTGCTCGGCTTCACCCGCCACCACATCGCCGACCACTACCTCGCCCCCGAAGACCGCACCGAGGCGCTCGCCACCCTCACCTCCATCGCCCGCGCCCTGCTGCGGCGCACCGAGGACGGCTCCGACCCCGGGCTGCGCCTGTCCGCCGTACGCGCCCTCATCGACGCCGCCACCCAGCCCGACACCCTCGCCGCCTGGCTGGAGGACGACACCGTGCCCGGCGGCCCCGAACTCGACCCCGAGCTGCGCTGGCGCATCCTCGCCCGGCTGTCCGTCCTCGGGGCCGTCGGGGAGCGCGAGATCGACGCGGCGCTCGCCGCCGACCCCAGCGCCACCGGCCGGGAAGGCGCCGCCCGCTGCCGCGCCGCGCTCCCGGCCGCCGAGGCGAAGGCCGCCGCCTGGGAACGCCTCTTCCGCGACGACTCCCTCTCCAACTACCTCTTCAGCGCCACCGCCCAGGGCTTCTGGCAGCCCGAACAGGCCGAGCTCGTACGGGAGTACGTACCGCGCTTCTACACCGAGGCCATCGCCCTCGGCGCCCGCCGCGGCCCCGCGATCGCCGAAGCCGCCGGCCGCTACGCCTTCCCCGGCCACGCCGTCGACGAGGACAACCTCCGGGCCGGGCGCGCCGCCCTCGACGACCCCGCGCTCGTCCCAGCCCTGCGCCGCAAGCTGGTCGACCAGCTCGACGACCTGGCCCGGGCCCTGCGCGTGCGCTCCGCCTGACGCGCTCCCCGCGCAGGCCCCTCCCGGCCGCCCGCCCCGCCCCCACCGGCCGGGCGGGCGGCCGGCCGCGTTCCCGGCGGCAGCGGGCCGCCACCGGCCGCCACCGCCCGTCGCACGAAAAACAACAAGCGGGCAAACCCCGGCGGTTACCCCATTCGGGTCTGATCGTTGTACAGGTCGGGCCACCGGGCTGTCACCGCAGCAGCGCCCGCCGCCAGGCACCCCACGACAGGGCCGGCCCCCTGCCGCAGACCCGTTCCCGTGAGGACACCGCATGACCGCGCCGCCCGGCACCCCGCCGCCCGCACCCCCGCCGCCACCCCCCGCGCCCCCGGGGCCCCCGCTCGCCGGCGGCCTCCTCGGCCCACGGGCCCTGCGGCCCCTCCTCGACACCGTCCTCGAAGCCCTGCACGACGGAGCCGAGGAGCGCGGCGGGCCGATCCCGGCCGGCGGCCCCGACGCCGTCGCCGCCCGCGTCGCCGCCGCGCTGGGCGACGTACTCCCCGAAAAGGGCCACGGCGACCACGAAGCACTGCGGACCCTCGTGCGCGTCCTCGCCGCAGGCGCCGCCGACCCCGCCGACCCGCTGTGCGCCGCCCACCTCCACGGGCCGCCCCTCGCCGTCGCGGCCGCCGCCGACCTCGCCGCCTGCGCCCTCAACCCCTCGCTCGACTCCTGGGACCAGGCCCCCGCCGCCTCCGCGATCGAAGCCCTCCTCACCCGCACCCTCGCCGCCGAGTTCTACGACACCCCCCGCCCCGACGCCCTCGTCACCACCGGCGGCACCGAAGCCAACCAACTCGGCCTGCTCCTCGCCCGCGAACGCCACGGACCGGCCCTGACCGTCCTCCACGGAGCCAACGCCCACCACTCCGTGCCCCGCGCCGCCTGGCTCCTCGGCCTGCCCCCCGCCACCAGCCTCCCCACCCCCGCCGGCACCCTCGACCCCGCCCGGCTCGCCGAAACCCTCGCGGCCACCTCCGGGCCGGTCCTCGTCACCGCCACCGCCGGCACCACCGACGCCGGCCTCATCGACCCCCTCGAAGCCATCGCCGACCTGTGCGAGCGGTACGGCGCCGACCTCCACGTCGACGCCGCGTACGGCGGCCTCCTCGCCCTCAGCCCCCGCCACCGGCCCCGCCTCGCAGGACTGGCCCGCGCCCACTCCCTCACCGTCGACCTGCACAAACTCGGCTGGCAGCCCGTGGCCGCAGGACTCCTCGCCGTCCCCGACACCGCCCTGCTGGCCCCCCTCGCCCACCAGGCCGACTACCTCAACGCCCCCGACGACACCGAAGCGGGCCTGCCCGACCTCCTCGGCCGCTCCCTGCGCACCACCCGCCGACCCGACGCCCTCAAGATCGCCGCCACCCTGCGCTCACTGGGCCGCGAAGGCCTCGCCCACCTCATCAATCACACCTGCGCACTCGCCCACCACCTCGCCCGCCTCCTCGACGCACACCCCCGCTTCGAACTCCACGCACCCCCCACCATCAGCACCGTCCTCTTCCGCCCCACCCACACCGACGACACCGACCTCGCCGCCCTGCGCCGCACCCTCCTCCTGGGCGGCCACGCCGTACTCGGCCGCGCCACCGCCGACGGCCGCCTCTGGCTCAAAGCCACCCTGCTCAACCCCCACACCACCCCACGGGACCTGGACACCCTCGTCACCCTCCTGGAAGGCAGCAGCCACCGATGACCGCCCAGCTCGATGCACCCCACGACCTCGTCGGAATCGGCATCGGCCCCTTCAACCTGTCCCTCGCGGCCCTCGCCCAGGGCCTCCCCGACCAAGGAGCCGGCCAACTCGCCACCGCCTTCTACGACCAGCGCCACGACTTCCGCTGGCACCCCGGGCTGCTCATCGACGGCACCACCCTCCAGGTCCCCTTCCTCGCCGACCTCGTCACCCTCGCCAACCCCACCAGCCCCTGGACCTTCCTCAACTACCTCCGGCACAAGGAACGGCTCTTCCCCTTCTACTTCGCCGAGCAGTTCCACATCCAGCGCGCCGAATACGACGCCTACTGCCGCTGGGTCGCCGGACGCCTGCCCGGACTCCACTTCGGCCACCAGGTCGACGCCGTCCGCTGGAACCCCGAACGCGACCTCTTCGAAGTCGACTACACCCAGCTCGACACCGACCGCGAAGCCGTCGCCCTCGGCCGCACCTACACCCGCAACCTCGCCCTCGGCATCGGCACCGCCCCCTACGTCCCCGAACCGCTGCGCCCCCTCGCCGACGCCCCGACCGTCCCCGTCATCCACTCCGCCGACTACCTCGACAACCGCCGGCGCATCCTCGGCGCCGAGCACGTCACGGTGATCGGATCCGGCCAGTCCGGAGCCGAGGTCTTCCTCGACCTGCTCCGCTCCCGCCCTCCCGGCCGCGAACGCCTCACCTGGCTCGCCCGTACCCCGTCCTTCGCGCCCATGGAGTACTCCAAGCTCGGCCTGGAACACTTCACGCCCGACTACACCCGCTACTTCCACGCCCTGCCCGAGCCCGTACGCGACCAGCTCGTCCCCGCCCAATGGCAGCTCCACAAGGGCATCGACGCCGCGACCATCGCCGCCATCCACGACGAGCTCTACCGGCGCACCCTCGACGGAGGCTGGCCCGACGCGGTCCTGACCCCCGGAGTCAGCGTCCGCACCGCCGGCCGCGTCGCCACCACCAAGGTCGAACTCCACCTCGACCACGCCCAGCAGGGCACCCGCTCCCGGCTCACCACCGACGCGGTCGTCCTCGCCACCGGCTACCGCGAACGACCCCTCACCAGCCTCCTCGCCGGCCTCGACCCCTACCTGCGCAAGGACTCCTCCGGCCGGCCCCGCATCGACGAACGCCACCGCATGATCCTCGACCCCAGCGTCACCGGCAGCATCTTCGTCCAGAACGGCGAACGCCACAGCCACGGCGTCGGAGCCCCCGACCTCGGACTCGCCGCCTGGCGCAGCGCCGCCATCCTGAACACCCTCACCGGCAAGGAGCCCTACCCCCAGCCCGCGCGCACGGCCTTCACCACCTTCGGCCTCGAACAGCGCGAGCACACCCGGCCCGCCCCGACGGTCGAGCTGCTCCCGCTGGTCGAACACCCCTGAGAGCCCGCCGCCCGGTGATCGCACCCCGCCCCCGCCGCCGCCCCCGCACGCCGTGTTCCCGCCCCGTGGGGCGGGAACACCGCCACTACAACCATCCGTAGGGGTCGAACGTCTCTTCTGCCGAAGAAACGTTTCCAGGGGGTTTTGTCTGTGAAGTTTTCCCGGATCGCCGCAGCGGTGACCACCGCTGCCCTTGCTCCGGCCGTCCTCATCGCGTCACCCGCGTTCGCCGCCGGACCCGGGACCCCGGACGCCGGCCACCAGCCGGCGACGACCACACCGGACCAGGACGCGCCCGACCGGACCGAAGAGGACCGCAAGACCATCCTCGCGATCATCGCCCACCCGATGGCCAGCGAGTACATGAAGGAAGCCGGCCGCAAGGCCATCGCCGACGGCCCGCAGGCCATGCGGAAGTTCATCGAAGTCGACCAGCACAAGATCCGCCTGGACGACTACCGCATCGCGATCAGCCGACTCACCGCCGACGCGGGCCCCGCCCTGAAGGCGGGCATCAACAAGCTCCTCAGCGGCAAGAACGACATCGAAACGCTGCGCCACTTCTACGAGGTGACCCAGCACGAGCTGCGCGACGACGACAACATGGTCGAGATCTCCCGCCTGGTCGCCGCCGGCGGCCCGGCCGTGAAGGAAGCCGCCGAGAAAGCGCTGAGGGGCACCCCCGCCGACCGCGCCGCATTCCTGAAGACCGGCCGGTTCCTCGCCCAGGCCTCGGACGACCTGGTCGAACTGGCCCGCATCGACGAAGGCTGGGACGGCCCGATCCTCAGCGCGGCGATCAGCAAGCTCATGAACGGATCGCCCACCCCGGCCGAGCTGCGCCACTTCCTCGAAGTGACCCAGTACGAGCTGCGCGACCAGGACAACCGCGTCGCCATCGCCAAGATCATCGACGGTGGCGGTCCGGAACTCGTCAAGGCGGGCCGCGCCGCGCTCGCGGGCACCCCCGCGGACCGGACCGAGTTCCTCAAGACGGGCCAGTACGAAGCCCGCGCGAAGGACAAGGCGGCCAAGGACAAGGACAAGCCCGCCCCCGGCGAGGACGGCCAGGACCAGGGCAACGGCTCCGGTACCGGCTCAGGCTCAGCCTCCGGTACCGCGGCCGCCGCCACCGGCAACACCGCCACCACGGCCCAGGGCCACACCGGCGCCCCCCTCGCCACCACCGGCGCGGGCGACCACACCCCCCTGATCGCGGGCGGCGCGGGCACCGCGCTCGTCGCCGGCGCCGGACTGCTGCTCGCCGCCCGGATGCGCCGCGCCGGCGCGCAACGCTGACCGAACCCGCACCACCGGCATGGCCGGCCGCAGCACACCGCGGCCGGCCGCGCCGGACACCCCCTAGAACACCGGAACCCCGGCGCGCGTCAGGCGCCAGTCCACCGACGCGAACTGCGCCGGATCGACCGTTCCCTTCGCCTTCACCCACTGGATGATCGTGTTGCGGATCTCCTCCGAATTCGCCCACACCTGCTTGGCCTGCGGCACGTGCGGGAAGTTCCCGCCGCCCGACGCCCGGTAGTTGTTCACCGCCAGCACGAACCGCGCCGCCGGATCCACCGGCTTGCCCTGGAACGACAGCCCCGAGATCCGCGAACCGGCCGGCTGCGCCACGTCGATGTCGTACGCCAGCCCGTACACCGCGTCGTAGTTGTAGTCCGGGATGTTCTCGGCGTTCGTCAGCTTCGCCGGGTCCACCGGCGCACCCGCCGCCGTCTGCACGTAGTACCGCGCCGAGAACTCCAGGTAGTCCTTCAGCTGGGCACCCGTCAGCAGCCGCGCCTCAAGGGTGTTCTCGAACGGGTACAGCCCCGCCGCGTCCTTGATCGTCACCTGGCCGGCCGGGATGGCCGCCGTCCGGGAGAAGCACGAGGCCTGCGAGACCACCGGCAGCGCCGCCCACTCCGTACCGGCCAGCGCCCCCTTCACCGTCTCCGCCTGCACATGGCTGATCAGGTCGATGATCGCGACGTCCTTGACCGGGCCCTCCGCCGAGGACATCGCCTGCGTCGAAGTACCGATCACCTGGTTGACGTACGCCACGACCTTGCGGTGCTCGTCCGACAGCAGCCGGGTGATCTTCGGGTCCTCGGCGACCGTGTTGGAGTTCAGCACCTGCGCCGAGACCTTCGCCACCGACCAGCAGCCCTTCGACCACGTCAGCTCGAAGTCGAACAGCGTCAGGCGCTGGCCCCACTTCAGGGGCTCCGACAGCACCACGTCCTTGCCGGTCGCCTTGTTCTTCACCCGGTACTCCGGGATCTCCGTGTGCGCGTGCCCGACCAGGATCGCGTCGATCCCCGGCACCTGCTCCGCCACCAGAGCGGCCGCGTTCTCGATGTACGGCAGCTGGTCACCGTACGAGGACGTACCGCTCGAACCGGAGTGCGCGGACACGATCACCACGTCCGCCCCCATGGAACGCAGCTTCGGCACGTACTTCGCCGCCTGCTCCTCCAGACCCGGGAACGTCATCTTGCCCTGCACGTTCGCCTTGTCCCAGATCGCGATGCCCGGGTTGGTCAGCCCCAGCACCGCCACCTTCACGTCCCGCCCGTGCGGGGTGCGCAGCCGGTGCATGCTGTACGGCGCGAACGCGGGACGCAGCGTCTTCGCGTCGAGCGCGTTCGCCCCGAGCAGCGGGAAATCGCACTGCTCCTCGAACTTGCGCAGCACCGGGATGCCGTAGTTGAACTCGTGGTTCCCGAGCGCCGCCGCGTCGTAGCCGATCGCGTTCATCGCCTGCGCCATCGGGTGCACCGGCCCGCGGCGCGCGGTGATCGGGTCCACCTTGGCGTAGTAGTACGACAGCTGGGTGCCCTGGATCGTGTCGCCGGCGTCGATCAGCAGGGTGTTGCGGCGCCCCTTGTCCGCGCGGACCTGGTTCACGAGCGTCGAGATCTTCGCGAGGCCGACATCGTTGTGCGCCTTGTCGTCGAACTCCTTGTCGGTGAAGTAGTCCCAGTTGAAAACGTTTCCGTGCAGGTCGGTGGTACCCATCACCGTGAACGCGTACGTGTGCTGCCGCTGCGCGGGCGCCTGCGCCGCGGCGGAGGCCGGGGTGCTCGCGGCCCCCGTCAGCGCGACGGCAGCACCCGTCGCCGCCGAGGTGCCCAGGAACTTCCTACGGTCGAACGTCATGCCATCTCCCCTGATAGGCGTGAACAACGCGCGTAGATTCTGACCGATGGCCACCGGCCGCAACACCCCCACCAGGTGCCGATGTCTTGACGCGGCCCCGTCATGAGCCTTCAATCAAGCACTGAACTAAGGCAGTTGAAGGTGCATCCCCCCACCTGAAGTGATGTGATGTCATGACCATCCGCACCACCTGGCGCCGCCGCACCGCACTCGGCGCCCTCGCCCTGCTCTGCTGGGGCGGCCTCGCCGCCCCCTCCACCGGCGCCTCGGCAACCCCCACGACCGCAGCCGCCGCAGCCACGTTCACCGACGAATTCGACGGACCGGCCGGAGCCGCCGCCGACCCCGCGAAATGGCAGACCGAGACCGGCGACAACGTCAGCAACCACGAACGGCAGTACTACACGGCCGGCAACCGCAACGCCGCCCTCGACGGCCAGGGCCACCTCGTCATCACCGCCCGCCGCGAGAACCCCGCCAACTACACCTGCTGGTACGGACGGTGCGAGTACACCTCTGCCCGGCTCAACACCGCCGGCCGCTTCACCCAGGCCTACGGACACGTCGAAGCCCGGCTCAAGGTCCCGCGGGGCCAGGGGATGTGGCCCGCGTTCTGGATGCTCGGCAACGACATCGGCCAGGTCGGCTGGCCGAACTCCGGCGAGATCGACATCATGGAGAACGTCGGATTCGAACCCTCCACCATCCACGGAACCCTGCACGGACCCGGATACTCCGGCTCCGGCGGCATCGGCGCCGCCTACACCCTCCCCGGCGGCCAGGCCTTCGCCGACGCCTTCCACACCTTCGCCGTCGACTGGGCACCAAACTCCATCAGCTGGTCCGTCGACGGCACCGTCTACCAGCGCCGCACCCCCGCCGACCTCGGCGGTCGCACCTGGGCCTTCAACAAGCCCTTCTTCCTCATCCTCAACCTCGCCGTCGGCGGCTACTGGCCCGGAGACCCCGACGCCAGCACCGCCTTCCCCCAGCAACTCGTCGTCGACCACGTCCGCGTCACCACCTCCGACACCGGCACCGGCCGCACCGGCCCGATCACCGGCCTCGCCGGAAAATGCGTCGACGTCGCCGGCGGCAACACCGCCAACGGCACCCCCGTCCAGCTCTACGACTGCAACGGCAGCCCCGCCCAGCAATGGACCGCCGCCACCGACGGCACCCTGCGCGCCCTCGGCAAATGCCTCGACGTGACCGGCGGAGCCACCGCCGACGGCACCCCCGTCCAGCTCTACGACTGCAACGGCACCCCCGCACAACGCTGGGCCCTGCCCGCAGCCCGCGACATCGTCAACCCGCAAGCCGACAAATGCCTCGACGTCACCGGCAACAACCCGGCGAACGCCACCCGCCTCCAGCTCTGGACCTGCGGCGGAACCCCCAACCAGAAATGGAACCTCCCGTAGGCACCGGGCCGGGACACGAACCCAGGGGGTGTCCGGCGGACCACGGCCCGACCCGGCCCGGATCCGCCGCACACCCCCCGGACAGTGCGACAGTGAAAACATGACCCAGGAATCCGCACACCAGCCCTACGGAACCCCCGAAGTCCCCCGCGTCGCCGTACGCGGCGAAGCCCACCTCGAAGTCGACCCCGAAATCGCCCGCATCACCGTCACCGTCACCGCCCGCGGCACCGACCGGCGCACCGCACTCGAAGACCTCACCCGCCGCAACAACACCGTCCTCGACCTCGTCAAAAGCTACGGCGACGCCGTCGAAAAACTCGAAACCGGCGCCTTCTCCATCAACCCCGAACTCACCCGCCACGGCCGCGCCGAACGCATCCGCGCCTACCACGGCCGCGTCCACATCACCGCCGAACTCGGCGACTTCACCGCCCTCGGCGAACTCACCACCCGCCTCGCCGACCTCGAACTCACCAGCGTCGACGGCCCCTGGTGGGCCCTGCGCCCCACCTCACCCGCCCACGGCGAGGCCCGCCGCCAAGCCGTACTCGAAGCCGTCCAGCGCGCCCGCGAATACGCCGCAGCCCTCGGCGCCGAACTCGCCGCCCTCGTCGAACTCGCCGACCTCGGCGCCGAGAACGCCCCCGCCTACCCGCCCGCACCCGGCGGCATGCGCACCATGGCCTTCAGCGCCTCCGAGGAAACCGCCCCGCCCCTCGACCTCGAACCCCAGCGCCAGACCGTCCACGCCCAGGTGAACGCCCGCTTCACCATGACCCCGCCCCAGCTCTGAACGCCCACGACCGCGCGCACGCCAGCGCGCACGCCAGCGACCACGCCAGCGCCTGGACCCTGGAGAGCCTCCGCGCCGACCACGCCCCGGCCCTCCTCGACTTCGAGCGCCGCAACCGCGCCTACTTCGCCCGCACCGTCCCCGACCGCGGCGACGCGTACTTCACCGAGTTCGCCGCCCGCCACCGCGCCCTGCTCGACGAGCAGGAGACCGGCCTGTGCCGCTTCCACGTCCTCATCACCCGCGAGGGCGAACTGGTCGGCCGCGTCAACCTCGTGGACATCGAGGACGGCAGCGCCGAACTCGGCTACCGCATCGGCGAGAGCGCCGCCGGCCGCGGCCTGGCCACCGCCGCCGTCGCCGAGATCTGCCGCGTCGCGCAGTCCACGTACGGGCTCACCCGGCTCGTCGCCGTCACCACCCCGGACAACCCCGGCTCCATGGCCGTGCTCCGCCGCAACGGATTCACCCAGGTCGAGACCCTGACCATCGACGGCCGGCCCGGCATCCGCCACGAGCGCCCGCTGACCCCCGCGAACTGATCGGAAAGCGCGCACCGGCAGGCCCATGGGGGTGCTCATCAGAGCACCCCCATGCACATTCAACAATTGTCAACAACCTTTCGCCCAAAGGTTGTTGAGTGGACACCCGGAACCAATTTCCTACTGCCTGGTAGGGGCATACGCTCGCCCCATGCGCCGAGCAAAAATCGTATGTACCCTGGGCCCCGCCACCGACTCATACGACCAGATCAAAGCCCTGGTCGAAGCCGGAATGGACATCGCCCGCCTCAACCTCAGCCACGGCACCTACGCCGAACACGAGGAGCGCTACCAGCGCGTACGCAAAGCCTCCGACGAGACCGGCCGCAGCGTCGGCGTCCTCGCCGACCTTCAAGGCCCGAAGATCCGCCTCGGCCGATTCGCCGAAGGCCCCGTACTCCTTGAACGCGGCGACGAATTCACCATCACCGTCGAAGACCACGAAGGCGACCGCCACACCTGCGGCACCACCTACAAGGGCCTCGCCTCCGACGTCACCACCGGCGAACGCATCCTCGTCGACGACGGCCGCGTCACCCTCGAAGTCACCGGCGTCGACGGCCCCCGCGTCCAGACCCTCGTCATCGAAGGCGGCATGGTCTCCGACCACAAGGGACTCAACCTCCCCGGCGTCGCCGTCTCCGTCCCCGCCCTCTCCGAAAAGGACATCGACGACCTCCGCTGGGCCCTGCGCACCGGCGCCGACGTCATCGCCCTCTCCTTCGTCCGCAGCGGCCGCGACATCGAAGACGTCCACCGCATCATGGACGAGGAAGGCCGCCGCCTCCCCGTCATCGCGAAGATCGAAAAGCCCCAGGCCGTCGAGAACATCGACGACATCGTCGCCGCCTTCGACGGCATCATGGTCGCCCGCGGCGACCTCGGCGTCGAAATGCCCCTCGAACAGGTCCCGATCGTCCAGAAGCGCGCCGTCAAACTGGCCAAGCGCAACGCCAAGCCCGTCATCGTCGCGACCCAGATGCTCGACTCGATGATCGACAACTCCCGGCCCACCCGCGCCGAAGCCTCCGACGTCGCCAACGCCATCATCGACGGCACCGACGCCGTCATGCTCTCCGGCGAGACCAGCGTGGGCAAATACCCCATCGAAACGGTCAAGACGATGTCTCGCATCGTCGAAGCCGCCGAAGAGGACATCCTCGCCAAGGGCCTCCCCCCGCTCACCGAACGCAGCAAGCCCCGCACCCAGGGCGGAGCCGTCGCCCGCGCCGCCGCCGAAATGGGCGACTTCCTCGGAGCGAAGTTCCTCGTCGCCTTCACCCAGAGCGGCGACACCGTCCGCCGCCTCTCCCGCTACCGCTCACCCATCCCGCTGCTCGCCTTCACCCCCGACCCCGCCACCCGCTCCCAGCTCAACCTCACCTGGGGCGTGGAGACGTTCCTCGGCCCCCACGTCGACTCCACCGACGCCATGGTCGCCCAGGTCGAGGAAGAACTCCTGCGCATCGGCCGCTGCGTGCGCGGCGACGTCGTCGTCATCACCGCCGGCTCGCCCCCCGGAGTCACCGGCTCCACCAACCTGGTCCGCGTCCACCACATCGGCGACCCGGTCCGCTGACGCCGCCCGGCAACACCCCCGCGTCGGGCCCCGTCCGCCCGACGCGGCCACGGCCTGCGGCCCGCTAGTACTTGGGCCCGACGTGCGCGTCCATGAGCGCGACGGACCCCTTGCGCGCGACGGAGACGTTGTACGGCTGCCCGTTCCGCGTGCAGTTCGTCCACGCGACCCCGAGCCGGTCGAGCGTGTCCGTGAACAAATTCCGGATGTCGCCGGAGACGTTGGTGAACCAGTAACGCGGATACTCGTACCGCTTGCCGTTCCGCACGGTCCAGTTGGTGATCCGGCATCCGTCCGAGTGGATCAATCCTCGGACGAACTCCCACGGGTGTTGATCCACGATCTCCTGCTGCCACGGTTCAAGGGCTATGAGGCGCTCGTGTTTCCTGCCGGGGCCGTGCTGCGGGAACATGCAGGGCAGGTGCGTCGAGTAGACCTTGATGTTGTGGGCCCCCTTCACGCGCACCCTGCACGTCGAGTGGCGGGGGAACACCGCCTTGAGCGCCGCCTCCGCCTCGTCCTGGATGCCGGGCCAGTGGTCGTCGAGGGTGATCATGAGGCTCCAGGTCCGGTGCCCGGAGTAGCGGCTGACATGGCCGTCGCCCAGATAGAGGCCCAGGAGGTACGCGTAGGCGGGTCGGTCCAGCGGGACGCCGTCGCACCGAGCGCAGTCGCGCGCGCGACGGCCGGGGCATTCGCCACGCTTGGCGCGGTCCTTGTGCTTCCAGTAGCCCACGGTGCCGAGGGGCACGTTCAGCTGTCGGGCCACGTCGGCGTTCTTGGCTCCGCCGCGCAGCAGCGAGAGGGCCATTTGCCGTATTTCGAGGCTGTGGAACTCCATGGACCGACTGTGCGTGACCAGCCGTGGCTTGGTGTAGCAATAAGCGGACGTTCACGCGGAGGTGAACGTCCGCTTATCGGACAAGTGCCGGGTATGGGATTCGAACCCACACGTCCTTTCGGACAGAGGTGTTTGAGACCTCCGCGTCGACCAGTTGCGCCAACCCGGCAATGTTGCTGGTCGGAGTGTACCGGGTGACCGCCCCGCACTGCAGCTAGGTAGGCTCATCCAAGCAGCACCGCCCCGCAACGAGGAGCCATCGTGACCGCCGAGCACGAGTCGACGCCCACGCCCGACGCCGACCAGTCGCACGTTCCGCCGCTGACGACGCGTGTCGTCATCGCCGAGGACGAGGCGCTCATCCGTCTTGATCTCAAGGAGATGCTGGAGGAGGAGGGCTACTCCGTCGTCGGAGAGGCCGGGGACGGGCAGACGGCCGTCGAGCTGGCCCGGGAGCACCGGCCCGACCTCGTCATCCTCGATGTGAAGATGCCCGTCCTGGACGGGATCTCCGCTGCCGAGAAGATCGCGGAGGAGTCCATCGCCCCCGTCCTGATGCTCACCGCGTTCTCGCAGCGCGACCTCGTCGAGCGGGCGCGGGACGCCGGGGCCATGGCGTACCTGGTGAAGCCGTTCAGCAAGAGCGACGTCGTGCCGGCCATCGAGATGGCGGTGTCGCGGTTCGCGGAGCTGAAGGCGCTGGAGAAGGAGGTCGCGGACCTCTCGCTGCGGCTGGAGACGCGCAAGCTGGTGGACCGCGCCAAGAGCATCCTGCAGACGCAGTACGGGCTGACCGAGCCGGCCGCGTTCCGGTGGATCCAGAAGACGTCGATGGACCGCCGCATGTCCATGCAGCAGGTCGCGGAGGCGGTCATCGAGGACGCCGAGGAGAAGAAGAACGCCGCGAAGTAGCGGCGTCCCCGGGTATGCGTGAGGCCCGCCACCGTTTCCGGTGGCGGGCCTCACGCGTGTGCGGGGGAGCTAGCTCAGTCCTCGCCGAGGTAGGCCTTGCGGACGTCCTCGTTGTGCAGGAGCTCCTGGCCGGTGCCGCTGAGCACGATCTTGCCGATCTCCATCACGTGGGCCTGGTCGGCCAACGAGAGGGCGGCCTGGGCGTTCTGCTCGACGAGCAGGATGGTGGTGCCGGTGGCCTTGAGTTCGGCGATGGTCGCCATGATCTTCTGCATCATGAGGGGCGAGAGGCCCATGGAGGGCTCGTCCAGCATGAGCAGCTTGGGGCGGGACATCAGGGCCCGGCCCATGGCGAGCATCTGCTGCTCGCCGCCCGAGAGGGTGCCGGCGGCCTGCTTACGGCGTTCGCCCAGGATGGGGAACATCTCGTAGGCGCGCTCGACGTCCTTTTCGATGCCCTCCTTGTCGGTGCGCAGGAAGGCGCCGAGCTGGAGGTTCTCGGCGATCGTCAGCCGGGGGAAGATGTGGCGTCCCTCGGGGGAGTGGGCCAGGCCCAGGGAGACGATCTTGTGGGCGGGGACCTGCGCGAGCGGCTTTCCGTCGAAGGTGATGGTGCCGCCGGCGGGCTTGAGGAGGCCGGAGAGGGTGCGCAGGGTGGTGGTCTTGCCGGCGCCGTTGGTGCCGACGAGGCAGACGATTTCGCCCTGGTTGACCTCGAAGGAGATGCCCTTGACGGCTTCGATCTTGCCGTAGGCGACCTTGAGGTCCTTGACCTCTAGCAGTGCGGTCACTTGGCCTCTCCGTCCTTGCTGGTGGTGCTGTCCGAGTCGGCGGCCGGCTCGGGGGCCGTGGCCGTGGCCGTGGCCGGCTCGGCGGCCGGTGCCGTGTCGGCTTCGGCTGCCGCCGGTGCCTCGGGCTCGGCTTCGGTCTCGGTGTCGCTCTCGGTGTCGGCCTCGGCCTCGGCTTCCGCCTCGGCCTCCGCCTCGGCCACCGCGTTCTCCTCGGCGGCTTCGACGCCGGCGACCTCGGCCGCGCCCGGGTCGCCTTCGAAGGGCTCTCCGAGGTAGGCGGCGATGACGCGCTCGTCGCCCTGGACCTCGGCCGCGGTGCCTTCGATGAGCTTCTCGCCCTGGACGAGACAGGCCACGCGGTCGCAGAGGTTGAAGATGAAGCGCATGTCGTGCTCGATGACGAGTACGGCGATGCCCATGTCCCGGATGGCGAAGATGAGCTCTTCGGCCGCGCGGGTCTCCTGCGGGTTCATGCCGGCGGTCGGCTCGTCCAGGAGGATGAGGCCGGGGTCGCTGGCGAGGGCGCGGGCGATCTCCAGCTTGCGCTGCTCGCCGTAGGGGAGGTTCTTGGCGAGGTGCTGGGCCTTCTTCTCCAGGCCGATGAACTCCAGGAGTTCCATCGCGCGTGCCTCGCTGGCGGCTTCGGCCTTCTTGAAGCCGGGGCCGCGCAGGAGGGCGGACCAGAGGCCTTCCTTGGTGCGGGTGTGGCGTCCGACGAGGACGTTCTCCAGCACCGTCATGTTGTGGAAGAGCCGGATGTTCTGGAAGGTGCGGGCGATGCCGGCGCTGGTGACCAGGTGCGGCTTGGGCGGCAGGACCGTGCCCTTGTAGCTGACGGTGCCCTCGGTGGGGACGTACAGCCCGGTCAGGCAGTTGAAGAAGGTGGTCTTGCCGGCGCCGTTGGGGCCGATGAGGCCGACGATCTCGCCCGCGTTGACCTTGAGGTCCACGCCCTTGACGGCGGTGAGGCCGCCGAAGCGCATGGTGACGCCGCTGGCTTCGAGGACGGTGGTCGTCGCCGTGGTGGTGGTGTCGGTGGTGGTGGTCATGGTGTTCACGCACCCGCCTTGGCGGTGGCCAGGTCCGCGGGGGCCTGGTCAGTCGTCTCTTCGTCGTGGTACTCGAGCTGCGCGCGCTTGTTGGCGATGAGGCCTTCGGGGCGGAAGCGCATGAGCAGGATGAGGGCGATGCCGAACGCGAGGAGCTGGTAGTCCTGGAGGAAGGCCAGCTTCGCGGGGATCAGGAACAGCAGTGCGGCGCCGAGGATGGGGCCGCGGATGGTGCCCATGCCGCCGAGGATGACGGCGGCGAGGAGGAACGCGGAGTTCGGCGGGACGGGCCCGGCGAAGACGTAGTTCTCGGGGACGACCGTGCTGTTGACGTGTGCCTGCACCGTGCCGGCGAGGCCGGCGAGGGTGGCGCCGAGGGCGAAGGCGATGAGCTTGACCTTGAAGCCGTTGATGCCCATGGCTTCGGCGGCTGTCTCGTCCTCGCGGATGGCGACCCAGGCGCGGCCGATGCGGCTGTTGCCGGCACGGGCGAAGACCAGGATGACGAGCGCCATCACGAGCAGCATCAGGAAGTAGTAGTTGGCGTAGGCGCCGAGGACGATGCCACCGACGTTGTGCGACTCCCCGAAGTTCCACCCGAAGAGTTCGAGGTGGGGGATGTTCGGGATGCCGTTGGGGCCGTTGGTGACGTCCGGGCCGGAGGTGCCGTCGAGGTTGCCCATGGCGATGCGGAAGATTTCTCCGAAGCCGAGGGTGACGATGGCGAGGTAGTCGCCGCGCAGACGCAGGGTCGGGGCTCCGATGACCACGCCGAAGATCAGCGAGGCCAGGGCGCCGACGATGACGGCCGCCCAGAAGGGGAGCTGGAAGCCGAAGGCGGAGGCGGTGCTTCCGGAGACCAGGGCCGCGGCGTAGGCGCCGACGCCGAGGAAGGCGACGTAACCGAGGTCGAGGAGGCCCGCGAGGCCGACGACGACGTTGAGGCCGAGGGCGACGGTCGCGAAGATCAGGATGTTCACCGCGATGAGCGTGTACGTGTCGCCGCTCTGCTGGATGAACGGGAAGGTGATCGCGGCGGCCGCGCTGCCGATCAGGGTGACCTGGCGGTTCTTCGCGGTGATGGCGCTGAACCGGTCGAGGAGGCCCGACTTGAGCAGGGCGAGGGCCGCGGAACCGACCGTGATCAGGTAGGCGACGAAGAGCTGGGGCTCCTTGTCGTCGGTGTCGATGCCGTAGGTGACGACGTAGAGGCCGAGGGCGAAGACGGCGACGATGATGAGGATTTCGGCCCAGGACGGCAGCTTCTTGGCGGGGGCCGCCTTGTGGCTGTCGTCCGGGAGCTTGAGGGAGAGCAGGGCCGGGATGAGCGAGCCGACGAAGGCGACGTAGGCGCCGGGTTCGAGGTGGACGACACCGCCGAGGACGACGGTGATCGAGACGACCGTGAATCCGGTGGCCAGGAAGTTGCCCACGGCCAGGAACTCGATGGCCTTGCGGGAGCCCGTGGGGGCGAGCCAGCCGAGGCCCTTCACGCCCAGCGCGGAGAGCGCGTAGAGGAGGGTGAGGACGGCTCCGGCGAGGCTGACGAACTGGATGGGGGCCGGGCTGCCGTAGTAGGTGAGGTCACCGGGGAACTCGGCGGTCCAGGTCCAGGCGAGGAAGGCGCTGACGACGGTCAGCAGGCTTCCGCCGATGATCCCGTAGAGCAGTGCGGTGCGGGAGAGGCCGGCGCTGGCGCTGGCTTCGGCTTCGAGCGGGAGGGTTGCTTCGTTGGTCATGGTTCTCACGCCCGATCCGCGACGCGCTCACCGAGCAGGCCTTGTGGCCGCACGAGGAGGACGACGATGAGGAGTACGAACGCCCAGACGTTGGACCAGGCTCCACCGCCGAGCTGCGACATGCCGGGGATGTCTTCGATGTAGGCGATCGACAGGGCCTCGGCGAGGCCGAGGACGACGCCGCCGACCATGGCTCCGTAGATGTTGCCGATGCCGCCGAGGACGGCCGCGGTGAACGCCTTGAGGCCGAGGATGAAGCCCATCTCGAAGTTGATCTGGCCCTTGTCGAGGCCGTAGGCGACGGCGGCGACGGCGGCGAACGCGGCACCGATGGCGAAGGCCATGACGATGATGCGGTCGGTGTTGATGCCCATCAGCTTCGCGGTGTCCGGGTCCTGCGCGGTGGCCTGCATGGCGCGGCCGCTGCGGCTCTTCTGGACGAAGATGCCGAGGGCGAGCATGCAGAGGGGGGCGAGGATGAGGACGAAGAGGTCCGCGCGCTGGATGGCCAGGCTGTCGGTGATCTTGAAGGCTTCGCCCTTGAACTCGGGGAAGCTGACGGCCTTCTTGGCATCCGGGTAGAACTGCCAGACGAGCTGCTGGAGCGCGATCGAGAGGCCGATTGCGGTGATGAGGGGGGCGAGCCGGGGAGCGCTGCGCAGGGGACGGTACGCGAAGCGTTCGGCTGCGGTGGCTACGGCGACGGAGGCGAGTGCGCCTCCGACGATCATGACGGGGATCGCGATCAGCAGGGAGGTGCCGGTCGGGAGTGCGGCGTAGGCGGTGAGCGCGCCGAAGCCGCCGATCATGAAGATCTCGCCGTGGGCGAAGTTGATGAGCTGGACGATGCCGTAGACCATGGTGTACCCGATGGCTATGAGGCCATAAAGGGCACCGAGGGCAAGGCCGTTGGCCAGCTGTTGCGGCAGTTCGTGCACCGCAGGGCCTCCGATGAGCGTGTCGGATAAGACTCCGCGCGAGGGCGCTGTTGCGCCCTCGCGCGGTGGGTGTGGTTCAGGTGCGGCTGGTGATGCGGGGGTCCTACGGGATTACTGGTTGAACGTGTCGCTCTTGACGTCGATCCACTTGCCGCCCTCGACCTTGTAGACCGTGAGCTGCTTGTTGGTGGTGTCGCCGTACTCGTCGAAGGCGACCTTGCCGGTCACGCCCTCGAAGGACACCTTGCCGAGAGCCTCGACGACCTTGGCGCGGGCGTCGGTGGGGAGCTTGCCGCCGTTGGCGGCGACGACGGCCTTGACGGCCTGGACGACGGACCAGCCGGCGTCGTAGGAGTAGCCGCCGTAGGCCGCGTAGGGGTCCTTGTAGCCGCCGGCCTGGTAGTCGGCGATGAAGGTCTTGGCGGTGGGCAGCTTCTCGACCGGGTAACCGATGGAGGTGGAGAGGTCGCCCTCGTTGGCCTCGCCGGAGGCGGTGATGAAGGCGGGGTCCTGGATGCCGTCGCCGCCCATGAGCGGGATGTTGGCTCCGGCCTTCTTGACCTGGTCGGCGAGGAGGCCGCCCTCGGGGTACTGGCCGCCGAAGTAGACGGAGTCGGCGCCGGAGGACTTGACCTTGTCGGCGGTGGAGGAGAAGTCGGTCTCCTTCACGGTGACGTGGTCGGTGCCGACGACCTCGCCGCCGAGCTTCTTGAACTCTTCGGAGAAGATCGCGGCGAGGCCGGCGCCGTAGGTCTGCTTGTCGTCGACGACGAAGACCTTCTTCTTGCCGGCGTCCTTGAAGAGGTACTGGGCGGCGAACTTGCCCTGGACCACGTCGGTGGCGGCGGTGCGGAAGTAGGTCTTGAAGGGGCGCTTGAACTCGCCCTTGCCCCAGTTGTCGCCCTGGCTGAGCGCGGGGTTGGTGTTGGCGGGGGAGACCTGCGCCAGGTTGGCGGAGGCGAAGACGCCCTGCATCTGCTGCGCGACGCCGGAGTTCAGCGGGCCGACGACGCCGACGACGTCCTTGTTGCCGACGAGCTTGGTGGCGTTGGCCTGGCCGGAGGCGGGGACCGCCTGGTCGTCGAGGGCTTCGACCTTGAACTCGATGCCCGGGACCTCGTTGTTCTTGTTGGCCGTCTTGGCCGCGAGGTCGACCGAGTTCTTGATGCCCTGGCCGAGCGCGGAGAGCGAACCGGTGAGGGGGGCGTCCACGCCGATGACGACGACGGTCTTGGCGCCGTCGGCCTTGTCCCCGCCGGTCTTGGCCTCATTGCGCGAGCCGCAGGCGGTGAGGGTCAGTGCTCCCGTGGTGATCACGGTGGTGAGGACGAGCAAAGAACGGTGTCGCACGATTCTTCCTTTCCCTGGCGCGGCCCCCTCATGTGAGGTGCCGTTGGGTCGCCGGGCCGCACTGGGATGTCCACGGCCGTGCTGGGTTGCGCCCTGCGGCGCGGTGACTGGCCGTGACTCTAGGCCGAGGTGGCGAGTGCGGGGAGCAGGGAAAGGATGATGTGACTGTCTTGTTATGCCGAGGCCAAGAATGTGTGGCCGTAGTGCGGACAACTCGGACGTTTGGTTACCTCGGGGAATGTCCGCATGGTGAGAATTCCCCGTTCCCCTAAGGGGCTTGAGGGGTCCATGCTCCTGTCATTGATCAAAAGCGGCCGAATGTCGCTGGCTGTGCCCGGAAGAATCCGGCGGGTGGCATTCCGCCGGGGAAAAAGGGGATTCTGTGGGGCGTCGGGATTACTGAGGGTAATTTTCCCCCTTGATCCACTTCGGGCGGATCGATCTTGGTCCGGGGTGCGGAGGGCCTGCGACCTGCGGATCGGGTCCGTGCCGCAGGGCGACCGGAAGTCGGACAGGGTGCGCGGGATTCCGGTCACCCGGGCGGGCTCGGGGGCCGCCAGTTCTCCGAGCTCCAGGTTGCCCCGTTCTGTTCGGTGCAGCGCTGCGCCACGAACCGGTCGACGAGCTCAAGTGCCTTGTCCAGACCGTCAGTTCGTTCCTCCGTCCGGCCTGCGGCGACGGCTTCCTCGTGGATCTTGTACTGGTCGTTGGACATGCCCTTCTGCTCCCAGTCGAGGCCGGCCCACTTGCCGCCCTTGAGGGCCTCCTTCGCCCAGTAGGACACCAGACTTGTGCAGATCTGGGCGGGCGAGGAGGGGCTGGAAACGGGCGTTGGCGTGGTCCGCGGGGCGGGTGGGGTGGATGTGGAGCATCCGGACAGGGCGAGTGCCGTCAGGAGTGCGGCGGCACCGCAGCGGCCCGCGGTACGTGGCTGGGTCCCCATGAAGGGAAGGTAGGCCGTCACCTTCGGTGACACAACACTCGTCGCGGGGCCGGGCGCGGACTGGCGGATTCCGGGCGGTTGCGGGGCCCGTACGCGCCGCAGGCCTCGGCCCGTACGCGCCGCGGGCCCGGGTCCGGCCCCTTGGTGCGGGGCGGGATCCGGGCCCGCGGGGCTCGGTCTGTGAGGCTTGCGGGGCTCGGCCCGCGGGCGGGTCAGGCCCCGGCGGCGGCGTCCGCGTCGCGCAGGAGGCAGGTCAGGCGGGCGGTGCACACGCGCCGGTCCTGCTCGTCGCTGATGACGATCTCGTACGTGGCGGTGGAGCGGCCGCGGTGCACGGGGCTCGCGACGCCGGTGACCAGGCCGGAGCGCACGCCCCGGTGGTGGGTGCAGTTCAGGTCCACGCCGACGGCGACCTTGGTGATGCCGCCGTGCATCATGGCGCCCACCGAGCCGAGGGTCTCGGCGAGCACGGCCGAGGCCCCGCCGTGCAGCAGCCCGTACGGCTGGGTGTTGCCCTTGACCGGCATGGTGCCGACGACCCGCTCGGCCGAGGCTTCGAGGATGCGGACGTCCATCCGCTCGCCGAGGTCGCCCGCAGAGAACAGCGCGGGCAGGTCGATGCCCAGGGCCGCGTACTCGTCGAGGACCTCCTGCGGGAACTTCACGGTGTGCTGCTCGCCCATCGGCCGGCTCCTTCGTGTGTCAACGCTCGTTAACCGTCTTGTCCTGAGGTCGTTCTATCAGGCCGGTTCGAAGCGCACGACGACGGACTTGCTGGCGGGGGTGTTGCTGACGTCCGCGGTGGAGTCCAGCGGGACCAGCACGTTGGTCTCGGGGTAGTAGGCGGCCGCGCAGCCGCGGGCGGTCGGGTAGTGCACGACGCGGAAACCGGGCGCGCGCCGCTCCACGCCGTCCTTCCACTCGCCGACCAGGTCCGTGTACGAGCCGTCCGCGAGGCCGAGCTCCGCCGCGTCCTCGGGGTTGACCATGACCACGCGGCGGCCGCCGGTGATCCCTCGGTAGCGGTCGTCGAGGCCGTAGATCGTGGTGTTGTACTGGTCGTGGCTGCGCAGGGTCTGCAGCAGCAGCCGGCCCTCGGGGACCTTGGGGTACTCGACGGGCGCGGCGGTGAAGTTGGCCTTGCCGGTCTTGGTGGGGAAGCGGCGCTCGTCGCGCGGGGCGTGCGGGAGGCGGAAGCCCTCGGGGCGGGCCGCGCGGGCGTTGAAGTCGTCGAAGCCGGGGACGACGCGGGAGATCCGGTCGCGGATCGCGGCGTAGTCGCGCTCGAACTCCTCCCACGGGGTCCTCGACGCGTCGCCGAGGACGGCGCGGGCCATGCGGGCGACGATCGCGGGCTCGGAGAGCAGGTGCGGGGAGGCGGGGGCCAGGTTGCCGCGGGAGGCGTGGACCATGCCCATCGAGTCCTCGACCGTCACGAACTGCCTGCCGCCGGCTTGGACGTCCTTGTCGGTGCGGCCGAGGGTGGGCAGGATCAGGGCGCGCCGGCCGGTGACCGCGTGGGAGCGGTTGAGCTTGGTGGAGACGTGGACGGTCAGGCGGGCGCGGCGGATCGCGGCCTCGGTGACATCGGTGTCGGGGGTGGCACCGACGAAGTTGCCGCCCATGGCGAACAGGACCTTGGCCTCGCCGTCGCGCAGGGCCTCGATGGAGCGGACGACGTCGTAGCCGTGGCCGCGCGGGGAGGTGATCCCGAATTCGCGGTCGAGGGCGTCGAGGAAGGCGGGCGCGGGGCGTTCGAAGATCCCCATGGTGCGGTCGCCCTGCACGTTGGAGTGGCCGCGGACGGGGCAGACGCCGGCGCCGGGGCGGCCGATGTTGCCGCGCAGCAGGAGCAGGTTGACGACCTCGCGGATGGTGGCGACGGAGTGCTTGTGCTGGGTGAGGCCCATGGCCCAGCAGACGATGGTCCGCTTCGAGGCCAGGACCATGGCCAGTGCCCGCTCGATCTCGGGGCGGGTCAGGCCGGTGGCGGTGAGGGTCTCGGCCCAGTCGGCTTCCGCGGCGGCGGCCGCGAGCTCCTCGTAGCCGTGGGTGTGCTCGCGGATGAAGGCCTCGTCGGTGGCGCCCTCGGTCTCGATGACGAGCTTGTTGAGGAGGCGGAAGAGGGCCTGGTCGCCGCCGATGCGGATCTGGAGGAAGAGGTCGTTGAGGGCGGTGCCCTTGAGCATGCCGACCGGGGTCTGGGGGTTCTTGAACCGCTCCAGGCCGGCCTCGGGCAGCGGGTTCACCGAGATGATCTTCGCGCCGGCGGACTTGGCCTTCTCCAGGGCGGAGAGCATGCGCGGGTGGTTGGTGCCCGGGTTCTGCCCGGCGACGATGATCAGGTCGGCCTGGTGGAGGTCTTCGAGGCTGACGCTGCCCTTGCCGATGCCGATCGTCTCGTTCAGCGCGGAGCCCGAGGACTCGTGGCACATGTTGGAGCAGTCGGGCAGGTTGTTGGTGCCGAACTCGCGGGCGAAGAGCTGGAAGAGGAACGCGGCCTCGTTGCTGGTGCGCCCGGAGGTGTAGAAGAGGGCCTCGTCGGGGGAGCCGAGGGCGCGCAGCTCCTCGGCGATGATCTCGAAGGCCCGCTCCCAGGAGACGGCCTGGTACCGGTCGGCGCCTTCGGGCAGGTACATCGGCTCGGTGATGCGGCCCTGCTGGCCCAGCCAGTAGCCGGAGCGGCCGGCGAGGTCGGCCAGGGGGTGCTCGGCGAAGAACTCCGGGGTGACCCGGCGCAGCGTGGCCTCCTCGGCGACGGCCTTGGCGCCGTTCTCGCAGAACTCGGCGGTGTGCCGCTCGTCCCCCTCGGGCCAGGCGCAGCCCGGGCAGTCGAAACCGTTCTTCTGGTTGACCTTGAGCAGGGTGCGCGCGGTACGGGCGAGGCCCATCTGCTGCTGCGCGATCCGCAGGGTGTGGCCGATGGCCGGCAGGCCTGCCGCGGCGCGCTTGGGGGGCGCGACCTGCGGCGCGTCCTGTACGGGATCACCTGCGGGCGGCTTGGTGGCCATGTCGCTCCCCTTCGAGCAGTCGAGCATCGCGGCGTCGGCCGCCGCGCGTATTCGCGTAGGCGTCCGATCCTGTCACGCCCTGCGGACATCGCCGACGCCGGAATTGTCGGCGGGGCCGCCTAGGATCGGGTGCGTGGCAGAGAACGCATCGAAGAAGACCGACCAGACGACCGCAGCGGACCGCCCCCGCCTGATGCTCATGGACGGGCACTCCCTGGCGTACCGGGCGTTCTTCGCGCTGCCCGCGGAGAACTTCACGACGGCGACCGGGCAGCCGACGAACGCCATCTACGGCTTCGCGTCGATGCTGGCGAACACGCTGCGCGACGAGGCGCCCACGCATTTCGCGGTGGCGTTCGACGTCTCGCGCAAGACGTGGCGCTCGACGGAGTTCCCCGAGTACAAGGCGAACCGTTCCAAGACCCCCGACGAGTTCAAGGGGCAGGTCGAGCTGATCGGCGAGCTCCTGGACGCGATGAACGTGCCGCGGTTCGCGGTCGACGGCTTCGAGGCCGACGACGTGATCGCCACGCTGGCGACGCAGGCGGAGGCCCTCGGCTTCGAGGTGCTGATCGTCACCGGCGACCGGGACTCCTTCCAGCTCGTCTCCGAGCACACCACCGTGCTGTACCCGACCAAGGGCGTCTCCGAGCTGACCCGCTTCACCCCGGAGAAGGTGGAGGAGAAGTACGGTCTCACCCCGCAGCAGTACCCGGACTTCGCGGCGCTGCGCGGCGACCCGTCGGACAACCTGCCGGGCATCCCGGGCGTCGGCGAGAAGACGGCCGCGAAGTGGATCACCCAGTTCGGGTCGTTCGCGGAGCTCGTCGAGCGCGCCGAGGAGGTCAAGGGCAAGGCCGGGCAGAACTTCCGGGACCACCTGGAGGCCGTGAAGCTCAACCGGGTCCTGACCGAGATGGTCAAGGACGTCGAGCTGCCCAAGGCCGCGGGCGACCTGGAGCGCCTGCCGTACGACCGCTCCGCCGTCACCGGCGTGCTGGACGTACTGGAGATCCGCAACGCCTCGCTGCGCGAGCGGCTGCTCGCCGTGGACCCGGGCGCGGCCGAGGAGCCGGCGCCGGCGCCGGCCGCCGGCGTGGAGCTGGACGCCAGCGTGATCGGCGCGGGCGACCTGGCGCCGTGGCTGGCGGCCCACGCGGGCGGGCCGCTGGGCGTGTCCACCGTGGACAGCTGGGCGCTGGGCCAGGGCAATGTCAGCGAGATCGCGCTGGCCGCGGCGGGCGGCGCCGCCGCCTGGTTCGACCCGTCCGTACTGGACGAGGCCGACGAGCGGGCCTTCGCGGCCTGGGCCGCCGACCCGGCGCGCCCCAAGGTGGTGCACAACGCCAAGGGCCTGATGCGGGTCTTCCCCGAGCACGGCTGGAGCCTGGCCGGCGTCACCATGGACACCGCGCTCGCCGCCTACCTGGTCAAGCCGGGCCGCCGCTCCTTCGCGCTGGACGTGCTGTCCAACGAGTACCTGCACCGCGAGCTCCAGCCCGCCGCCGCCGACGGCCAGCTGGCCTTCGGCGCCGACGAGACCGCCGAGGCGGAAGCCCTGATGGCGCAGGCCCGCGCCGTCCTGGACCTCGGCGAGGCCTTCACCGGCAAGCTGGAGGAAGTGGGGGCCACGGAGCTGCTCCACGACATGGAGCTGCCCACCTCCCAGCTGCTGGCGCGGATGGAGCGGGCGGGCATCGCCGCCGACCGCGACCACCTGGAGGCCATGGAGCAGCAGTTCGCCGGAGCCGTGCAGCAGGCGGTGAAGGAGGCGCACGCGGCGGTCGGGCACGAGTTCAACCTCGGCTCGCCCAAGCAGCTCCAAGAGGTCTTCTTCGGCGAGCTGGACCTGCCGAAGACGAAGAAGACCAAGACCGGCTACACCACGGACGCGGACGCGCTGGCCTGGCTGGCCACCCAGACCGACCACGAACTCCCGGTGATCATGCTTCGCCACCGGGAGCAGGCCAAGCTGCGCGTCACCGTGGAGGGCCTGGTCAAGACGATCGCCGCCGACGGCCGGGTGCACACCAGCTTCAGCCAGACCGTCGCCGCGACCGGCCGGCTGTCCTCCACCGACCCCAACCTGCAGAACGTGCCGGTGCGCACCGACGAGGGCCGGGCCATCCGCCGCGGGTTCGTCGTCGGCGAGGGCTTCGAATCCCTCATGACCGCCGACTACAGCCAGATCGAGCTGCGCGTCATGGCGCACCTCTCCGAGGACGAGGGCCTGATCGAGGCGTTCACCTCCGGCGAGGACCTGCACACCACCGTGGCCTCCCAGGTCTTCGCCGTCGAGCGCGACCGGGTCGACGCCGAGATGCGCCGCAAGATCAAGGCCATGTCCTACGGTCTGGCGTACGGGCTGTCCGCCTTCGGCCTCTCCCAGCAGCTGAACATCGAGCCCGCCGAGGCGCGCGGCCTGATGGAGACGTACTTCGAGCGGTTCGGCGGCGTCCGCGACTACCTGCACCGCGTGGTTGAGGAAGCCCGGGCCACGGGGTACACGGCGACGGTCTTCGGCCGCCGCCGCTACCTGCCCGACCTCAACAGCGACAACCGCATGCGCCGCGAGTCGGCCGAGCGGATGGCGCTGAACGCCCCGATCCAGGGCACCGCGGCGGACATCGTCAAGGTGGCGATGCTGCGCGTGGACAAGGCGATCACCGGGGCCGGGCTGAAGTCGCGGATGCTGCTCCAGGTCCACGACGAAATCGTGCTGGAGATCGCCCCGGGCGAGCGGAAGAAGGTCGAGGAGCTGGTGCGCCGCGAGATGGCCGCCGCCGTCGAACTGCGCGCCCCGCTGGACGTGTCGGTGGGCGTGGGCCCCGACTGGGAGTCGGCGGCGCACTGAGCGAGGTCACCGGACGCCCGTCCCCGCAGGCCGCTACGCGGTGGGGACGGGCGTCCGCGCGTCCTCGTCCGTACGGGACGGCTCGCCCCGGCGCGTCAGGAGCCGTACGAGCACCCCGTACAGCAGCAGCCCCACGGCGAGGCCGCCTCCCGCGCCGAAGCAGACGGTCGGGATGATGTCGAGCGGGGTGCGGATCCGGTCGAAGAACGTGAAGAAGCGCAGCACGCGCATCGTCACCCCGACGGCCACGCACACCGCGACCAGCGCGAACGCGCCCAGCAGTCCGGCCCGGCCGAGCACCGGCACGGCAGCGGGAGCGGGAACGCCCGAGCCGGGCAGGCGGCGCACGGCGGTCACCGTGAACCAGAGCAGTGCGCAGGCCGCGAGCGCCGAAGTCCCGTACTGCACGAACGTGTAGAGGGGGAGCCCGAGGGCGAACGGTTCGCCGAGCACGGGCAGCGCGTCCGTCCCCCATCGGTGCGGGTGCGTGAAGCTGTCCCAGACCACGTGCGTGAGGGAGCCGGCGACCGCGGAGAGGTAGAACCACAGCGCGAGGGAAGGCAGTCGGCGGCCCCGCCAGTCCTCTCCCCGTACGAGGACGTGTATCCGGCCCTGGCGGCGGCGCGGCAGGAGGGCGACCAGCGGTTCGCGCAGCAGCAGCCAGCACGCCGCGAGCGCGGCGGTCAGCACGGCGTCCGCGGTGAACACCCCGGGCAACGAGTGAGCGAACGCGCCGTACGCCCAGACGCCGGGGACGACGGCGTCCGCGAAATAGAAGGTGTCGGGCGCGAACGACCCGAGGACGAGCGCCGACGCGACCAGCGGTCCGCGGGCGCGGCCCGTCCTGCGGACGGCCGGCAGGACGGCCGCCGCGTGGCTGAGGGTGAACGGCATGACATCTCTTCCTTACTTCGGGCCAATGCGCCCCGAACGGTCCGGGTCAGTATGCGTGAGCTGCCCGGCAGGTGGGGAAGTCGTGAATTCCGGGCGCTGATCGGTGCAGGATGAAGGGAGTTGACGTAAGGTCGCGCCGACGTCGAGGGGGAGGGGACCCGGCTCATGTCGGCTCGGATCGGAAGCAGGCTGCGCAGGAGTGGGGCCGCGGTCCTGGTCTGCGCGTTCGTCGCCGCGGCGCTCACGGCGTCCGGGGCCCCCTCACGGGAGCGGATATCCGCCGCGGACTCCGAAGAGGCGGCCGCGGGTCCCGCACAGCCGGCCGGGTCCGGAGGGGACACCGACTACCTGACCGAACTCCCGCCGGTGGCGGCCGAGGTGCCGCAGGAGGTCCCGGCCGCCGCGCAGCCGGCGCAGCCCGACGCCGGGGCGGCGGCGACGCACAACGAACCGGTGGCCATGGGCGGCGGGGAAGGCGCGCAGGGAATCCCGGCGACGGTCCTGGCGGCGTACCGGCTGGCCGAGCGAGAGGTGGGGCGGAGCGATCCCGGTTGCGGACTGCGCTGGCAACTCCTCGCGGCCATCGGCAAGGTCGAGTCCGGGCAGGCGCGCGGCGGCCGCGTCGACGCCGCCGGCACCACCCTGCGGCCGATCCTGGGCCCCGTGCTCGACGGCAACGGCTTCGCGAACATCCGCGACACGGACGGCGGACAGTACGACGGCGACGCCGCGTACGACCGGGCGGTGGGCCCGATGCAGTTCATCCCGTCCACGTGGGCGGTCTGGGGCCAGGACGCGGACGGCGACGGCCGCCGCAACCCGAACAACGTGTACGACGCGTCCCTCGCGGCCGCCCGCTACCTCTGCGCGGGCACGCGGGACCTGCGCGTACCCGCCGATCTGGACCGTGCGGTGCTCTCGTACAACCAGTCCGCGGAGTACCTGCGCACGGTGAAGTCCTGGTTCACGTACTACCTCCAGGGCGCCCACGAGGTCCCGAACGCGGGCGCGGACCAGCCCCCGGCGCCGCCCGGGCCGAGCCCGAAGCCGACGCCGACGCCGAGCCCCACCCCCAAGCCGACGCCCACTCCGACGCCGACCCCGACGCCCACTCCGACGCCGACCCCGACGCCGACCCCGACGCCGGATCCGAAGCCCACGCCCAGCCCGACGCCCACACCCGCGCCTACGCCGACCCCGACGCCCAAGCCGACTCCGACCCCGACGCCCTCGCCTACGGCGAGCGCGCGGCCGACCCCGGCGCCCACCCCGAGCCCCACGGCCACGCGCAAGGCGTCTCCGGCCGCCTCCCCCTCCGTTTCTCCGGCCCCGACCGGGACCAGGGCTCCGTAGCAGGGACCTTCATCGAGCAGCCCGACGGCCCGCCGGAGAACCGGCGGGCCGTCGTCGTCCCCTGGGCCGCCTGCGCCGGTTACGCCCCCGGCACCAGCAGTTCCGCCGTGAGCTGCGGAGCCACCGTCACGTCACCGAAGGCCGTCGCCATCGACACGGCTTCGGTGCCGGTGCACTGGAGGGCGTGGAGGGAGATCACGTCACCCGCGTCCAGCCCCGATCGCACCCGGCTCTCCCGGCGGGCCGCTGGGGCCACCTGTGATCCGGTGACCGGACGGTTCTCATCTCCGCCCCGCGTTGCTACGGTGCGGCTCCGCCCTGACGTCCCATCAGATTCCGGAGGCCCCGGCATGCGCGCACTCCTCGCCGCCGCCATCGGGCTTGCCGCCGCGCTGGCCCTCGTGTTCGCCGTCACGGCGTTCGGGGCGCCCGAAGGCAAGACCTCGCCCAAGCCCCTGCTCACCACCGCGCCCACCGCGCCCGGACAGTAGAGGAGGCCCGGCCTTGAGACGCACCGCCAGCCTCGTCCTGCTCGCCCTCGCCGTGTTCCTCGCCGCCCTCGCACCGCTGCTGCGCTGGTACGCGTACCCCCGGCTCGCCAAGATCCCGCCGAACCAGTACCAGGAGATGGTCCTGGAGGCGAGGGACGCGACCCTCCTCGACTACACCGCCGGCATGCAGCCCAAGAAGGTGGACAAGGTCACCATCGTCCAGACCCTGAAGGGCAACGTCGAGGCGTCGAAGGAGATCGAGGCGAGCGCCGGCAAGGACGTCGTCGTCTGGGACACCCTGTCGTACATCATGGGCCCGGACGGGAAGATGGTCTCCCAGATACCCGAGCGCTACATCTTCGACGCCCATACCCAGGACCCGGTGCACGCCACCGGCGAGATGGTCGACGGCGACCCGGTCAAGCGCGAGGGCATCGAGTTCAAGTGGCCGTTCTTCACCGAGCCGCGCGACTATCTCTACTTCGACGCGCAGACCCGCACCGCCTCGCCGATCCACTACGTCGGCCCGCGCACGTACCGCGGGATGGACGTCTACTACTACGAGCAGACCGTCCCCTGGACCAAGGTCTCGCTCCCGAAGAAGATGCCGATCGAGGGCATCGACCCGAAGACCTTCGAGCAGACCACCGGCACCAGCCTCTGGTACCAGGTCAAGGCGATGTTCTGGGTCGACCCGGTGACCGGGGCGCCCGTCAACGCCGAGCAGGTCATCGAGCAGGAGATGCGCGGCGGCATCGCGGCCGGGGCGCCCGACGGCAGGCTCACCGTCTTCGCCGGGCACGTGAAGATGCGCGAGGACTACGCCGATTACACCGTCGACCTGGTCAAGTCCAACCGTACGAAGGTCCTCGCACTCCACACCTACGCGCCGGTCGGCCTGGCGGCCGGCGCCCTCGTCCTGCTCGGACTGGCCCTGTGGCTGGAGGCCCGGGGCCGGCGCCGCGACGGGCCCGAGGACGGTCAGGGCCTCACCGCGCGGCTCACCGCGGCCGTCTGAGCCGGGCGTTGGTGTGCCGGGTGGGCTCGGCGGTCGCCGGGTCCTCCGGCCAGGGGTGCTTGGGGTAGCGGCCGCGCAGCTCGGCGCGTACGGCGCGGTAGCCGCCCCGCCAGAACGAGGCCAGGTCGGCGGTGACGGCGGCGGGCCGCCCGGCCGGGGACAGCAGGTGCACGAGTACGGGAACCCCGGCCACCCTCGGGGTCTCGGCCAGCCCGAACAGCTCCTGCAGTTTCACCGCGAGCACGGGCTGACCGTGCCCCTGCTCGTGCTCGGCGCCGTAGTCCACCCGGATCCGGGAGCCGCTGGGCACCTCGATCCGCTCCGGGGCCAGCTCGTCGAGGCGGGCGGCCTCGCCGGTGGCCCAGGGGAGCAGCCGGTTCAGCGCCTGACCGGCGTCGATCCGCCCGAGGTCCGCGCGGCGGCGGGCCCGGGACAGCTCCGGCTCCAGCCAGTCGTCGGCACGGTCCAGGAGGGCGCCGTCGTCCTGGACGTCGGGCCAGCCGCCGCCGAGCGTGCGGTGCAGGAAGCCGAGCCGGGCTCGCAGCGCCCGCGCGTCCGGGGTCCAGCGCAGCAGTCCGAGGCCTTCGCCGCGCAGCCCGTCGAGGAGGGCCGCCCGTACGAGAGCCGGGTCGGGGTCTTTGATCGGGCGCACGGCGAGCTCGATGGCGCCGAGCCGCTCGGCGGCGCGGGCGACGAGGTCGCCGTCCTCCCAGCGCACCTCCTCGCCCGCCGCGAGCAGGTGGCCGGCCGCGGCCCGGGCGGTGTCCTCGTCGATGACGGCGGCCAGCCGGACCCGGGCGGAGGCGGAGTGCGGGCCCCGGTCCGCGACGGCGACGGCCAGCCAGGGCGCGGTGCGCAGCGGCGACCCCTCGCCGAGCTCGGCTCCGGTGCCGTTGGCCATCAGGAAGGCTCCCCGGCCCCTGGTCCTGGCGACGCGCTCCGGGAACGCGAGGGCCGCCACGAGCCCGGCGGCGGCGTCGTCCCCCGCGCGGGCGCCCGTGGGCGCGGCCCCGGCCCCGGTTCCGGAGACGGCGCGCTCCAGGCGCCCGGCTTCCGCGCGCCAGCGGGAGCCGTACGCGTCGGCGCCCGTGCGGGCCCGGCGCCAGGCGGCGGCCAGGTCGTCCCCGTACTCCCGCGGCGGCTCCTCGCTCAGCAGGGCGACGATCTCCGCGGCCCGGCGGGGCCCCAGCTCCGCGGAGCCGTCCAGCAGGGCCCGGGCCAGGCGCGGGTGCAGCCCGAGCCGGGCCATCCGCTGCCCGCGCCCCGTCACGGCACCCGTCGCGGACACGGCGCCCACCGCGACCAGCACCTCCCGCGCCGCGGCCATCGCCCCGGCCGACGGGGGGTCCGGCAGGGCCAGCCCGGCCGCGTCCGGATCGCCCCAGCAGGCCGCCTGCAGCGCGAACTGCGCCAGGTCCGCGATCCGGATCTCGGGCGAGGGGAACGCCGGAAGGCGGCCGTCCTCAGCCTCCGGCCAGCAGCGGTACACCGCTCCCGGCGCCTCGCGCCCGGCCCGGCCCGCCCGCTGGCGCCCGGCCGCGCGGGACGCCCGTACGGTCGCCAGCGCGCCCAGGCCCCGCGCGTGGTCCACGCGGGGTTCGCGGGCCAGCCCGGAGTCCACGACCACCCGTACCCCCGGCACGGTCAGGCTCGACTCGGCCACCGCCGTGGCCAGGATCACCCGGCGGTGCGGTGCGACCGACAGCGCCGCGTCCTGCACCGCGGCCGGGGCGCGCCCGTGGAGCTGGAGCACCTCCGCCTCCACGCCGCCCAGCTGCCCCGCGACGCGGGCGATCTCGCCGACGCCGGGCAGGAAGCACAGCACGTCCCCCGGACGCTCCGCCAGCGCCCGCCGCACCACGGAGGCCACGTGGGTCAGCTGCGCCGGGTCCACCCGCATCCCGTGCGGGGGCCGCACCGGCCGGGCCGGCGGGGCCCAGACCGTCTCCACCGGGTACGAAACCCCCGCGGCCTCCACCACCGGAGCCCCGCCGAGCACCCGTGCCCAGCTCGCGGAGTCCGTGGTCGCCGAGGCCGCCACCAGCCGCAGCTCCGGGCGCAGGGTCTCCCGTACGTCCACGAGGAACGCGGCGACCGTGTCGGCGTCGAGGTGCCGCTCGTGGCACTCGTCCAGAACCACCACGTCCACGCCGGCGAGCTCCTGGTCCCGCTGGAGCCGCTGGAGCAGGACACCGGTGGTGACGACCTCGACCACCGTGTCCGGCCCCGCCGCCCGCTCGCCGCGCACCGTGAACCCCACCGGGCCGCCGACCGGCTCGCCCAGCAGCCAGGCCATCCGGCGGGCCGCCGCCCGGGCGGCGATCCGCCGGGGCTCGGCGACGATCACCCGGCGCCGGGGCCCGCCGCCCACCAGCCCCGCCAGCACTAGGGGCACCAGCGTGGTCTTGCCGGTGCCGGGCGGGGCGCAGAGCACCGCCGCGCCGTGGGCGTCCAGGGCGGAGAGCAGTGCGGGCACTGCCTCCCGGACGGGAAGGGCGTCGAGGTCGGACTGCCGCAGCTGTCGGCTCAAGGGGCCCTCAGTCCCTCTCGCAGACGAAGATCGCGGTGCCGGGGATCAGGTTGCCGCGCAGCGGGGACCAGCCGCCCCACTCCTGGGTGTTCCACTCGGGCCATTCCGGCTCCACCAGGTCGACGAGGCGGAACCCGCCCGCCACCACGTCCCGGACCCGGTCGCCGAGGGTGCGGTGGTGCTCGACGTAGACGGCGCGCCCCTGCTCGTCCTGTTCCACGTACGGGGTGCGGTCGAAGTAGGAGGCGGCGATGGAGAGCCCCTCGGGGCCGGGTTCGTCGGGGAACGCCCAGCGGACGGGGTGGGTCACGGAGAAGACCCAGCGGCCGCCGGGGCGCAGGACGCGGTGGACCTCGCGCATGACGTTCACGGGGTCGGCGACGAAGGGGACGGCCCCGTACGCCGAGCAGGCGAGGTCGAAGGAGGCGTCGCGGAAGGGCAGGCGTCCGGCGTCGGCCTCGACCAGCGGCACGCCTTCTCCGATGCGCAGGGCGTGCTGGAGCTGGCGGTGGGAGAGGTCGAGGGCGACGGGGCGGGCGCCCTGAGCGGCCAGCCAGCGCGAGCACTGGGCGGCGCCGGCGCCGATCTCCAGGACGTCCTTGCCCTTCAGGGAGTGCGCCGGCCCGAGCAGTGCGGCGTCCGCCTCGTCCAGGCCCTCCGGCCCCCAGACGAAGCGGTCGTCGCCGAGGAAGGCGCCGTGCTCGTTCTGGTACTCGTCGGCGTTGCGGTCCCACCAGCCCCGGCTGGCCCGGCTGCTCTCCGCCTCGTCGGCCTCGCGCCGGGTGGCCTCGGCGTCCTCGCCGGAGCCGTCCTCGGCTTCGTACGCGTCTTCGGGGGCGTAGTCCTCTTGGTTCATGGGGCCCGTCGTCGTAGTCTGCGGAAAGAGTCGGAAAGAGTCACAACACGGCAGGGAGGGGCCATCAGCGCCTGCCCGCCCACGAATTGTGCCGGTTATGCGGTGATCCGCCCGGGGTGTGCGCCTTCGCGCATTGACCCTGTCCGGCTGCCCCCGTATGCTACAAGTTGCGCTGCGAGCCTGTGCTCCTCAGACCTAGCAGGCTGCGCTTGCATCTGTTGATGACCCCTCGGTTCTCGAGGCCCTGACCCGCTTCACGGCGGAGTAGGGGCTTCCTTGGCTGTCCGGCTTCTTCGGCAGATGCCGATAAGGGCTCCCGGCGTAGCAGTACCTACGACTTTCTGTCCGTAACCGGAGCCCTTTCCCACATGACGAGCAGCACCGAGACCACCTCTACCACCCCGCAGGTAGCGGTCAACGACATCGGTAACGAGGAAGCCTTCCTCGCCGCGATCGACGAGACGATCAAGTACTTCAACGACGGCGACATCGTCGACGGCGTCATCGTGAAGGTCGACCGGGACGAGGTCCTGCTCGACATCGGTTACAAGACCGAAGGCGTGATCCCGAGCCGTGAGCTCTCGATCAAGCACGACGTCGACCCGAACGAGGTCGTCAAGGTCGGCGACGAGATCGAGGCCCTGGTTCTCCAGAAGGAGGACAAGGAAGGCCGCCTGATCCTGTCCAAGAAGCGCGCCCAGTACGAGCGCGCCTGGGGCACGATCGAGAAGATCAAGGAAGAAGACGGCATCGTCACCGGTACCGTCATCGAGGTCGTCAAGGGTGGTCTCATCCTCGACATCGGCCTCCGTGGCTTCCTGCCGGCCTCCCTCGTCGAGATGCGCCGCGTCCGCGACCTCCAGCCCTACGTGGGCAAGGAGCTCGAGGCGAAGATCATCGAGCTGGACAAGAACCGCAACAACGTGGTCCTGTCCCGCCGTGCCTGGCTGGAGCAGACCCAGTCCGAGGTCCGCCAGACGTTCCTCACCACCCTGCAGAAGGGTCAGGTCCGCTCCGGCGTCGTTTCCTCGATCGTCAACTTCGGTGCCTTCGTGGACCTGGGTGGCGTCGACGGTCTCGTCCACGTCTCCGAGCTGTCCTGGAAGCACATCGACCACCCGTCCGAGGTTGTCGAGGTCGGCCAGGAAGTCACCGTCGAGGTCCTCGACGTGGACATGGACCGCGAGCGTGTCTCCCTGTCGCTGAAGGCGACGCAGGAGGACCCGTGGCAGCAGTTCGCCCGTACGCACCAGATCGGTCAGGTCGTCCCGGGTAAGGTCACCAAGCTGGTTCCGTTCGGTGCGTTCGTCCGCGTGGACGAGGGCATCGAGGGTCTGGTCCACATCTCCGAGCTGGCCGAGCGCCACGTGGAGATCCCGGAGCAGGTCGTCCAGGTCAACGACGAGATCTTCGTCAAGGTCATCGACATCGACCTGGAGCGTCGCCGGATCTCGCTGTCCCTGAAGCAGGCCAACGAGTCCTTCGGTGCCGACCCGGCGTCGGTCGAGTTCGACCCGACCCTGTACGGCATGGCCGCGTCCTACGACGACCAGGGCAACTACATCTACCCCGAGGGCTTCGACCCCGAGACCAACGACTGGCTCGAGGGCTACGAGACCCAGCGCGAGACGTGGGAGCGCCAGTACGCCGAGGCGCAGGTCCGCTTCGAGCAGCACCAGGCGCAGGTCATCAAGAGCCGCGAGGCCGACGAGGCCGCCGCTGCCGAGGGCGCTGCCGCCCCGGCCGCCGGTGGCAACGCCGGTGCGGGCATCTCGGGTGGTTCCTACTCCTCGGAGTCGGACGAGACCTCGGGCGCCCTGGCCTCCGACGAGGCCCTGGCCGCGCTCCGCGAGAAGCTGGCCGGCGGCCAGAGCTGATCGCAGCGCATCACACCCCGGTGTGAGCTGAGCTGAATACAAGGCCCGTCCCCTTCGGGGGGCGGGCCTTGTTGCGTTCCTGTGAAAGGGGCCAACTGGGGAATGGAGCCGTTGCCTTGGACGTTGTGCGCACAGAAGGCAGCGAAGAGGAGTGGTGGCGGTGCTTGATCCACAGGGTTTGTACGAATGGGACGCCAAGGGCCTGGCAGTGGCGGATCTGGCGCTTGCCCAGGACTCGGCCGGGCTGGTCATGCTCTACCACTTCGAGGGGTACATCGACGCGGGTGAGGCCGGGGAGCAGATCGTCGAGCGGCTGCTCGACACGCTGCCCCACCAGGTCGTGGCTCGGTTCGACGCCGACCGCCTGGTCGACTACCGCGCCCGGCGCCCGCTGCTGACCTTCCAGCGCGACCACTGGACCGAGTTCGAGGAGCCGCGCCTTGAGGTGCGCCTCGTCCAGGACGCCACGGGCGCCCCGTTCCTGCTGCTCTCCGGCCCCGAGCCGGACGTGGAGTGGGAGCGCTTCGCCGTCGCCGTCCGGCAGATCGTCGAACGCCTCGGCGTCCGGCTCTCGGTCAACTTCCACGGCATCCCCATGGGCGTCCCGCACACCCGCCCCGTCGGGATCACCCCGCACGGCAACCGGACCGACCTGATGCCGGGCCACCGCAGCCCGTTCGACGAGGCCCAAGTGCCGGGCAGCGCGGAATCGCTGGTCGAGTTCCGCCTCGGGCAGGCCGGGCACGACGTGCTGGGCGTCGCCGCGCACGTACCGCACTACGTGGCGCGCTCCCCATACCCGGACGCCGCGCTGACGGCGCTGGAGGCGATCACGGCGGCGACCGGGCTGGTCCTGCCGGCCGTGGCGCACGCGCTGCGCACCGAGGCGCACCGTACGCAGACGGAGATCGACCGGCAGATCCGCGAGGGCGACGAGGAACTTGTCGCCCTGGTCCAGGGGCTGGAGCACCAGTACGACGCGGCGGCGGGAGCCGAGACGCGGGGCAACATGATCGCGGAGCCGCAGGAGATCCCGTCGGCGGACGAGATCGGCCGCGAGTTCGAGCGCTTCCTCGCGGAGCGCGAGGGCGAGGGCTGAGGGCCCCCGGCCGTACGGGGGCCGGGGCGCGGGGTCTACTCTGCTGAGCATGCTGAAGGTGGGCCTGACAGGCGGAATCGGTGCCGGCAAGAGCGAGGTCTCGCGGCTGCTGGCGGGGTACGGGGCGGTCGTCGTGGACGCCGACCGCATCGCGCGGGAGGTCGTGGAGCCCGGTACGCCGGGGCTGGCGGCCGTCGTGGCGGCCTTCGGGGAGTCCGTGCTGGGCGCCGGGGGGACGCTGGACCGGCCGAAGCTGGGCTCGATCGTCTTCGCCGACCCGGAGAAGCTGCGGACCCTCAACGCCATCGTGCACCCGCTGGTGGGGGCGCGTTCGGCCGAGCTGGAGGCCGCCGCCGGGCCCGACGCGATCGTGGTGCACGACGTACCGCTGCTGGCGGAGAACGGTCTGGCGCCGCTGTACGACCTGGTGGTCGTGGTGGACGCCGCCCCCGGGACGCAGCTGGCCCGGCTGACCGCGCTGCGCGGGATGGCCGAGGAGGAGGCGCGGGCCCGGATGGCCGCGCAGGCCACGCGGGAGCAGCGGTTGGCGGTGGCCACGCTCGTGATCGACAACGACGGGCCGCTGGAGGCGCTGGAACCGCAGGTGCGCGCGGTGTGGGCGGAGCTCAGGGAGCGGGAAGCGGCGGCGGGGGCCGCCGGTGGTGCCGGTGCCGCAGGTGCCGCAGGTCCCGCGGATGCTGCCGGTGCCTGACGTGCACATGGAATAGCAGGCGGGGCGCGGGGCGTTGAACGCGCCCGCAGAGGGAAGGATCAGACCGTGTCCGACACCACGCCGCCGCCCATACCGGCGCAGCCGCCTCCGCCGTCCGGCTCGTCGCCCGAGACCCACGTCATCGACTACCGGGCCGCCGAGCAGCTGCTGGCCGCCCGCGACCCGCAGGGCGCCGTGAAGCTGCTCGACTCGGTCATCGCCGCGCACCCCGAGAACACCGCGGCCCGCCTGCTGCGCGCCCGCGCCTTCTTCGCGGCGGCGCAACTGCGTCCGGCGGCGCTGGAGTTCGAGCTGGTGCTGGAGCGGGAGCCGGACAACGCCTTCGCGCACTTCGCGCTGGCCCGCACCCACGAGCGCTCCGGCCGTCCCGAGCAGGCGCGCAAGCACTTCCGCCTGGCGGCCGCCCTGGACCCGCAGCCCGACTACCTCGCGGCGGCCCGCTTCGAGGAGTAGCGGGCCGCGGTCACCGCTGGTGCGGGGGCTCGTACGGGGGGACGTCCGGGCCCGGCTGGTAGTGCGGGCCCTGGTGGATGTGGTGCAGGACCACGGCCAGGTCCACGAGCGCGAGCACCGCCACCACCCCGCAGGCGGCCGCCCACCCGGGACGGCCGACCAGCGAGAACGCGGCGGTCCCGGCGGCGGCCCAGACGAACCCCCACAGGCTCAGCCAGAACCGCAGCCGCAGCGGACTGCGGGCGGTAACCGGCTCGTTTCCGGAACGCATGACCATCGCCTCGGTTCCATGGTCGCACCACTCAGGGATCGAGGCGGTTCACGGCGGTGGTGGTCGTCCGCCTGAAGGCGGCGACGGGGGCGTCGCCCAGGTCGCCCATCTGACCCCACTGGACGACGGTCACGGTGGCGCCGTCGCGTCCGATGCCGAAGAGGTGCACGCCGGGCTCGGAGTCGGGGATCGAGGTGTGCACGCCGTAGACGTGGGCGCCCTCCTCGACGGGGAGGGCGCCGTAGTCCGTGGAGCCGGCCGTTCCCTCCGGGTGCTCCCGCAGCCAGTCCGCGGCGCAGGCGGCGACGGCCCGCTCCAGGTTCCGGGCCAGCCGGGCGGCCGCCGCGTCGGAGGAGGCCCGTACGGAGACCTGTACGGCGCCGGTGTCGAGGTCGGTCCCGAACCGCCGGTGCCAGCTCCCGGCGGCCGGAAGCACCCCGTCCAGGCAGAACGGGGCCGTCTCGGGCAGCCCCTTGGTGATCTTCCCGGCATGCCAGGGCGAGGTGGGATGCGGCGGCAGATCGGCGGCGCCGAGGAATCCGGGGGCGGCGAGCGTGAGCGCGATGACGGCGGCGAGGCCCTGGAGCACGGTGGTTTCTCCCCCTGCGGCAGCTGGTGCGGTGCCCCTGCCTTCCCCACCCCGGGGACGGCTCAAACGCCCGCCGGTCCCCGCTCCGGCACGCTCCGGCACACTGCGGCCCGCTGCCGACGGCTCCGGCCCCGCGGTCGGCGTCCGCGCAGCCCGGCGGCGTTGTCAGTGCCCCCACCTAGACTCGACGGCAGACGGGAACCCCGTCCACATCCGAGCGCGCCGCGAGGGAGAGGAGCCGACACCGTGACACCGCGTACGCCCGCGCAGCCGCCCACGACCGCGCTCCTGCGCCACCCCGCCGTGTTCCTCCCCGCCGCCGTCCCCCGCGAGGCCCGCTTCGCCTTCTGGGCCCCCGACGGGGACGCCCTCCCGGAGGAGGAAGGCGCCGGGACCCCGGCCCCGCTCACCGTCGTCCGCCCCCACGGCCAGGGGATCCGCACCCGCAGCGTCCCCTCCCGCACCCTCCCCGTCGCCGACGCCCTGCCCCTCCTCGTCCGCGCCCCCCGCAGCCCCGCCGCGCATCCCGCCACCCGCGCCTGGGGCACCGCCGCGCTGCACGCGCTCGCGCTCGCCGCCCGCGGCCGGCTCCTGCCCGGCGTCACCCCCGACGGGATCGACGCCTGGCGGGCCGGCCCGCTCGACGCCGAGGACGTCGGCCACCTGCGCGCCGTGGCCGCCGCCCTGCCCTACGAGGGGTACGCGACCCCCCTGACCGGCCGCCGCCCCCTCCAGGTGCCCGAACCGGAGGCGTTGGTACGGGCGTTCCTGGATGCCGTCGCCGACACCCTGCCCCGCACCCCGGCCGCGCCGGTGGCCGCCGGGCGGCCCTTCGCCGCGCGGGAGCCCCAGCGGGTGCCAGGGATACAGGAGTGGGCCGCGCAGGTCGCGGCCGGCGCCGACGCCGGGGTCGGGATCTCGCTGCGGCTCGACCTGTCCTCGTTCAGCCTCTTCGACCGGCCCGACGACCCCGTCGGCACCGACGACCCCGACGGTACGGGGGACACCGGGACCGCCGAGGTCCGTCGCGCGGGCGCCGCCGTGGTCCAGGTGCACAGCCTCGCCGACCCCACCCTCGTCACCGACGCCGGGCTGCTGTGGGCCGGGGCGGCCGCCGCCGGGTTCGGGCCGCGCGCCCGGATCGACGCCGTACTGGCGCTGCGCCGGGCCGCCCGGGTCTGGCCGCCGCTGCTGCGGCTGCTGGACCAGCCCGTCCCGGATGTCCTCGCCCTCTCCGACCCGGAGCTCGAAGACCTCCTCGGCCGGGCCGCGAGCCGGCTGGCGGCCGCCGGGGTCCTGGTCCACTGGCCGCGCGAGCTGGCCCGTTCACTGTCCGCGACCGCGGTCGTACGGTCCACCGCGCCCGGCTCCGCCACCGACGGCACCGCCTTCTTCGACGCCGGCCACCTCTTCGCCTTCTCCTGGGAGCTCGCGCTGGGCGGCGACCGGCTCACCCCGGGGGAGATGGACGCCCTGGCGCAGGCGCACCGGCCCGTGGTGCGGCTGCGGGACCAGTGGGTGCGGGTCGATCCGGAGCTGGTGCGCAAGGCGCGCAAGCGGGAGCTGGGCCTGCTGGACCCGGTGGACGCGCTGGCCGCCGTACTGACGGGGACGGCCGAGGTCGACGGGGAGCCGGTGGAGGCGGTCCCGGTGGGTGCGCTGGCCGCTCTGCGGGAGCGGCTGACCGGCGAACTGGCCCCGTTGCCGCAGCCCGCCGCCCTGAAGGCCACCCTGCGCGACTACCAGGCCCGCGGCCTGGCCTGGCTCGACCTGATGACCTCGCTCGGCCTCGGCGGCTGCCTCGCCGACGACATGGGTCTGGGCAAGACGGTCACGCTGATCGCGCTTCACCTGCACCGGGACCGCCCCGAGCCGACGCTCGTCGTCTGCCCCGCGTCGCTGCTGGGCAACTGGCAGCGCGAGATCGAGAAGTTCGCGCCCGGAGTCGCCGTGCGCCGCTTCCACGGCGGCAGCCGCAGCCTGGACGGGCTGGCCGGCGGGTTCGTCCTCACCACGTACGGGACGATGCGCGCCAGCGCGGCCCGGCTGGCCGAGCAGCCCTGGGGCATGGTCGTCGCCGACGAGGCACAGCACGTGAAGAACCCGCATTCGGCGACGGCGAAGGCGCTGCGCACGATCCCTGCGCCGGCCCGGGTGGCACTGACCGGCACCCCGGTGGAGAACAACCTCTCCGAGCTGTGGGCGCTGCTCGACTGGACCACGCCCGGGCTGCTGGGCCCGCTGACGGCGTTCCGGGCCCGGCACGCCCGCCCGGTGGAGCACCAGCAGGAGGAGGACGGGGGCAACGAGGCGGCGGTGGCCCGGCTGGCCGCGCTCGTGCGGCCGTTCCTGCTGCGGCGCAAGAAGTCGGACCCGGGGATCGCCCCCGAGCTCCCGCCGAAAACGGAAACCGATCATCCGGTCTCGCTCACGCGCGAGCAGGCCTCGCTCTACCAGGCCGCGGTGGAGGAGGCGATGGCCGTGATCGAGGCGAGCGAGGGCATCGAGCGGCGCGGCATGATCATGAAGTTGCTGGCCTCGCTCAAGCAGATCTGCAACCACCCCGCGCAGTACCTGAAGGAGGAGCAGCCCCGGATCCCGCACCGCTCGGGCAAGCTGGCCCTGCTGGACGAGCTGCTGGACACGATCCTCGCGGAGGACGGCGCGGTGCTGGTCTTCACCCAGTACGTGACCATGGCCCGGATCATCGAGCGGCACCTGGCCGCCCGCGGGATCTCCCACCAGCTCCTGCACGGCGGAACGCCCGTGGCGCGCCGGGAGGAGCTCGTGGACCGCTTCCAGTCGGGCGAAGTCCCGGTCTTCCTGCTCTCGTTGAAGGCGGCGGGCACGGGGCTGAACCTCACGCGGGCCGGCCATGTCATCCACTTCGACCGCTGGTGGAACCCGGCGGTGGAGGAGCAGGCCACCGACCGCGCCTACCGGATCGGCCAGACGCAGCCCGTCCAGGTCCACCGGATCATCGCCGAGGGCACCGTGGAGGACCGGATCGCCGAAATGCTGGAGGCGAAGCGGGCGCTGGCCGATGCCGTGCTCGGCTCGGGGGAGTCGGCGCTGACGGAGCTGACCGATCGCGAGCTGGCCGACCTCGTCTCGCTGCGCAGGCCCGCATGACCACGGCGCGGAGGCCAGCATGACCACGGCGCGGAGGCTCGCATGATCACAGCGAGGGAGGACCGCCGCCGGACCTTCGAGACGGTGCCGGCCGGGGTGGAGGCCACCAGCTGGTGGGGCCGTGCCTGGGTGTCGGCGCTCGAAGAGGCGTCCGGCGACCCGGCGCGCCTGGCCCGGGGACACGCGTACGCGGCCGAGGGCCATGTCGACGCGGTCACGGTCACCCCCGGCCGGATCGTGGCGTACGTGCGGGGCAGCCGCGCCCGCCCGTACCGCACCGAGCTGGCCCTGAGCCCCTTCGCGGACGCGGAGTGGAGCGAGCTCCTGGAGGAGGTCGCCGCGGACCCCACGGCCCTCGCGAGCCTGCTGGAGCGGGAGGTTCCGCAGTCCCTGGCGGGATCGGTGCTGCCCGGTGCCGGCGAGCTCGTCGCGCGCTGCTCCTGCCCCGACACCGCCCGGCCGCCGTGCAAGCACGCCGCGGCCCTCTGCTACCGGGCGGCCCGCCTCCTCGACGAGGACCCGTTCGTCCTGCTGCTCCTGCGCGGCCGGGGAGAGCGGGAGCTCCTGGACGAGCTGACCCGCCGCAACGCCGCCCACGCCGCCCGTGAACAGCCCGACGCCGCACCGGACTTCCCCGGGGTGCCGGCCCGCGCCGCGCTGGCCCGCACCGGGATGCCGCCGCTGCCGGCCCCGCTGCCCGCGCCGGCCGCCGTGGGCCTCCCGCCCGCGTACCCGGCCGACCCGGCGGCCCCCGATCCGCTGGCCTTGGACCAGCTCGCCACCGACGCCGCCGCCCGCGCCTTCGCGCTGCTCACCACCGCCGAGGACCCGATCGCCGGGCTCACGCTCTGGCAGGACGCCGTGCGCCTGGCCTCCGCGCACCACACGGCCGGCCTGACCGGCGCGGCCCGCACCCTCTACCGGGACCTGGCCCGCGCCACCGGCCGCACCACCACCGACCTGGCCCGCGCCGCGGCGGCCTGGCGTCAGGGCGGGCGGGCCGGGCTCGCCGCGCTCGAAGAGCCCTGGGACCCGCCCGCCGGTCCCTTCGACCGGGCGCGCCCGGCCCTCATCGCCGCAGCGCAGGGCGCCTTCCGCCCCGAGCGCAACCGCCTCACCGCGCGCACCCGCCAGCTCCGCCTGGGCCGCGACGGCCTCTGGTACGCCTACGAGTCCCGCCCGGACACCGAGGACTGGTGGCCCACGGGCGCCCCCGCGGCCGACCCCCTCACCGCCCTGCGCCGCTGACCTCCGCCGCCCAGCGCGTCAACGTGGTGAAATCGCGCTCGCGCAGTCCGTGGCGGGCATGGATGGTGAGGAGGAGGGCCGGAGCCGGGTGGTGGGCCTCGATCCAGGCGCGGTCCTGCGGGGTGATCATGTCGTCGACCCAGGCGAAGGGACGGCCCGCGGCCCAGTCGAGGAGCGGGCGGGTCTTCCAGAAGAGGCCGTCGGGGTCGTGGGCGAAGAGTTCCGGCCATTCGATGACGGGAAGATCGCCGGGTAGCCCGATGTGCGGGGCGATCATCGTGTTGGCCTGGTGCATCCAGGCGGTGGCCCACGTGAGTTCGAACGGCAGGGCCAGCAGGCGGGCGCCGTGCGCGGGGTGCAGGCGGACCCGCAGCCCGCGCCGCGCGCTGCGCGATCCGGGGTCCCGGCGGGACATCCAGTCCGCCGGATGCATCCGGTGACTCGCGTACCCCCGCAGCCCCGCGAGGCGCGAGCGGAAGGGGTTCAGCGGGCCGTCCACGTCGAGGAGCAGGAGCGGGCGTTCAGTCATGAAGTAGCCATTACCCAGTACACGATGGGGTGAAATGCCTATCGCCTCTATAACCCGAACGGGTTTACCGCGTTGTTTCCGGTGCGGGTGCAGCGCCCGTGAACTCCTCCGGAAGGCAGGGAAACTCATGCGTCACAGTCGTCGGAATGGCTTGATCGCGGCGGTGGTTGCGGGAGGCGGACTGGCGGTCGCGGGTGTCGGCGGGTTCGCCTACGCCGATGCGGACGCGGGCGGGCAGGCGGAGCGCTCGCCGGGGCTGCTGTCGGGGAATCTGGTCCAACTGCCCGTGCACACCCCGGTGAACGTGTGCGGCAACACCGTGAGCGTGGTCGGGCTGCTCAACTCGGCATCGGGCAACCGCTGCGCCAACCAGGGCGCTGGCGGCGACGGGCATCCAGGGTCGGGGTCCTCGCATCCTTCGAAACCTGGAACCGGGGCCGGCAGCGGCTCCCACACGGGTGGGGGAGCCCATGCCGAAGGGGGAGGAAAGGATTCGCCGGGGCTGCTGTCCGGCAACGGGATCCAGCTCCCGGTCGACGTCCCGGTCAACATCAGCGGCAACTCGGTGAACGTCGTCGGGATCGGCAACGGCTCCACCGGCAACACGTCCGTCAACGGGGACGAGCCCAGCGGGGGGAAGCCGCCGCAGCAGCAACCGCAGCCGAAGCCGACCCCCGTCGTCGAGCCGCCCGTCACCCGGGCCGCGCCCCCGCAGCACGGCCCGGCGCTCGCCCACACCGGGGCCGACGGCGCCGGCTACCTGCTGCCCGGCGGCGGGGCGCTGCTGCTGGGCGGGGTGCTGCTCTACCGCCGTTTCCGCCTCCGGTAATCAGCCCCGGAGCTCCGCGCCCGGGGCGGGCGGGAGCCTGCGCCAGGCGTCCAGGATCGCGTCGATCCGGGGGGCCAGCCGGGCCCGGGCGGCGAACCGCGGGACGCCCGCCATCAGCAGGGCGTCGTACTCGGTGTCGGTGTGCCGGACCGCCGCCCGGACCGCCACCGACACCGCCTGCTCGTCGAGGGCCCGGCCCGCCGCCGTACGGCCCACCCGGCCGCTGCCGCGCAGCGAGGCATGGGTGGCTATCGCCACCGCCCGCTCGGCCGGGCACCCCGGGAACAGCCGCACGATCTCGGCCGCGAAGGCCGCCGTGAACCGGGTGTCCTCCACCGCGCGGCGCAGCCGGTCGCGCTCCCGGCGGCGGGCCCGCGCCTCGGCGTCCGCGAGGCAGGCGCGCTCCGCGAGGGCCAGGGCGGGGTCCTCGACCAAGAGCCCCTGTCGCTCGTAGCGGCGGCGCCGCTTGTTGAAGCGGACGACGACGGCCGAGAGCGAACTCGCCTCCCGGGCCCGCCGGGTGAGGGCGGCGTCCCCGCGCGGCAGGTAGACCAGGTGCCCGAGGTCGGCGCAGTCCAGGCAGCGGGGCACACCGACCTCGCGGACGAGATGCCGCAGCGGCCCCTGCCGGCACTCCGCGCAGTGGATCTGCTTCAGCGACTCGAAGACCACGAGGCTCATGACGATGTGATACCGCTGTCCGGTCCGCTTATCACCTTGCCGAAAATGGCGGTTGAGGTTTCGCCAACTTTCCCCGATGGCCGGATGCCCCTCTACCGTGAGCAGTTGGGGCTGCGGTAATGCCGTGATGCCCATGGGGGAGGGGTGCATACATGGGTGGATGGCAGCCGACGGCGCGGCTCGTGCGGGCCGGAGAAGGCGGGGCGGAGGGCCTCGCGGGCCGGGAGGTCGTCATAGAACCGGGCGGCTGCACCGGCTGGCACTTCCACCGCGTCCCGCTGATCGCGCTCGTCAAGTCCGGGACGCTGACCCGGATCCTGCACGACAACTCGGTCGTCGTGCACCGCCCCGGCACCAGCTTCGTCGAACCCCCCGGCGCGGAGCACCTGCACCTCGGCCGCAACCTCGGCTCCGTACCGGTCGTGCTGTACGTGACCTGCACGCTCGCCGAGGACGAGGCCTTCTCCATACCCGCGGACGCCCCGGCAGGCGCCGAACCCTGCGCCTGCCGGGGGAGCCTGCCGTGACCCGGTCCGCCCGGCGCGACGGGGTGCGCGGCGCCCCGCCTCCCGCTCAGACCAGGCGGCGTATCTCACCGCGCACCCGGTAGAACCCGCCCGAGGCCGCATGCAGCCCGTCCACCACGTACCGGGCACCCGGTTCCCGGATCCCGCGCGGGAACTGCACGTTCCACGAGGGCTCGAAGCCGCCCGACACGACCTGCACCCGCATGCGGCCGCCCTGCTGCACGCACTCCACCACGACACCGTCCGCCGGGGCCGCGGCCACCGAGACGGTCGCCACCGCCGCCGCGGAGGCCGCCGGGGTGAACACCGGCAGCGCGGCCGCCGACTTCACGTCCACCGCCGTCGGCACCGAGCCCCGCTGGGCCGCCAGGATCGCCGCCTCGCTCGCGTCCATGCAGATCAGGGACCCGTCCGTGGTGACCAGGTACAGCCGCTCGTCCAGGTACTGCATCGAGAGGGCCGAACCGCCGCCGGTGCCCAGCTTCCACAAGCGCCGCCCGTCGGCATCGAAGCAGTACACCGACGAGGCGTAGTCGGCGGCGAACACATGACGGCCGTCCGGCGAGGTCGCGCACGCGTACACGGCGGCGTCGCACCGGTACGAGGCCTCCACGGCCCCCGTCCCCTTCGCCAGCCGCTGCACGGTGTGGCGCCCGGTGGCCGCGTAGACCGTGTGGTCCTCCTGCCAGCCGAACAGCACCGAGCCGTCCGTCGGCGTGTGCCACAACTGCGCCCCGCCGTCGGCCGCGTACGCCGTCACGCCCTGGCTGTGCCCGTGGTAGACCGCCCGCTCGTCCGCCCGCACCATCCACGCGTTCGAGCCCGGCGAGCGCCGCGACCACTGGAACTCGTCCTCGTGGTCGATGACCGTCAGCCCGCCGCTGCGGTCCGACACGCTCAGCACCCCCTCGTGGATGTCGAGCCAGAAGATGTCCACGTCCGCCGCTATGTCGTACGCCCCGAACGGCACCTTCGACGACAGGTCGTACACCGTGCCGTCGTCACAGCCCGCGTATATCCAGAACTCGTCCGCCACCAGGCATTTCACCCCGTCGGGCAGCGAGTAGCGGGCCAGCACCTCGCCCTCGTGGCTGAGCGTGTAGACGTCCCCCGCCTGGTTGCCCACCCAGCAGCGGTCCTCGTCCACATGGATCCCGAACGCCGAGGACCCCGTACGGAACCGCCACAGCACCGGGGCCACCGCACGCGCCGTCGACGGCGCCGAGGTGACCTGGCGGCGCGACACCGCCCGGGCCGCGCGCGCTCCGGCCACGGCCGGCGCGTACCCCTTGCGGACCTTCTCGCCGATCTTCTTCGCGGCGGCCGCCCGGGCCTTCTCGGCGGTCGGGAACGAGGAGCTCTGCAGCTGGCCGTCCGCGCCGATGCGCCCGTACCGCACCGAGACGGCCGTGCCGTCCACGGTCACCTCGTAGAACTTGTGGGCGCCGCCGCCGTCCTGCGACAGCTCCAGATACGTCGTCTCGCGAGCCATGACAGACCCCTCCCCAAGGCCGGGCCAACGGCTCTTTCCCGCCGGTGATCCCTCGTGAAAAACGTTAGGGCCCACCACTGACAATGGGCCCGTGCAGCTGGAAGCGATCACATGGCAGCGGATGGCCGAGCGGCTCGCCGGCCACCTCGACGAACACCTGGGCGGACACCTCGGCGGACACGGTTCCCCGCCGCAGGAGAGGAGTTGGCAGCGGGTCGGCATCGACGGCGCGCCCGCCGCCGACACCGGCGTACTGGCCGGCCACCTCGCCGACGCGCTGCGCCTGCGCAGCCGCCCGGCCCTGGTGGTCCCGGCCGAGGGGTTCCTGCGCCCGGCCTCCCTCCGCTTCGAGTTCGGCCGCGAGGACGTGGACTCCTACCTGGGCGGCTGGTACGACACCGCCGCCCTGTGGCGCGAGGTGTTCGGCCCGACCGATCCCGGCGGCACCGGCCGCGTGCTGCCGGACCTCTGGGACCCGGTGAGAGACCGGGCGACCCGCAGCCCGTACACCGAACTCCCGCCGGGCGGCGTCGTGATCGTGCACGGCCCCCTGCTGCTCGGTCACTGGTTCCCCTTCGACCTCAGCGTGCACATCCGGCTCTCCCCGGGGGCGCTGGCCCGCCGCACCGAGGAGTCCGCACGCTGGACCCTGCCCGCCTTCGCCCGCTACGAGGCCGAGACCGACCCCGGGGCCCGGGCCGACGCGGTGGTCCGGGCCGACGACCCCCGCCACCCCGCCTGGACCGGTCTCACCGGCCCCACCGGCTGACGTGCGCGCCCGCGGTCCGTCACGGAGGTACGGGATCCGCAACAACGCCATCGCGGGCCGGTGACGAACGGGATCCGGCCATCGCGCCCCGCCCCGGCCGCGCACTACGTTGACGCCACGCTTCGACGGCGGCCACCCGGTGGCGCCTTGGCAGAAGGAGACGGCAATGGGCGGACTGGGTACGGCGGTTCTGGGTCCGAGACGGCTGCGGCGGCAGGCGGCCGCCGCGCTGCTGCTCTGCGGGGCGCTGACCCTCACGGCGTGCAACGGCGACGACGGCGCCGGCGCGGGGGCCGCCGGCGCGAGCCCCGGCGCGAGCCCGGCGAGTCCCACGCCCGCGGCCCCCGCCTCCGCCACGCCCGCGGGAGCGGCCCCGGCCGCGTCCGCCGCCTCGCCCTCGAAGAAGCCCGCCCCCACCGCCCCCGCCCCCACCGCCCCCGCCCCGGCCAAGCCGGCGCCGTCCGCGCCCGGACCCGCCTGCGCCTCCAAGGACGCGGTCTCGCCGCACGAGATCGCCGTCTACCGCTACACCCCCGAGGGCGGCCAGTACAGCCTGATCGTCAAGCGCGGCCACTGGGCCTGCCCCGTCGCGGGCGGCACCACCCCCTTCGTGACCGTCGGCGAGGAGACCTACATCCCGATCGCCGAGGACGCCGAGATCGGTGTCCACGCCCCGATCCTCTCCGGCTCCACGAACAAGCCGATCACCACGCACGAGCTCACCTCGTGGCTGGAAACCCACCCGAACAAGGGCCTGGTGTTCCACTACGACGTGAACAAGGCGGGCGTGATCGAGACCCTCGGCCAGGAGGAGTACACCCTCTAGCCGCCCGCCCGGGACCCCGGGCCCGCCGTGGTCCCCAAGACCCGGCCTACGGGCGCCCGCCCAGCCGGGTCACCGCCCGCGCGGCGGCCCGGCACCCGGCCCGCGCCGCGTCCGCAGCGCCCGCACCCGCCAGCCGGGCCGCGAGGAACCCGCCGGTGAACGCGTCCCCGGCCCCCGTCGAGTCCACCGCCTCGGCCGACTCCGCCGACACCTCGGCGGTCACCCGGCCCCCCTCGGCCACCAGCGCCCCGGCCGCACCCCGGGTGACCACCACCAAGGGCACCCGCCGGCTCAGCTCGGCCGCCGCCCGGGCCGCCCCGGCCCCCTCCGGCAGCCCGGCCAGCAGCCGCGCCTCGTCCTGGTTGGGCAGCAGTACGGCGATCCCCGCCACCTCCTCCAGGAAGCGCTCCGGCCCCAGCCCGGCCAGGAACCCCGCCGAGGCCGGGTCCACGCTCACCGGTACGCCCAGGGCCCGGGCGGCCCGCAGCGCGACCAGGGCCAGCGCGCGGCTGCTGTCGGCGAAGAAGAGGTAGCCGGACAGGTGCAGATGGCCGGCCCCGTCCAGCAGGGCCGGAGCCCAGTCCTGCGGGGAGAGCCGCAGCGCGGCGCCGCTGTCGGTGAGGAAGGTGCGCTCCGCGTCCCGGCCGACCAGCGCCACCACCGTCCCGGTCGGCTCGGCCGGATCGACCACCAGCTGCGGCCGCACCCCCGAATCCCGCAGGGCCTGCTCGTGCCACCGGGCCGATTCGGCGCCGACCCGCGCGAGCAGGCGTACGTCCGCCACCCCGGCGTGGGCCGCCCAGCAGGCCGCGTTGGCCCCGGCGCCGCCCGGCAGGGTCCGGATCCGCGCGGCCGTGTCCGTGGCCGGGGCCAGCGGCTCCGGATGCACCGCCACGACGTCCGTCACCACGTCCCCGACGACCAGCAGCGCCCCCGGCGCGCCGGGGGCCCCCTGACCGGCGGCCGCCCTCACGGCCGCGCCGCCCAGGCCCCCGCGATCCTGGCCCCGAGCGCCACGTTGCCCCGTACCGCCGCCAGGTTCGCCTCCAGGGAGGCCCCGCCCGTGGCCCGTACCAGGAACCCCAGCAGGAACGGGGTCACCGCCTGTCCCGTGATCCCGCGGGCGTGGCACTGCGCCAACGCATCGGCCAGGACCCGGTCGTGCAGCTGCGGATCCAACTGCTCGGCCTCCGCCACCGGATTGGCCACGAGCAGCGCGGACGCGGGCCCGCCGAGCGCGTCCTGGGCGGCCATCACCGCCGCCACCTCCTCGGGCCGGTGCACGGTCCAGTCCACCGGCTCGCCGGAACTGGCCAGGTAGAACCCGGGGAAACGTTCCGTCCCGAACCCGAGCACCCCCACCCCGAGCGTCTCCAGCCGCTGCAAGGTGGCCGGCACGTCGAGGATCGACTTCACCCCCGCGCACACCACCGTGATCCGCGTCCGCGCCAGCAGCGCCAGGTCCGCCGACTCGTCCTGCGTCTGCGCGTACTCCCGGTGTACGCCGCCCAGCCCGCCCGTGGCGAAGACCCGCAGCCCCGCCCGCGCGGCCAGGAAGGCCGTCGCGGACACCGTCGTCGCACCGGTCGCGCCCGTGGCGAGCGCGGGCGCCAGGTCCCGGTGGCCGAGCTTGCGCACCCCCTCGCCGCCCGCGATCCGCTCCAGCTGTGCCTTGTCGAGCCCGGCGTACGCCACACCGTCGACGACGGCGATCGTGGCCGGAACCGCGCCCTCGGCCCGTACCAGCGCTTCGAGTTCCTCACCCACGGCCAGATTGCGGGGGCGGGGCAGGCCGTGCGCGATGATCGTCGACTCCAGCGCCACGACGGGCAGGCGCCGCTCCAGCGCCTCACGGACCTCTTCGGACAGGACGGGGACCTCGGATGATGTGTGCATGTCCCATCCATGGCACGCGATCCGGGGCTCCAAACGCCCTCGCGCCGGCCGTCGCCGAACCTGTCCGAGGAGCGTGTCCGTGGCCGGCAGCGGCTGGACAGGTTGACCTGTCCGGCGGGCGGAGCCTGGACGTTGTGGTCACCGCGCGGGACCGGAGGGGCGGATTAGGGTGACTCGCCATGAGCACCATGAGCACCAGTGAGCACGGTCCCGCCTCGTTCGCCGTATCCGTACCGGACGCCGAACTGGAGGCCGAGGACCTCGACCCCGGCCAGATCCTCTCCGGCGACCCCGTCGTGACGGGCAAGGTGCTGTGGGAGTCCCCCGACGGCACGCAGGTGCGCGGCATCTGGCAGATCACCCCGGGCGTGGTCACCGACACCGAGGCGAACGAGCTGTTCGTCGTGGTCAGCGGCCGCGCCACCATCGAGGTCGAGGGAGGCGCGACCCTGGAGGTGGGCCCCGGCTCGGCCTGCGTGCTGCGGGAGGGCGACAAGACGACCTGGACCGTCCACGAGACGCTGCGCAAGGCCTACCACATCAGCTACTAGCGGCCTGGGCGGGCGCGGCGGCGGGGTGGCGGCGTGCGGTGAACAGGGCCAGCGCCGCCATCGGCAGCAGCAGGGCCGCGCCGATCGCGTTCAGCCAGCCGTAGCCCGCGTGCGACATGACCAGCCCGGCCGCCGCACCGCCCACGCCCGCGCAGGTGTTCATCGTGAGGTCGCTCAGGCCCTGTACGGCGGCCCGCGCGGCCTGCGGCACCGAGTCGGTGAGCAGAGCCGAGCCGGAGACCATCCCGGCGGACCAGCCCAGACCCAGCAGGAACAGCCCGATCGCGCTCTGCGCGTGACTCGGCCCGGCGGTGCCGGCCAGCAGGGCGGCCACCGACAGCAGGCCGGCCGCCAGGCCGATCACGGTCAGCCGGCCAACCCGGTCCGCGAGCCAGCCCATGACCGGCGAGAAGGCGAACATGCCGGCGATGTGACCGCTGATCACCAGGCCGACGAGCTCCAGCGTGGCGCCGTGGTGGCCGAGGTCCACCGGGGTCATCACCATGATCGAGACCATGGCGGTGTGGGACACCGCGACGGTGACCAGGGCGAGGCGCGCACGCGGGGACTTCTTGACGGCCGCGAGACCGGCGCGCAGTGAGCGGCCGCCCGTGGCCCGCTCCGCGGGCGAGGCCAGTGCCCGCGCCGTCAGCAGCGGGTCCGGCCGCAGGAACAGGCCGATCATGGTGCCGGTGAGCACGAAGACGGCGCCGGCCCACACGAAGGGGCCCGCCGTCTCGGGTATGGAGGTCCCGGCGAAGCTGCGGCCGGCCGGTGCGGAGAGGTTGGGGCCCAGCACCGCGCCCAGGGTCGACGCCCAGACGACGAGGGAGACCGCCCGGGCCCGGCGGTCCGGGGCGGCGAGGTCGGCGGCCGCGAACCGGGCCTGGAGGTTGGCCGAGGAGGCGGCGCCGAAGGCGGCCATGCCGAGCATCAGCAGCGGGAAGTTCTTGATCGCGGCGGCCAGGACCACCAGGCCCGCGCCGACGGCGCCGATCCCGTACCCGAGGACCAGCCCGGGCCGCCGGCCGCGCGCGGTCATCAGCGCGGCGAGGGGGAGCGAGACCGCCGCGGTGCCGATCACGGCGGCGGTGGAGGCGAAGCCGGACAGGGCCTCGGTGCCGCTGACCTCCGTGGCGAGGACCGGGGCCAGGGCGATGCTGATGGGCACGCCGACGCCGCCCAGCATCTGGCTCGCGATCAGTACGGCGGAGACGCGGCGCTGGAGCCGGGGCAGGTCCGCCGGGCCCACGGGCGGGGCGGGGCGGTCGGTGCCGGGTATCGCGGTCATGCCGTACACCCCCGTCGCGGCGGCGCAGGGCTGTGTACGGGCGCGGTGCGGCCGGAGGCGCTGGTAGAGGTCACCGCGGCAGTTTCCCACCCCTCACGGCCGGACGGAACGGGGGACGCACCCCTACGCCCGTGCCCGCGCCCCGGCCCGCGCCCGGCCCCGCCGCCCCCTCAGAAGAGCGGCTGCGGCAGGACGCCCTCCAGGGCCAGCAGACCGCGCTTGGTCTCCACACCGCCGCCGAAGCCGCCGATCCCGCCGTCGGTCTCCACGACCCGGTGGCAGGCCACCACCAGCGGCAGCGGGTTCGACCCCATGGCGTTGCCCACGGCCTGGGCCGCGCCCGGCTGCCCGACCCGGGCCGCGAGCTCCCCGTACCCGACGACCGCCCCGTACGGCACCGAGCGGTCCAGCTCCTGGAGCACCTGCCGGTTGAAGCCGGAGCTGAGCCGCCAGTCCAGCGGCAGTTCGAAGCGCTTGAGCGAGCCCGCGAAATACGCCTTCAGCTGGCGTATCGGCTCGGCCAGCAGCACCTCCCGCCCCGGCTGCGGGCGCCAGGCGTCCGCGCCGAGCCGGGAGACCAGGGAGCCGATCATCGTGTCGACCCGGTCCGGCCCGGCATGGAACTCGACCCGGACCAGCCCCTCCGGGGTCGCGGCCAGGAGCAGGGGCCCGCCGATCGTGCCTTCGCCGGCGACGACGGTCCATTCGAGGCGCGGCCCGCGGGGCCGCTCGGTGCTGTCCACCCCTCCACCGTACGGGGAGGGTCCGACACCCGGCGGCGACCGCGCGACGGCGTCCTAGAACCCGAAGGAGCCCAGCACCGCCTGGTGGACGACGTCCGGGGCGTTGGTGATGATCCCGTCCACGCCCATCCCCTGGACCTTCCGCGCCGTCGCCGCGTCGTCGACGATCCAGGTGTCCACCTCCATCGACCTGCCGTGGGCGCCCCGCAGGCCGTGCACCGCCGCCACCCAGTCGGCCGAGATGGTGGTGTGCCACGGGTTGATCCGGTCCGTGAACTCGGCGTACTTCGGCAGGTCGGCGACGGTCGGGGTGCCCAGGAAGGCCGTCACCAGGTCCGGGCGCATGCCGTGCACGAGGCGTACGGAGTCGGCGCTGAAGCTCTGGACGACCAGGCGCCGCTGCACGTGGTCCGTGTCGAGCCAGCCGGTCTCGTCCAGCAGCTGGAGGGTCTGCTTCTCGATGCCGGGGTAGAGCTCGGGCTTCTTGATCTCCAGCAGCAGCCGCTGCCGGTTGCGGTCCACCCGGTCGAGGTACTCCCGCAGGGTCGGCACGCGCTCGCCCGCGAACTCCTCGCCGAACCAGCTGCCCGCGTCGAGCGTGGCGATCTCCGCCGCCGTGAAGTCCTTGACCCGCCAGGGCCCCCGGCCCGGGAAGGCCTGCTCGGCATCGGTGGTGCGGGCCAGGGTGTCGTCGTGGACCACGACCAGCTCGCCGTCCTTGGTGCGCTGGACGTCGTTCTCTACCCAGTCGAAGCCCAGCCGCATCGCCAGGTCGATCGCGGCGATCGTGTTCTCCGGGGCGTACGCCGAGGCCCCCCGGTGGGCGTACACGACGGGCCCCAGCAGCCCCGGGGCGCCGCCGGTGCCGGTGGGGCCCCGCGAGCCGGAGGGGACGGAGGGACCGGTGGCGGCGGACGCGGCCGTCCCGCCCAGCAGGGTCAGGGTGAATCCCAGGAATGCGGCGGCGGCCGCGGCGGCGGGTCGGACGTACATGTGCGTTCTCCTCGGTTCGGGAGCCCTGTTCCTGCGTCAGACGCGTGCGGACTGGCAGACGTTGCGGCGATGCACTACACGGGTGACCTTCACGGCGATCATGCGGTCGAAGATCACCGCGCCGCCACCGAACTACGACAAACGGACCAGAAAGGAGGACGTCCGGGCCGTCGGCCGGACGCTCCGCGCCCACCCTGCCGGAGCGCCGCCGACCCGCGCGGCTGCGTGAGTGTCGGTGGGGGGTCGTACCGTGGACCCATGCGGCCCGTATCGAAGATCGAACGCACGGTGGCGCCTTTCGAGGTCGTCAGCCCCTACCAGCCCAGCGGCGACCAGCCGGCGGCCATCGCCGAGCTGGAAAAGCGCATCCGTGCAGGTGAGAAGGATGTCGTCCTGCTGGGCGCGACCGGCACAGGCAAGTCGGCGACGACGGCCTGGATGATCGAGAAGCTCCAGCGCCCGACCCTCGTGATGGCGCCGAACAAGACGCTCGCCGCCCAGCTGGCGAACGAGTTCCGCGAGCTCCTGCCGAACAACGCCGTCGAGTACTTCGTCTCGTACTACGACTACTACCAGCCCGAGGCCTACGTACCGCAGTCGGACACCTACATCGAGAAGGACTCCTCGATCAACGAGGAGGTGGAGCGGCTGCGCCACTCCGCCACCAACTCGCTCCTCACGCGGCGGGACGTGATCGTCGTCGCCTCCGTGTCCTGCATCTACGGCCTCGGCACCCCGCAGGAGTACGTCGACCGGATGGTCCCCCTCAAGGTCGGCGAGGAGATGGACCGCGACCAGCTGCTGCGCCGCTTCGTGGACATCCAGTACACGCGCAACGACGTCGCCTTCACCCGCGGCACCTTCCGGGTCCGCGGGGACACCATCGAGATCTTCCCGGTCTACGAGGAACTGGCCGTCCGCATCGAAATGTTCGGCGACGAGATCGAGGCCCTGTCCACGCTGCACCCGCTGACCGGCGAGGTCATCAGCGAGGACCGCGAGCTCTACGTCTTCCCCGCCAGCCACTACGTCGCCGGGCCCGAGCGCATGGAGAAGGCGGTCCGCGGCATCGAGGCGGAGCTGGCCGAGCGCCTCGCCGAGCTGGAGAAGCAGGGCAAGATGCTGGAGGCCCAGCGGCTGCGCATGCGCACCACCTACGACCTGGAGATGATGCGCCAGATCGGGTCCTGCTCCGGCATCGAGAACTACTCGCTGCACATGGACGACCGCGCTCCCGGCTCCGCGCCCAACACCCTCATCGACTACTTCCCGGAGGACTTCCTCCTGGTCATCGACGAGTCGCACGTCACCGTGCCGCAGATCGGCGCCATGTACGAGGGCGACGCCTCCCGCAAGCGGACCCTCGTCGACCACGGGTTCCGGCTGCCGTCCGCCCTCGACAACCGGCCGCTGAAGTGGGAGGAGTTCCAGGAGCGCATCGGTCAGACGGTCTACCTGTCGGCGACCCCCGGCAAGTACGAGCTCTCCCGCGGCGACGGATTCGTCGAGCAGATCATCCGCCCCACCGGGCTCATCGACCCCGAGGTCGTGGTCAAGCCCACCGAGGGACAGATCGACGACCTCGTCCACGAGATCCGCCAGCGCGTGGAGAAGGACGAGCGCGTCCTGGTCACCACCCTCACCAAGAAGATGGCCGAGGACCTCACGGACTACTTCCTGGAGCTCGGCATCCAGGTGCGCTACCTGCACAGCGACGTCGACACGCTGCGCCGCATCGAGCTGCTGCGCGAGCTGCGCGCCGGCGAGTACGACGTCCTGGTCGGCATCAACCTGCTGCGCGAGGGCCTCGACCTGCCCGAGGTCTCCCTGGTGGCGATCCTCGACGCCGACAAGGAGGGCTTCCTGCGCTCGGGGACCTCCCTGATCCAGACCATCGGCCGCGCGGCGCGCAACGTCTCCGGCCAGGTCCACATGTACGCGGACAAGATGACCCCGGCGATGGAGAAGGCCATCGAGGAGACCAACCGGCGCCGGGAGAAGCAGATCGCGTACAACACGGCGAACGGGATCGACCCGCAGCCGCTGCGCAAGAAGATCAACGACATCGTCGCCACCATCGCCCGCGAGGAGCTGGACACCGAACAGCTGCTCGGCACCGGGTACCGCCAGGGGAAGGACGGCAAGGGGGCCAAGGCTCCCGTGCCCGCGCTCGGCGTGGTCAAGGCGGGCCAGGTCACCGTGGGCGGCAAGGCCGTCAAGGGCGCCAAGGCCGCGAAGGCGGCCAAGGACGCCGCCGTGCTGACGGACCGTCCGGCCGAGGAACTGGCCGCACTCATCGAGCAGATGACCGAGCGGATGCGCGGAGCCGCCGCCGAGCTCCAGTTCGAGGTCGCGGCCCGGATCCGCGACGAGGTGGGCGAGCTGAAGAAGGAGCTGCGTCAGATGAGGGAAGCGGGCCTCGCCTGACCCGGAGCCGGTCAGTAGGGTTGGCGGCAGCCGCAGGTACACATGCGCACCCACATCGGGGGCGGGCTAGGGAGAGGGGACAGCGCGTGACGGTCAACATGACCAAGGGTCAGGCCATCAGTCTGCAGAAGCAGGACGGGGGCACGCTGACCGCGGTCCGGATGGGCCTCGGCTGGCAGGCGGCCAAGCGCCGCGGACTGTTCGGTTCGCGGACCCGGGAGATCGACCTCGACGCGTCGGCGGTGCTCTTCGCCGACAAGCAGCCGGTGGACGTGGTGTTCTTCCGCCACCTGCAGAGCGACGACGGCTCGGTCCGGCACACCGGTGACAACCTCGTCGGCGGAGCCGGCCAGGGCGGGGACGACGAGTCGATCCTCGTCGACCTCCAGCGCGTGCCGGTGCACATCGACCAGATCGTCTTCACGGTGAACTCGTTCACCGGCCAGACGTTCCAGGAGGTGCAGAACGCGTTCTGCCGCATCGTCGACGAGACCAACGGCCAGGAGCTCGCGCGCTACACGCTGGACGGCGGCGGCCAGTACACCGCGCAGATCATGGCGAAGGTGTCGCGCGTGGGCGGCGGCTGGCAGATGACGGCCCTCGGCAACCCGGCCAACGGCCGGACCTTCCAGGACCTGATGCCGGCGATCCTGCCGCACCTGTAAGCGGCAGCGCCGGCCGCGCGGGAGCGGCGCAGAACAGAACAGAGCGGACGAGCAGGGCACGGGGGAGGGCTGCAGGATGACGGCCGAGTTGGTCCGGGGGCAGAACCACCCCCTGTCCCAGGCGCGGGTGGAGATCAGGGTCTCGGCGGGTACGCCCGTACTGGCCCTGGCCTCGGCCTGCGATGACGCGGGCCGGCTGGCCGGGCCCGGGTCGGTGGCCCACCCCGGCGCCCGGAGCCTGCCCGGAGTGGAGGTGCCGGGGTCGGTGGCGGGCGAGCACCGCTTCGCCGTCGACCTCGACGCCGTCGAGCCCGCCGTGCACCGGCTCGGGGTGGTCCTCGTCCTGCCGCCCGGCGGGCCCGTGCGTTTCGGCGCGGTCCCGGCCCCGTACGTGGCCGTGGCCCAGCCGGGAGGCGCCGACCTCGCCGGCTTCACCCTGACGGGGCTGGACTCCGAGAAGGCCGTCGTGGCCCTGGAGCTGTACCGGCGCCAGGGGGCCTGGAAGGTCCGCGCCGTGGGCCAGGGGTACGCCGAGGGGCTCGGCGCGCTGCTGGCCGACGCCGGGCTGGCCGGCCCGGCCGCCACCGCCCTGGCGGAGGTGGCCACCGGGCTGGTGCCCTCCGGCGACATCACCCTGGCCGCCCTGCCGACGGCCACCCCGCCGACCGTTCCGCACGGCCTCAGGGCCCCGCAGGACGCCCCGGCCGCGGCCACTCCGCCGCCACCGCCGGATCCGCTCCCCGTCACCGGCCTCCCGTACCAGGGCGCCCCCGCGGCCGCACCCGGTTCCCCGTCCGCCGACACCATCGGCGGACCGCCCACCATCGACTACGCCCACCCGCGCCGCCGCCGCACGACCACGGAGCCCCCCGAGCCCGGCCCGCGGGCCGTTCCCTCCCCGGAGGCGGACCGGCCCCCCGCCCCGGTCGCGGGCGACGCGAGCGGCTGGTCCCTGGAGGAGCGGCTCTACAACCAGGTCTGGGGCATGTTCGAGGACCTGGCCCGGTCGGTGGCCGCCTACCGCAGCGCCTGCGACTTCGCCGAGTCCCGGATGGACCGCGAGCTCGACGACGCGCTGTCCGACCCCCGCCTGCGCCTCGCGGGAGCGGGCAACGCCGCCCGCGACGCGGCCCGGGCCCGCCACGACGAGCTCGTCGCCCAGGCCAAGGCCGTGCTCGACCGGGACCTGGCCCAGCTGATCGCCGAGTCCGAGGTGGTCGAGCCCGCGCTGCCGGCCCCGTACGCCCACTGGGCCAACCCCGTCTGGCACGGGCACGGGGTCCCCGAGGAGGCCCCGCTGGCCCTGCGCCTCGGCGACCTGCACCTGCCCGAGCGGCCCGACCTGCGCATCCCCATGCTGGTGCGGGCCCCGCTGGAGCGCGGGCTGTGGATCGACAACGGACGCACCGGCTCCGAGGCCGCGATGACCATGGACACCGACCGGTTGCGCCGGGCCGCCATGGACATGGCCGTCGCGCACGCGGTCCGGCTGCTCGCGGTCCACCCCGGCGACCGGCTCTCCGTGCACGTCATCGACGCGGCCGGGGCGGGTGCCGCCTCCCTGGCGCCGCTCGTCGCGGCCGGGGTGCTGGCCGGGCCGCCCGCCGCCGGGGCCGCCGGGGTCACCGCGACCCTGGAGGCGCTGACCCGCCGGGTGGACCTCGTACAGATGGCCGTGCGGGCCGGGGCGCCCGAGGACCTGCCGCCCGATGTGGACCTCGCCGACCAGCTGCTGATCGTGCACGACTTCCCGCACGGGTTCGACGACAGGGCCGTCACCCGGCTGCGCTACCTGGCCGACGAGGGTCCGGCGGTCGGGGTGCACCTGCTGATGGTGGCGGACCGCGACGAGGCCTCGGCGTACGGGCCGCTGCTCGATCCGCTGTGGCGCTCGCTGATGCGGCTGTCGCCGGTGCCGGACAACCACCTCGCCGATCCGTGGGTGGGCCACGCCTGGACCTTCGAGCCGGACCTGCCGCCGCCGGGCAGCCGGGTCCTGGAGCAGACGCTGGAACGGATCGCCGCCGCCCGGCGCGATGCCCGCCCATGACCTTTCCTTGGTCTTCCCTTTACCTTTGCGCGCTCTGACGGGTACCCTGGGCAGGCGGAGGGGAGTATTCCTGCTTTCCTGCTACGGCGTACCCGTCAATACGGACCACTGCGGTCGTGTGCACCGCAGTCGGACCCGGGGCGCCGGCCCACGGCCTCCAGGCCGCCCGGGTGGAAGAGACCTCCGGCAGCGATGACGCTGACATGTGTGCTGAGCCATCTGCCGGAGGCGAATAAGCAGTGGACGTTTCGTGGACCCTCTGGGTGCTGACCATTCTCGGTCTGAGCATCCTCATCGGCGCCGACTTCTTCATCGGCCGCAAACCGCATGACGTATCGATCAAGGAAGCGGGCACCTGGACGATCGTCTGGATCGTCCTCGCCGCACTCTTCGGCCTCGGCCTGTGGTTCTTCGGGAACCCGCAGGCTTCGCAGGAGTTCTTCGCCGGCTTCATCACCGAGAAGTCCCTGAGCGTCGACAACCTCTTCGTCTTCGTCCTGATCATGGCGAAGTTCGCGGTGCCCTCCCACCTCCAGCAGCGCGTCCTGCTGGTGGGCGTGCTGATCGCCCTGGTGCTGCGCGCGATCTTCATCGCCGCCGGCGCGGCGATCATCGCCAGTTTCTCGTGGGTCTTCTACATCTTCGGCGCGTTCCTGATCTACACCGCCTGGAAGCTGATCCAGGAGGCGCGCAAGGACGAGGACGAGGAGGAGTTCGAGGAGAACCGTCTCCTCAAGTCCGTCGAGAAGAAGTTCGGCGTCGCCGACAAGTACCACGGCACCAAGCTGTTCATCGAGAGCAACGGCAAGCGCGTCCTGACCCCGCTGATGGTCGTCATGCTCGCCATCGGCACCACCGACGTGCTGTTCGCCCTGGACTCGATCCCCGCGATCTTCGGCCTCACCCAGGACCCGTACATCGTCTTCACGGCCAACGCCTTCGCCCTGATGGGGCTGCGCCAGCTGTACTTCCTCATCGGCGGCCTGCTCAAGAAGCTGGTCCACCTCAGCTACGGCCTGTCGATCATCCTGGGCTTCATCGGCGTCAAGCTGGTGCTGCACGCCCTGCACGAGTCCGGGCTGCACGTGCCGGTCGTCTCGATCCCGGTCTCCCTCGGCGTCATCTGCGGTGTCCTCGTGATCACCACGATCACCAGCCTGATCGCCTCGAAGAGGCAGGCGGCCGCCGAGGCCGCCGCCCGCCCGGAGAGCATCGACGCGTAGGGACTCGCCGGCCCCTGAGGGGCTACGCGGGGGCGGTCGCTCCGGCCGCCCCCTTTCCCGTACCCGCGCCCGCCCGCGCCCGTACGACCGCCGGGTTCGTCTCCGGCAGCAGCGCGAAGCAGACCAGGCTCAGCAGGGCGATCCCGCTCAGGTACAAGGCCACGCCCCAGGGCGGGCCGGAGCCCGCCGCCAGCGCCGTCGCCGCGATCGGGGTCAGCGCCCCGCCCAGCACCCCGCCCAGGTTGTAGCCCACGGCCGCGCCCGTGCAGCGGATCCGCGGGGCGTACAGCTCCGGCACGTACGCGCCCACCACGCCGAACATCGTCACCATGCCCAGCAGCCCGCCGAGGCAGCCCAGCGTCATCAGCAGCGGGTCCGCCGTCCGCAGCAGCGCGACGAACGGGAACATCCACACCAGGCACATCGCACTGCCGATCAGGCAGAGCGGCCGCCGCCCGTACCGGTCGCCGAGCACCGCCACCACCGGGGTCAGCGTGCCCTTCAGGGCGACCGCCGCCATGATGCAGGCCAGCATCACGGTGCGGTCGACCTTCAGGTGTTCCGTGGCGTAGGCGAGGGACCAGGTGGTGACCGAGTAGAAGACCGCGTACCCGGCGGACAGGGCCCCGCCGGTCAGCAGGACGAGGCGCCAGTGGCCGCGTACGACCTCGGTCAGCGGGGCGTCGGAGCGCCGGCCGGTCTCCGCGAGGGCGCGGAACTGCGGGGTCTCCTCCACCGAGCGGCGCAGCCACAGCCCGGCGAGGGCCAGTACGCCCGCCGCCCAGAACGGTACGCGCCAGCCCCAGGACGTGAACTGCGCGTCGGTCAGCGCCGCCGACAGGGTGAGGGTCATGCCGTTGGCCAGCAGGAAGCCCAGCGGCGGTCCGACCTGCGGGAAGCTGGCCCACAGCCCGCGCCGCTGCTCGGGTGCGTGCTCGGCGGTCAGCAGGACCGCGCCGCCCCATTCGCCGCCGAGGCCGAGCCCCTGGAGGAAGCGCAGTACGAGCAGCAGCAGGGGCGCCGCCACGCCGATCGTGGCGTACGTGGGCACGCAGCCCACCGCGACCGTGGCGAGGCCGGTGAGCAGCAGGGAGGCGAGCAGGACGGGGCGCCGGCCGTAACGGTCGCCGATGTGGCCGAAGAGCACGGAGCCCAGCGGGCGGGCGAGGAAGCCGACGCCGAAGGTGCCGAAGGCGGCGAGGGTCCCGGCGAGCGGGGAGAAGGACGGGAAGAAGAGCGGGCCGAGGACGAGGGCCGCGGCCGTCCCGTAGACGAAGAAGTCGTAGAACTCGATGGCGGTCCCGGCGAGCGAGGCCATCGCGAGCCGCAGCATCGAGGGCGGCCGGGGAACCGCGCGCCCGGGGAGGGCGGGGGAGGGGTCTTGTTGCATGGTGCAGCAACTACCCCGCCCCACACCCCCAGGACGTGCGTTCGGTCATCTTCGACCGGAAGGAGTGCTTCCTGTCGCGGTGTTGACCGGGGACCGCGTCCGGGGGCGCCCGTTACCAGCCGCGCTCGCGCCATTCGGCCAGGTGGGGCCGTTCGGCGCCGAGCGTGGTGTCGTTGCCGTGACCCGGGTAGACCCAGGTCTCGTCCGACAGCTGCTCGAAGAGCTTGTGCTGGACGTCGTCGATCAGCTGCTCGAAGGCCTTCGGGTCGCCCCAGGTGTTGCCGACGCCGCCGGGGAAGAGGCAGTCGCCGGTGAAGACGTGCGCGTGCCCGTGCGGGTCGTCGTAGATCAGGGCGATGGAGCCCGGGGTGTGGCCGACCAGGTGGCGGGCGGTCAGCGTGACCCGGCCGACCGTGACCGTGTCCCCGTCCGCCACCAGTACGTCGGTGGCCACCGGGATGCCCTCGGCGTCGTGGGCGCCCGCGTACGTACGCGCCCCGGTCGCCTCGACGACCTCCGCGAGCGCGCCCCAGTGGTCCCCGTGCCGGTGGGTGGTGACGACGGAGGCGATGCCGTCGTCGCCGATCAGGCTGAGCAGGGTGTGCGGCTCGGCGGCCGCGTCGATCAGCAGCTGCTCGCCGGTGGCCCGGCAGCGCAGCAGGTACGCGTTGTTGTTCATGGAACCCACCGCGACCTTGGAAATCATCAGGTCCGGGAGTTCGTGCACGTCGGCCGGACCGCCGACCTTGACTGCTCCGCTGTACGTCATGTCCTGATCCTAGAGCGGGGGAAGGGCCGGGAGGCGGCCGCCGACGACAGTGAGGTGTGCGCCCCGGTCCCCGCGGCCCGCGAGCCAGCCGAGGAGCTCGGCGCCGGTGCCGATGAGGGTGACCGGGCCGCCCTCGGAGCCGCCGGTGTGCCAGGTGGTGCCGCCGCCGTCGCCCGCGAGCTGGAGGGTCACCGGGGGCACCTCCGGGCGTCCGGACCAGCGGTCGGCGAGGAAGGCGATCTCGCGGGCGGTGAACTCCTGCGGGAGGTCGCAGAGCGCGTAGCCGATGTTCAGGTCGACGTGGTGCAGCTCGACCTCGACGAGGCGGCGGAACGGCACGTTCGAGGCGAGGTCGGTGACCCCGTTGCGCAGCTCCACCGTGCGCGACCAGTCCTGGTCCCGCTCGGTCTCGGCCAGGAAGGCGGCGTGGGTGGCGCGCACGTCGGCGAGCTGGACGTCCAGCGGGCGCGGGGCGTCGCGCTCGATGTCGGAGTCGCGGGCCTCGGCGCTCTCGTACATCGGGCGGCCGGCGAAGACGTTGACGAGGGCGTCCGCGTTCCGCGCGAGGTGGGCCAGTACGTGGCCGCGGGTCCAGCCCGGCAGATGTGACTCTTCGGACAGGGCCGCGTTGTCCAGTTTCGTGAGAGCGGTCAGCATTCGGTCCGTGGCTTCACGTACAGATTGCAGGTCGTGCACATGATCAGTCATGGAGCCGAGCCTAGTGCCGCGGACCTCCGGCCACACGAACGGGTGAACCCGTCTGCCGAGTGCCGTAAATCGAATGCGCGTGCTATACGCTCGAAGTCCAAGCTCTTCTCCATCGCAGAGGCGCCCGCCCAGTCACCCGTACGCTGGACAGTCGGGGGCCCCGTGCCCCCGCTCTCTCAAGAAAGGTGCGCACCGGCGTGACCGACCGTCTCATCGTTCGTGGCGCTCGCGAGCACAACCTCAAGAACGTCTCGCTCGACCTGCCCCGCGACTCACTCATCGTCTTCACCGGACTCTCCGGTTCGGGCAAGTCCTCCCTGGCCTTCGACACGATCTTCGCCGAGGGCCAGCGCCGCTACGTCGAGTCGCTCTCGTCGTACGCCCGCCAGTTCCTGGGGCAGATGGACAAGCCCGACGTGGACTTCATCGAGGGGCTCTCGCCGGCCGTCTCGATCGACCAGAAGTCGACCTCGCGCAACCCGCGCTCGACGGTCGGCACCATCACGGAGGTCTACGACTACCTCCGCCTGCTCTTCGCGCGCATCGGCAAGCCCCACTGCCCCGAGTGCCGCCGCCCCATCTCGCGCCAGTCGCCGCAGGCGATCGTCGACAAGGTGCTCGCCCTGCCCGAGGGCAGCCGCTTCCAGGTGCTCTCGCCGCTGGTGCGCGAGCGCAAGGGCGAGTTCGTCGACCTCTTCTCCGACCTCCAGACCAAGGGCTACAGCCGGGCGCGGGTGGACGGGGAGACCGTCCAGCTCTCCGAGCCGCCCACGCTGAAGAAGCAGGAGAAGCACACGATCGAGGTGGTCATCGACCGCCTCACCGTCAAGGAGAGCGCCAAGCGCCGCCTCACCGACTCCGTGGAGACCGCCCTCGGCCTCTCCGGCGGCATGGTGATCCTGGACTTCGTCGACCTCGCCGAGGACGACCCCGAGCGTGAGCGGATGTACTCCGAGCACCTCTACTGCCCGTACGACGACCTGTCCTTCGAGGAGCTGGAGCCGCGCTCCTTCTCCTTCAACTCCCCCTTCGGCGCCTGCCCCGAGTGCACCGGCATCGGTACGCGCATGGAGGTGGACCCGGAGCTGATCGTCCCCGACGAGGACAAGTCCCTCGACGAGGGCGCGGTCTCGCCCTGGTCCCTCGGCCACACCAAGGACTACTTCCAGCGCCTGGTCGGCGCGCTCGCGGGCGAGCTGGGCTTCCGTACGGACATCCCGTGGGCCGGGCTGCCGCAGCGGGCGAAGAAGGCCCTGCTGTACGGGCACAAGACGCAGATCGAGGTCCGCTACCGCAACCGGTACGGCAGGGAGCGGGCGTACACGACGGCCTTCGAGGGCGCCGTGCCGTTCGTCAAGCGCCGCCACGCGGAGTCGGAGAGCGACGCCAGCCGCGAGCGCTTCGAGGGCTACATGCGCGAGGTGCCCTGTCCGACCTGTGAGGGCACGCGTCTCAAGCCGATCGTGCTCGCGGTGACGGTGATGGACAAGTCCATCGCCGAGGTCGCGGCGATGTCGATCAGCGAGTGCGCCGACTTCCTGGGGCGGATGCGGCTCGACGCCCGCGACAAGAAGATCGCCGAGCGGGTCCTGAAGGAGGTCAACGAGCGGCTGCGCTTCCTCGTCGACGTCGGCCTGGACTACCTCTCGCTGAACCGCGCCGCCGGCACCCTCTCGGGCGGCGAGGCCCAGCGCATCCGGCTGGCCACGCAGATCGGCTCCGGCCTGGTGGGCGTGCTGTACGTGCTCGACGAGCCGTCGATCGGCCTGCACCAGCGGGACAACCACCGGCTGATCGAGACCCTGGTGCGGCTGCGCGACATGGGCAACACGCTCATCGTGGTCGAGCACGACGAGGACACCATCAAGGTGGCCGACTGGGTCGTGGACATCGGCCCGGGCGCCGGTGAGCACGGTGGCAAGGTCGTGCACAGCGGTTCGCTGAAGGAGCTGCTGAAGAACACCGACTCGATGACCGGGCAGTACCTGTCCGGGAAGCGGTCCATCCCGGTGCCGGACATCCGCCGGCCCGTGAACGGGGAGCGGAAGCTGACCGTCCACGGCGCCAAGGAGAACAACCTGCGGGACATCGACGTCTCCTTCCCGCTGGGCGTGCTCACCGCGGTGACGGGCGTATCGGGGTCGGGCAAGTCCACGCTGGTCAACGACATCCTGTACACGCACCTGGCGCGCGAGCTGAACGGTGCCCGCTCGGTGCCGGGACGGCACACGCGGGTGGAGGGGGACGACCTCGTCGACAAGGTCGTGCACGTCGACCAGTCGCCGATCGGCCGCACCCCGCGGTCCAACCCGGCGACGTACACGGGCGTCTTCGACCACGTGCGCAAGCTCTTCGCGGAGACCATGGAGGCGAAGGTGCGCGGCTACCTGCCGGGTCGCTTCTCCTTCAACGTGAAGGGCGGCCGGTGCGAGAACTGCTCCGGCGACGGCACGATCAAGATCGAGATGAACTTCCTGCCGGACGTGTACGTCCCGTGCGAGGTCTGCCACGGCGACCGGTACAACCGGGAGACGCTGGAGGTCCACTACAAGGGCAAGTCGATCGCCGAAGTCCTGAACATGCCGATCGAGGAGGCGCTGGACTTCTTCGAGGCGGTGCCGACGATCGCGCGGCACCTGAAGACGCTGAACGAGGTGGGGCTCGGGTACGTCCGGCTCGGCCAGTCGGCGCCGACGCTCTCGGGCGGTGAGGCGCAGCGCGTGAAGCTGGCGTCGGAGCTGCAGAAGCGGTCGACGGGGCGGACGGTCTACGTCCTGGACGAGCCGACGACGGGTCTGCACTTCGAGGACATCTCGAAGCTGATCAAGGTGCTGTCGGGACTGGTGGACAAGGGGAACTCGGTGATCGTCATCGAGCACAACCTGGACGTCGTCAAGACCGCGGACTGGGTCATCGACATGGGCCCCGAGGGCGGTTACGGGGGCGGCCTGGTGGTGGCCGAGGGCACGCCGGAGCAGGTCGCGTCGGTGGGCGCGAGCCACACCGGCAAGTTCCTGAGGGACATCCTGGGCGCGGACCGGGTCTCCGACGCGGCGGCGCTCGTGGCCCCGCCGAAGAAGGCCGCCGCGAAGCGGACGGCGGCCAAGAAGGCCACGGCCGCGGCTCCGGCGAAGAAGGCCGCCGCCAAGAAGACGACGGCCCGGGCCCGCAAGGCCTGACCGCGCGGAGCCGGGCGTGGAGGGGCCCCCGCAGCCGGACGCGGCTGCGGGGGCCCCTCCGCACTCCCGCGGGCGGCTCCACCCCCGTGGGGGCCGCCGGGGCGGGGGAGCGCCGGGTCAGGCCGCCACGCCCACCGCCCGGCCGGCCGTGGCGGGGTCCGTCAGGGAGGTGAGCAGGGCGTCGGCCACGTCGGCGCGGGAGATCGTGCGGCCGTCCGGGACGTTGGCGCCGATCACCCGGCGGTAGGTGCCGCTGCGCGGCTTGTCCAGCAGGCGGGGCGGCCGGATCACCGTCCACTGCGTGCCGCTCGCGCGGATCGTCGCCTCCATGACCGCCAGGTCCGCGTACAGGTCGCGCAGGGCGAGGCGGAGCAGGGGGAGGAAGACCCTGCGGGCGATGAACCCGTCGCTCTCCACGTCCGGGCCGACCGGGGCGGCGCTGACCGCCGCGAGGCGGCTCACGCCCGCCCGGTCCATCGCCGAGACGATGGCCCGCAGGGCCGGCCCGGTGACCGGGCTGAGCCGGGCCTGCTTGTTGCTCGCCGAGCCCAGTGCGGAGATCACCGCCGACCGGCCGGACAGGACCGGCAGCAGCGCCTCCTCGTCGGTCAGGTCGCGCACCACGGCCACCTCCAGGCGCTCGTGCGCGGGAACGTCCAGGCGGGCGGGGTCGCGGACCACCGCCGTCACCTCGTGGCCCGCGTCCAGGGCCTGTCGTACGACCTCGCGGCCGACACCGCCCGTGGCTCCGAACACCGTCAGTTTCATCGCCGGCTCCCGTTCAAGGCATCCATGGGTGGGTGAGCATTCACTCACCCCTGCTTCCGCTAGGGTGAGTGAATGCTCACCCCGAAGTCAAGCCGGCCCACCCCCGAGCGGCTCCTCGACGCCGCCGAGAAGCTCATGCGCACCATCGGTCTCGCCAACACCACCACCAAGGCCATCGCCCGCGAGGCCGGCTGTTCGGAGGCCGCGCTCTACAAGCACTACGCGAACAAGGAGGAGCTGTTCGTCCGGGTGCTGATGGAGCGCACGCCCAACGCCGGGCCGCTCATGGCCGAGCTCGACCGCGACCACGCCGAGCGCTCCGTCGAGGAGGGGCTCGCCGCGATCGCCCGCCACGCCTCGCTCTTCTACGCCGACGCCGTGCCCATGGCCGCCTCGCTCTTCGCCGAGCCCGCCCTGCTGACCCGGCACCGCGAGGGCGTCCAGGAGATCGGCACCGGCCCCCACGTCGTACGCGACGCCCTCGCCGGGCGGCTGCGCCGCGAGCTGGAGCGGGGGCGGCTGCGCCCCGACGCCGACCCGGAGGCCGCCGCCGCACTGCTGCTCGGCGCCTGCTTCCAGCGGGCCTTCTTCCTGCACTTCTCCGGAGCCCACGTGGTTGCGCCCGTCGACGAGTTCGCCCCCGCCGTGGCCCGGACCCTGTGGGCGGCTATCCGCTGAGCTCGGCGGCGTACGGCGGCTCCGCACCGGCCCGCGTGCAGGTCAGCGCCGCCGCCTGGGCCGCGTACGCCAGGACGCCCGGCCAGTCCACCGGGGCGCCGGCCGCGATCCCCGACAGGCGGTGCAGCAGGGCCGCGTTGACCGTGTCGCCCGCCCCGATGGTGTCCGCCACCGCGACCGGGCGGGCCGCCACCTCGTACCGCGCACCCTCGCGGGTCCAGGCCGCCAGCCCCCGCGCGCCCCGGGTGAGCACCACCGCCGAGGGCCCGGCCGCCAGCCAGTCCGAGACGCTCCCGCCCAGCCACCGGGCGTCCTCCTCCGACAGCTTGAGGACGGACACGTACGGGAGCCAGCCCAGGAACCGGGCCCGGTACGCGGCCGGGTCCGCGATCAGCGCGGGGCGGATGTTGGGGTCCAGCAGCGTCAGCACCCCGCGCCCGGACTCCCGGCGCAGCAGGGCCTCGTACGCGCTCGCGCCCGGCTCCAGGGCGAGGGAGCAGGTGCCGAGCGCCAGGGCCCGGGTGCCCGCGGGGAGCTCCGCGGGCAGCGTGAACAGCCGGTCGGCCGTGCCCTCCACGTAGAACCCGTACGCCGCCGAGCCGTCCGGGGCCAGCGAGGGCACGGCGAGGGTGGTGGGCTCCGGCCCGCGCTGCACCAGCGAGAGGTCCACCCCGGCCGCGCGCAGCCCGGCCAGCAGGTCCTCGCCGAAGCCGTCCGTCGAGACCCGGGAGCAGAAGGCGGCCTCCGCGCCGAGCCGGCCCAGCGCCAGCGCGGTGTTGTACGGCCCCCCGCCCGGCCGCGGCACGAGCGCACCCGGCGGCTGCGCCACGGGCACGAGGTCGATCAGGGCTTCTCCACCGACGACGATCACGCGGGGGAAGGTATCCCATCGAGCGGCGCGATCGGGCGGCGGTATCGTCGGGGGGCCCGGTCCGACCACCCGGACCACCCTCATCGACCCTCAGGCCAGGAGATCCGCATGTCCGCGTCGCAGCCCGCCGCCCGCCGTACCGTGCTCAAGGGCGCCGCCGCGATCGCCGGGGCCGTCGGCGGCGGGGCGGCCCTCGCCGCCTGCTCCACCGGGGGCAACAGCGGCTCCGGCTCCCCGGCCGTCCCGGCCGCCCCGGTGGAGCTCGGCGCCGTGTCCGAGGTCCCGGTCGGCGGGTCGAAGCTGTTCCGCGAGAAGAAGCTGGTCGTCAGCTGCCCGGCGCAGGGCACGTACAAGGCGTTCAGCGCCCAGTGCACGCACGCCGGCTGCGTCCTGGACAAGATCGACGAGGGCGAGGGCAACTGCCCCTGCCACGGCAGCCGCTTCGACGTGACGACCGGCAAGGTGCTGCGCGGGCCGGCCACCGACCCGCTGCCCGCCGTCCCGGTCAAGGCCGAGGGCGGCAAGCTCATCGCGGGCTGACCGGGCCGCGCCGGGAAGCGGCGGGCAGGGGGCCGCGTCCGGCTACGCCCAGTCCCAGGAGATGCCCAGCAGCCCGCGCCGCACCCCCGGCTCCACCAGGTGCACGGCGCGGTGGCGCCCGCTCGGCGTCAGGTCCACCAGCCCGCTGCGCGGCGCCCCGGGCCCGGACCGGCTGAAGCGCCGGCAGCGCACCGGCAGGGCCGCCTCGTCGAAGCGGACCTGGAGCACGTACTGTCCGCCGCTGTAGCTGAACCCGCGCACGTACTCGGTGCAGCGCCCGGCGGTCCCGTCCTCGAAGCCGTAGCCGAAGACGTACGTGTCCCCGGTGCGCAGCCGGGCGTCGAAGAGCAGCTCGGCGACCAGGACCTCGGCCTCGGGGTGCCAGCGGACGCGCCCGGTGCGGCAGTTCTCGTCCGCCCGTACGCGGACCCGGGCCGGATCGCAGCCCGGGTCGCCGTGGTGGACGGCGAGGTACCGGTCGACGCCGTCGCGGTGGGCCCGTACGACGTGCTGCGATTCGCGGCCCAGCAGCTCGCCGGCGGCCCCGATCCGTACCCGCTCGTGGTGGCCGACGGTGTGCAGGCCGCCGTCGGCGGGCAGTTCCATGCCCGCCAGCAGCCCCTCCACGGCCGCGCCCACGCTGACCAGGGCCCGGTAGGAGCGGGTCGGCGGACGGGTGCTCTCGGGCCCGGCGCCCTCCGGGGCGGCCAGCAGCCGCAGCAGGGTCCCCTCGGGCAGTTCCAGGATCTGCTCCAGGGCGCGTACGGCCTTCAGGGACTCGGGGCGGCGCGGCCGGCGGGCGCCCTGCTGCCAGTAGCTGAGGCTGGTCACGCCGAGCTTGATGCCCCGGGCCGCGAGCCGGTGCTGCACCCGGTGCAGGGGGAGCCCGCGGGCGGTGAGGGCGGCGCGCAGGGCGAGGTGGAAGGGTCCGGCGCGCAGCAGGTGCCCCAGCTCCTGCGCGCTCGTCTGTCTGCTCTCCCGTGTGCTGTCGCCGGTCGACCGCATGAGGGCACCTCCTGTGAACGTTCACGCGCGGTGGGGCGGGAGGGCTCGCCGGTGGCACCCGGGTACCAGGTGAAAGGACGGCAGTCGTTCACACTGCGGTCCCGCCGTTCACACTGCAATGTCACGGCGTATTGAAGCCTGTTGACCTGATCCCGACAACACCCTGATGCTCCTCAGCAGCGTCCGGACGCGCTCCTCCATCCCCACCTCCCCGGCCCCACCGGGGGGATCCCCACACGGGAGGAACGCGATGCGCAAACCCCACCGGCGGCTTTCCCTGGCCGCCGTCCTCACCGCCGTGCTCTTCGCCCTGCCGAGCACCGCCGCGACCGCCACCGCTGCCCCCACGAGCGATGCCGGCGCCGCGTCGGCCCTGGCGTACAAACGCCTGGACATCACCATGCAGGCGCAGGCGAAGACCAACTGGTGCTGGGCCGCGAGCGGCAACACCATCGCCACGTGGTTCGGCCGGAACTACACGCAGAACCAGTTCTGCAACGCCGCCTTCAACCGCCAGCAGGGCTACGACTGCCCCAACAACCAGGCCACGCTCGGCAATGTCCAGACCGCCCTGAACTGGGCCGGAATCAGCTCCGGCTCGTACGTCACCGGCTGGCTCCGCTACACCACCGTGCAGAGCGAGATCGACGCCGGCCGGCCGGTGGAGACGCGGATCCAGTGGTCCAACGGCGGTGGCCACATGCACGTCGTCTACGGCTACGACACCGCCAACAGCTGGGTCTACTGGGGCGATCCGTGGCCGTCGAGCGACCGCTACAACTGGGCCTCGCACGCCTGGTACGTGGACAACAGCACCTTCTCCTGGACCCACTCCCTCTACCGGATCGGGGCGTGAGCGCCATGACCTCCACGCCGAAGCGCGTCCCCGTCGCCGTTCTCGCGGCGTGCGCCGTGCTCGTACTGGCCCCGCAGGCCTCGGCCTGGGCCGCGCCCGTGCCGCAGCCGCAGTCCTTCACCGCGGAGACGAAGGAGGCCGCCGCGCGGGCCGCCACCGCCCCCGACACCCTGGCCACGCTCTCCCGCTTCTTCGCCCGGGAGGGCAAGGTCGCGCCGGACGCGGCCCGGCCGCGGGTGGAGGGCGAGGCGATACCGGTCAGCTACCTGTCCCCGGACTTCGTGGCGGGCAAGCCCGGGGCGGGCGTGGCCCGGCTGGAGTTCCTCGCCAGCAGGGCGGTGTCCTCGGACGGGCAGCAGGCCGCGCTGTGGACCGCCCGGACGGAGGCGGGCTGGCAGGTCGTGAACATCGCGACGGGCGACGACGAGTTCCGCTACGCGCGGCTCGGCGCCGCGAAGCTGCCGGGCGGCACGGTGTTCCGGGAACCGCAGATCGACGCCTGGTACGTGGCCGCGGGGAGCAGGGTGCTGCCGCTGGACGAGGACGCGGAGCGGGCGGTCGGCGCCGCGGGCGTGACCCTCGCCGCGTACCGGGCGCGGGTGGTCAAGGCGTACGGGGACAAGCTGCCGGACTCGGCCTACGCGAAGCGGGGAGAGGCCGGCGGGTACGCGGAGGCCGCCGAGGGCGGTGCCGGCGCCGGCACCGGGTCCCGTGGCGGTGCGCCGGTGGCGGCCGGGGCCGTCGCGGGCGGTCTCGCGCTGGCCGCGGCGGGCGTGCTCGCCGTACGGCGCTCGCGCCGGGGCCGGGACGCCCCGGCCTGAGGTGACGCGCCCCGCCGGGGCCCGGGCGCCGCGCCGGCCGCCCGGGCCCCGGCGGCGCCCCCCTCGTCAGTCCCCGCAAGTAGGGTGGGCGGCATGGCCGACCCTTCCAGCTACCGTCCCGCGCCGGGGCAGATTCCCGACTCCCCGGGGGTCTACCGATTCCGCGACGAGCACCGCCGGGTGATCTACGTCGGGAAGGCCAAGAGCCTGCGCCAGCGGCTGGCCAACTACTTCCAGGACCTCGCCGGACTGCATCCGCGCACCGCCACCATGGTGACCACGGCCGCCTCCGTCGAGTGGACCGTCGTCTCCACCGAGGTCGAGGCCCTCCAGCTCGAATACTCCTGGATCAAGGAGTACGACCCCCGGTTCAACGTCAAGTACCGGGACGACAAGAGCTACCCCTCCCTCGCGGTGACGATGAACGAGGAGTACCCGAGGGTCCAGGTCATGCGCGGGCCCAAGAAGAAGGGCGTGCGGTACTTCGGGCCCTACGGGCACGCCTGGGCGATCCGCGAGACCGTCGACCTCATGCTGCGGGTGTTCCCCGTGCGGACCTGCTCCGCCGGGGTGTTCAAGCGCTCCGCCCAGATCGGCCGGCCCTGTCTGCTCGGCTACATCGGCAAGTGCTCCGCCCCCTGCGTCGGCCGGGTCACCCCCGAGGAGCACCGCGAACTCGCCGAGGACTTCTGCGACTTCATGGCCGGGCGGACCGGCGCGTACCTCTCCCGCCTCGAAAAGCAGATGCACGACGCCGCCGAGGAGATGGAGTACGAGAAGGCCGCCCGGCTGCGCGACGACATAGGAGCGCTGCGCCGGGCCATGGAGAAGAACGCCCTCGTCTTCACCGATGCCACCGACGCCGACCTCATCGCCGTCGCCGAGGACGAGCTCGAAGCGGCCGTGCAGATCTTCCACGTCCGCGGCGGCCGCGTGCGCGGCCAGCGCGGCTGGGTCACCGACAAGGTCGAGGCCGTGGACACCGCCGGACTCGTCGAACACGCGCTCCAGCAGCTCTACGGGGAGGAGAGCGGCGAGGCCGTCCCCAAGGAGGTGCTGGTCCCGGCGCTGCCCGAGGACGCGCCCGCGCTGGGCGAGTGGCTCGCCGGGCGGCGCGGGTCGAACGTCAGCCTGCGCATCCCGCAGCGGGGCGACAAGAAGGCCCTGATGGAGACCGTCCACCGCAACGCGCAGCAGTCCCTGGCCCTGCACAAGACCAAGCGCGCCAGCGACCTCACCACCCGCTCCCGTGCCCTGGAGGAGATCTCCGAGGCCCTCGGGCTGGACGGCGCGCCGCTGCGCATCGAGTGCTTCGACATCTCGCACCTCCAGGGCGACGACGTGGTGGCCTCGATGGTCGTCTTCGAGGACGGGCTGGCCAGGAAGAGCGAGTACCGGCGCTTCCAGATCAAGTCCTTCGAGGGCCAGGACGACGTCCGGTCCATGCACGAGGTGGTCTCGCGGCGGTTCCGCCGCTACCTCCAGGAGAAGCTGAAGACCGGCGAGTGGTCCCCGGAGGACGGGGACGAGGGGGAGAACCCCGGGGAGAACCCCCTCGCCGAGGACGACGGGCGGCCCAGGCGCTTCGCCTACCCGCCCCAGCTCGTCGTGGTCGACGGCGGCCAGCCCCAGGTGGCCGCCGCGAAGCGGGCCCTGGACGAGCTCGGCATCGACGACGTGGCCGTCTGCGGTCTGGCGAAGCGGCTGGAGGAGGTCTGGCTGCCCGGCGAGGACGACCCGGTCGTCCTGCCCCGCACCAGCGAGGGGCTCTACCTGCTCCAGCGCGTCCGTGACGAAGCCCACCGGTTCGCGATCCAGTACCAGCGCAACAAGCGCGGGAAGCGGCTCAAGGCGGGCCCGCTCGACGAAGTGCCCGGTCTCGGCGAAAGCCGCAGGCAGGCCCTGGTCAAGCACTTCGGTTCGGTGAAGAAGCTGAGACAGGCGACAATCGACCAGATCTGCGAGGTCCCGGGCATAGGCCGCAAGACGGCCGAGACCGTGGCCGCGGCGCTCGCCCGGTCGGTTCCCGCCGGTCCTGCCGTCAACACGGCGACAGGAGAGATCATTGAGGATGAGACCCCGCCCCCGCGGGTGGGGGCACCTCCCGGCGGAAGCCGGGGGACATCGTCCGAACGGGGGACCGAGCAATGACCGAGCGCGAGACCGGCCAGACGAGCGGCGAGAACGCCGAGCAGACGACCGACCACACGACCGAGCACGACCGAGACGGAGCACAGGTGAGTACGGGCACGACAGTGGAGCCCGGCGATACCGCCGAGGCGGCCATCCCCGAGCTGGTGATCATCTCCGGGATGTCCGGGGCCGGCCGCAGTACGGCGGCCAAGTGTCTGGAGGACCTCGGCTGGTTCGTCGTCGACAACCTCCCGCCCGCACTGATCCCCACCATGGTGGAGCTGGGCGCCCGCTCGCAGGGCAACGTGGCGCGCATCGCCGTCGTCGTCGACGTCCGCGGCCGCCAGTTCTTCGACGCCCTGCGCGAGTCCCTCTCGGACCTCGACAGCAAGGGCGTCACCCGGCGCATCGTCTTCCTGGAGTCCTCCGACGACGCGCTGGTGCGCCGCTTCGAGTCGGTCCGCCGCCCGCACCCCCTCCAGGGCGACGGCCGCATCACCGACGGCATCGCCGCCGAGCGCGACCTGCTGCGCGAGCTGCGCGGCGACGCCGACCTGGTCATCGACACCTCCAGCCTGAACGTGCACGAGCTGCGCGCGAAGATGGACGCCCAGTTCGCGGGCGACGAGGAGCCCGAGCTGCGGGCGACCGTCATGTCCTTCGGCTACAAGTACGGCCTCCCCGTCGACGCCGACCTCGTCGTCGACTGCCGCTTCATCCCGAACCCGCACTGGGTGCCCGAGCTGCGCCCCTTCACCGGCCTCAACCCGGAGGTGTCGGGCTACGTCTTCAGCCAGCCCGGCGCCAAGGAGTTCCTGGACCGCTACACCGAGCTGCTCCAGCTCATCGCCACCGGCTACCGCCGCGAGGGCAAGCGGTACGTGACCATCGCGGTCGGCTGCACCGGCGGCAAGCACCGCAGCGTGGCCATGTCCGAGAAGCTCGCCGCCCGCCTCGCCTCCGAGGGAGTCGAGACCGTCGTGGTCCACCGGGACATGGGGCGCGAGTGACCGGACGTACCCTGCGGCTGCGCCGCCTGCGCCGCCTCACCTCGGGGCGGGACGAGGACGGCGCGGGCCGCACCGGGCCGCGCCGCGGCGCGGCCCCCAAGGTGGTCGCACCCAAGGTCGTCGCCCTCGGCGGCGGCATGGGCCTGTCGGCCTCCCTGGCAGCCCTGCGCCGGATCACCGGCGAGCTCACCGCCGTCGTCACCGTCGCCGACGACGGCGGCTCCAGCGGCCGCCTCCGGGAGGAGCTCGGCGTGCTGCCGCCCGGCGACCTGCGCAAGGCGCTGGCCGCGCTGTGCGGGGACGACGACTGGGGCCAGACCTGGGCCCGCGTCATCCAGCACCGCTTCCAGTCGGCCGGTGCCCTGCACGAGCACGCCGTCGGCAACCTGCTGATCGTCGCCCTGTGGGAGCAGCTCGGAGACCCCGTCCAGGCCCTCGACCTGGTCGGGAAGCTGCTGGGGGCGCAGGGCCGGGTGCTGCCGATGTCGGCGGTGCCGCTGGAGCTCCAGGCGCTGGTCCGCGGCCACGACCCGGCCCGCCCGGGCGAGGTCGACACCGTCCGGGGGCAGGCCACCGTGGCCACCACCCCCGGCGAGGTGCTCTCCGTACAGGTCGTGCCAGGCGATCCGCCGGCCGTGCCGGAGGCCGTCGCGGCGGTCCTGGACGCGGACTGGGTGGTACTGGGTCCCGGGTCCTGGTTCTCGTCGGTGATCCCGCACCTGCTGGTGCCGGAACTGCTCGACGCGCTGATCGAGACCAAGGCCCGCAGGGTCCTCTCGCTGAACCTCGCGCCGCAGCCCGGCGAAACAGAGGGCTTCTCTCCGCAGCGTCATTTGGAGGTTTTGGCCCGACACGCCCCTAAACTCGCCCTGGACGTGGTGCTGGCCGACGAGGCCGCCGTGCCCGACCGCGAGTCCCTCGCCGATGCCGCAAAACGGTTCGGTGCCGCGGTCGAGCTGGCGCCGGTGGCCAGGCAGGACGGCTCTCCGAAGCACGACCCGGAGCTGCTCGCCGCCGCGTACGACCGTATTTTTCGGATGCATGGAAGGATCGGCCCATGGCGATGACGCCAGCGGTGAAGGATGAGATCTCCCGGCTCCCCGTCACCCGGACCTGCTGCAGGAAGGCGGAGGTCTCGGCGATTCTTCGGTTCGCGGGCGGGCTGCACCTGGTGAGCGGGCGGATCGTCATCGAGGCGGAGCTGGACACGGGGATCGCTGCCCGGCGCCTGCGCAAGGACATCCTGGAGATCTTCGGCCATTCCTCGGACCTGGTGGTCATGGCCCCCGGCGGTCTGCGCCGCGGCAGCCGGTACGTCGTCCGGGTCGTGGCCGGCGGTGACCAGCTGGCACGCCAGACGGGCCTCGTGGACGGCCGGGGCCGACCCATCCGGGGTCTTCCCCCTCAGGTGGTCTCCGGGGCCACCTGCGACGCGGAGGCGGCCTGGCGCGGCGCCTTCCTGGCCCACGGCTCGCTCACCGAGCCGGGCCGGTCCTCCTCCCTGGAGGTGACCTGCCCCGGTCCGGAGGCAGCCCTGGCCTTGGTGGGCGCCGCCCGCAGGCTCTCCATCGCCGCCAAGGCGCGCGAGGTGCGCGGCGTGGACCGGGTCGTGGTCCGCGACGGCGACGCGATCGGCGCCCTGCTGACGCGGCTCGGCGCGCACGAGTCGGTGCTGGCCTGGGAGGAGCGGCGGATGCGGCGCGAGGTGCGCGCCACGGCCAACCGCCTCGCCAACTTCGACGACGCCAACCTGCGCCGCTCGGCCCGTGCCGCGGTGGCCGCCGGCGCCCGGGTCCAGCGCGCGCTGGAGATCCTCGGCGAGGAGGTGCCCGAGCACCTCGCGGCGGCCGGCCGGCTGCGCATGGAGCACAAGCAGGCCTCCCTGGAGGAACTGGGCGCGCTCGCCGACCCGCCGCTGACGAAGGACGCGGTCGCCGGCCGGATCCGCCGCCTGCTGGCGATGGCCGACAAGCGCGCGCAGGACCTGGGCATCCCGGGCACCGAGTCCAACCTGAGCGAGGACCTCGCCGACAACATGGCCGGCTAGCCGGTCCCGCCCCGGCCGCGCCGGGATCCCCCGTACGCCTCGCGCCGTACGTCTCAAAGGGGCCCGCACGTCACACGTGCGGGCCCCTTTGAGACACGCCCCATTGACATGGGCATCGCTTGATCGTGAGCCTGTCGTCCGAACGCTTTCGTGGCAGACGACGCCCAGGGGGGCACATGAGGCACCGCGCGAGATCGATCCTCGCCGCAAGCGCACTCGTCTTCGGAACCACACTGGCCGCCCTCCCGGTGGCCCACGCCCGCCCCGCCGCCGACGCCGCACCCGGCGCCGACGAGGTCCGGGTCTACGACGCGGAGGTCACCAAGGAGCAGGTACCCCTGCTCCTCGCCGCGGGCCAGGACGCCCACGAGCTCACCGAGCGCGCCCCGCAGAGCGGGACCGCGAAGGTCGAGCTCTTCCTCACCGGCGGCCAGGCCAAGGAACTCGCCGGGCAGGGCGTCAAGCTCGCCGAGCACAAGGTCCCCGCGAACGCGGCCCGTTCCCAGACCGCCGGCGACGGGGTCTTCCGTCCCTACAGCGGCAAGGGCGGGCTCCAGGAGGAGATCCTCAAGACGGCCCAGGCCAACCCCGGGCTCGCCAAGGTGGTCTCCATCGGCAAGACCGTCCAGGGCAAGGACATCCTCGCCCTGAAGGTCACCAAGAACGCCCGGACCACCAAGGACGGCGGCAAGCCGTCCGTGCTCTACATGTCGAACCAGCACGCGCGCGAGTGGATCACCCCCGAGATGACCCGGCGGCTGATGCACCACACCCTCGACAACTACGGCAAGGACCAGCGGATCACCCAGCTGGTGGACTCCACCGAGCTGTGGTTCCTGCTCTCCGCCAACCCGGACGGGTACGACTACACGCACTCCCCGGACGGCGACCGGCTGTGGCGCAAGAACCTGCGCGACAACAACGGCGACGGCAAGATCACCACCGGTGACGGAGTCGACCTCAACCGGAACTTCGCCTACAAGTGGGGCTACGACAACGAGGGTTCCTCGCCGAACCAGTCGAGCGAGACCTACCGCGGTGCCAAGCCCTCCTCCGAGCCGGAGACCGTCGCCCTCGACAGGTTCGAGAAGCGCATCGGCTTCAAGTACGCCATCAACTACCACTCCGCCTCCGAGCTGCTGCTCTACGGCGTGGGCTGGCAGGTGGCCACCCCCACCCCCGACGATGTCGCCTACAAGGCGCTCGCCGGCACCCCGGAGAACTCCGCGATCCCGGGCTACTACCCGCAGATCTCCTCCGAGCTCTACACCACCAACGGCGAGGCCGACGGCCACGCCGCGAACGTCAACGGCGTCATGATGTTCACGCCGGAGATGACCACCTGCCAGACGGCCTCCGCGAGCGACCCGAACGACCGGTGGAAGCCGGAGGACTGCCAGTCCGGCTTCAACTTCCCGGACGACGAGAAGCTCATCCAGGCGGAGTTCGCCAAGAACGTCCCCTTCGCCCTCGCCGTCGGCGAGAGCGCCGCCCACCCGGACCGGCCGAAGTCCTCCGTGGGCCTGAGCGCCGCCGACTTCACCCTGGACCCCTTCACCACCTCCTACGTGGCCAAGGGCGAGGACCAGACGGTCTCCGTCACCGCCCGCAAGGCGCTGAAGGACAAGCAGCTCAAGTTCCGCATCAACGGCGGCCGTACCCACGACGACGGACTCAAGGCCTGGAAGGGCGGCGACGTCTACGGCGGCGAGGACAACAACTGGTTCGACGAGTACCGGGCGAAGGTCGACGGGGCCAAGCCCGGCGACAAGGTCGAGGTCTGGTTCACCGGCCGCGACGGCTCCGGCCGTCAGGTCTCCAGCGAGCACTTCACGTACACGGTCGCCGCGCGGCCGCGCGCCGACGTGCTGGTGATCGCCGAGGAGGGCGCCAAGGCCCAGCACGCGCAGGAGTACGTCGACGCCCTGCGCGCCAACGGCAGGTCCGCCGCGGTCTGGGACGTGGCCGTGCAGGGCGCCCCGCACCACCTCGGCGTCCTCTCCCACTTCCGTACGGCCGTCCACTACACCGGCGCCAAGGCCCCCGGCGGCGACACCCAGCTCGCCGTACGGGACTTCCTCAACGAGGGCGGCAAGCTGATCGAGGCGGGCGAGCTCGCGGGCGGCAACGCCCAGGTCGGCCGCGCCGTGACGGACGACTTCAGCCAGTACTACCTCGGCGCCTACAGCCGTACGAGTGCCTCCGGCGCGACCGGCTTCACCGGTACGGGTGCCCTCGCCGGAGCCAAGGGCGGCCTCGGCGACGCGGCGGGCAACCCGCTCAATGCCCCCGGGTCCTACGCGGTCACCTCCGACGCCCTCCCGGCGGACCGGTTCCCGCAGTTCAAGAGCGCGCAGGCGGGCTCGTACGCCGGGGTCGTGAATCCGTACGCCCCCTACGCGGGCACGGGGATGGCGGCGGCCACCCACGAGGACGACGAGTGGAAGCGGCTGACCCGCACCATCGACCTGACGCAGGTCACCGCAGCCGACAGGCCGCAGCTCAAGATGGCCCTCAACTGGAACACCGAGCCGGGCTACGACAACGCGATCCTGGAGGCCCACACCACCGGCGCCGAGGACTGGACCACGCTGCCGGAGGCGGGCGGGCTGACGGGCACCGCCGTCCCGACGGAGTGCGGGGCCGGGTTCTACGTCAACGGCCACCCGTTCCTGAAGCACTACCTCACAGTCGACAGCGCCGGCTGCACCGCCAGCGGCAGCAGCGGTCAGTGGAACAGCTTCACCGGCTCCTCCGACGGCTGGAAGCAGGTCGCCTTCGACCTGAGCGCGTACGCGGGCAAGACCGTCGAGGTCTCCCTCTCGTACGTCACCGACGGCGGCTCCGGCGGCCGCGGCCTCTTCGCGGACGACGCACGCGTCTCCGTCGGCGGGACCGACCAGGCCGTGGAGGGGTTCGAGACCTCCTTGGGCGCCTGGACCGCCCAGGGCGCACCTGCCGGAAGTCCCGTGGTCCCGGGCGATTGGGCCCGGTCCGGAGAGCTGTTCAAGTCCTACGCCTCGGTCACTACGCGTGACACGGTGCTCCTCGGCTTCGGCCTCGAACACCTGCCGACGGCGGCGGACCGAGCCGTACTCATCGGTAAGGCGCTCAGGTCGCTGCACCACTGATCATTCGAGCCCCCGACGCTCACTCTGAGTGACGGGGGTCAAGGTCCCCCGGGTCCCGTGCCGAACGCCGGGCACGGGCTCCGGGGGCGGTCTCCCGTGGGGCAGGGCGAGTGTCAGGTCCCGGCCGATGTCACTCAAAAGCTCACGGAGAGGTAGGGTCGTAAGCGGTCGGGGACATCCCATACAGCTCGCCGGCGGGACAGGCCGGCGCACCAACGAGGAGATCGGTTCGTGACGATCCGCGTAGGCATCAATGGTTTTGGCCGAATTGGCCGCAACTACTTCCGGGCGCTCCTTGAGCAGGGAGCGGACATCGAGATCGTCGGTGTCAACGACCTGACTGACAACGCGACCCTGGTGCACCTGCTCAAGTACGACACCATCCTGGGCCGCCTCAAGGCCGAGGTCTCCCACACCGACGACACCATCACCGTCGGCGGCAACACCTTCAAGACGTTCGCCGAGCGCGACCCCGCGAACCTGCCCTGGGGCGAGCTCGGCGCGGACATCGTCATCGAGTCGACCGGCATCTTCACGAAGAAGGCCGACGCCGCCAAGCACATCGCCGCGGGCGCGAAGAAGGTCCTCATCTCGGCTCCCGCCAAGGACGAGGACATCACGATCGTGATGGGCGTCAACCAGGACAAGTACGACGCGGCCAACCACCACGTCATCTCCAACGCCTCCTGCACCACCAACTGCGTGGCGCCGATGGCCAAGGTTCTCGACGAGAACTTCGGCATCGTCAAGGGCATGATGACCACGGTCCACGCGTACACGAACGACCAGCGCATCCTGGACTTCCCGCACTCGGACCTGCGCCGCGCCCGCGCCGCCGCCGAGAACATCATCCCGACCTCGACGGGCGCCGCGAAGGCCACCGCTCTGGTCCTCCCGCAGCTCAAGGGCAAGCTGGACGGCATCGCCATGCGCGTCCCGGTCCCGACCGGCTCGGTCACCGACCTCGTCCTGGAGCTCTCCCGCGAGACCACCAAGGAAGAGATCAACGCAGCCTTCCAGAAGGCCGCCGAGGGCCAGCTCAAGGGCATCCTCGACTACACCGAGGACGCGATCGTCTCCTCCGACATCGTGAACTGGCCTGCTTCCTGCACCTTCGACTCCTCCCTGACCATGGTTCAGGACGGTACGCAGGTGAAGGTCGTCGGCTGGTACGACAACGAGTGGGGCTACTCCAACCGCCTCGTCGACCTGACCGTCTTCGTCGGCGGTCAGCTCTAAGTCTCAGGTAGCAGGGCCAGGCACCAAGATGTGAGGACAGGGTCCGGTCAGCGCGATGGAGCGCTGCACGGGCCCTGTCGTCTGCCTCCACCGAACGGCCCCGCACCGGCAGAACCCGTGTATGGGGATAAGGAGTAGAAACACATGAAGACGATCGACGAACTGCTCGCCGAGGGCGTGGCCGGCAAGCGGGTCTTCGTCCGCGCCGACCTCAACGTGCCGCTCGCGGGCGACACGATCACCGACGACGGCCGCATCCGCGCGGTGCAGCCGACCATCGCGAAGCTGGCCGAGGCCGGCGCCCGCGTGATCGTCGCCTCGCACCTGGGCCGCCCCAAGGGCGCCCCGGACCCGGCCTTCTCACTCGCTCCGGCCGCCAAGCGACTCGGTGAACTGCTCGGTGCGGACGTCGCGTTCGCCACCGACACCGTCGGCTCCTCCGCCAAGGAGACGGTCGCCGCCCTCGCCGACGGCCAGGTCGCCGTCATCGAGAACCTGCGCTTCAACGCCGGTGAGACCGCCAAGGACGACGCCGAGCGCGGCGCCTTCGCGGACCAGCTCGCCGAGCTCGCCGACGTCTACGTCGGCGACGGCTTCGGCGCCGTCCACCGCAAGCACGCCTCGGTCTTCGACCTGCCCGCGCGCCTCCCGCACGCGGCCGGCTACCTGATCGCCACCGAGGTCGGCGTCCTGAAGAAGCTGACCGCCGAGGTCAAGCGCCCGTACGTGGTCGTCCTCGGCGGCGCCAAGGTCTCCGACAAGCTGGCCGTCATCGACCAGCTCCTCGGCAAGGCCGACCGCATCCTCATCGGCGGCGGCATGGCGTACACCTTCCTCTACGCCAAGGGCTGCGAGGTCGGCATCTCCCTGCTCCAGAAGGACCAGGTGGACGTCGTCAAGGAGTACATGGAGCGCGCCGAGAAGAGCGGCGTCGAGCTGGTCCTGCCGGTGGACGTCCTGGTCTCCGCGGACTTCCCGGACCTGAAGACCAAGGCCCCGGCCGACTTCGAGACCGTCGACGCGGACAAGATCCCCGCCGACAAGGAGGGTCTGGACATCGGTCCCAAGACCCGTGAGCTGTACGCGTCGAAGATCGCTGACGCGGAGACCGTCTTCTGGAACGGTCCCGTGGGCGTCTTCGAGCACCCCGACTACGCCGGAGGCACCCGCGCCATCGCGCAGGCCCTCGTCGACAGCAATGCGTTCACCGTGGTCGGCGGCGGCGACTCCGCCGCGGCCGTGCGCACGCTCGGCTTCGACGAGAACGCATTCGGTCACATCTCGACCGGTGGCGGCGCCTCCCTCGAATACCTTGAGGGCAAGACGCTCCCCGGCCTCGCCGCACTGGAGGTCTGAACCCGTATGACCACGCGTACCCCGCTGATGGCGGGCAACTGGAAGATGAACCTCAACCACCTTGAGGCCATCGCCCACGTCCAGAAGCTCGCCTTCGCGCTCGCCGACAAGGACTACGACGCCGTCGAGGTCGCGGTCCTGCCGCCCTTCGTCGACCTGCGCTCCGTCCAGACCCTGGTCGACGGCGACAAGCTGAAGATCAAGTACGGCGCCCAGGACATCTCGGCGCACGAGTCCGGTGCCTACACCGGCGAGATCTCCGGCTCCATGCTCGCCAAGCTGAAGTGCACGTACGTGGCCGTCGGCCACAGCGAGCGCCGCCAGTACCACGGCGAGACCGACGAGCTCTGCAACGCCAAGGTCAAGGCCGCCTACGCGAACGGGATCACCCCGATCCTGTGCGTCGGCGAGGGCCTCGACGTCCGCAAGGCCGGCCGGCAGGTCCCGCACACCCTCGCCCAGCTCGACGGCGGCCTCGATGGCATCCCGGCCGACCAGGCCGAGTCCATCGTCATCGCGTACGAGCCCGTCTGGGCCATCGGCACCGGCGAGGTCGCCACCCCCGAGGACGCCCAGGAGGTCTGCGGGGCGATCCGCACCCGCCTCGCGGAGCTGTACTCGCAGGAGCTGGCCGACAAGGTCCGCATCCAGTACGGCGGCTCGGTCAAGTCCGGCAACGTCGCGGCGATCATGGCCCAGCCCGACGTCGACGGCGCCCTGGTCGGCGGCGCGGCGCTGGACGCCGAGGAATTCGTGAAGATCGTCCGCTTCCGCGACCAGTGAGCTGCGTGATCGTCGCAGCGAGTATGCGGTAGGACGGATCCGTCGTACCCTTGCGGGGGCCAGGAGGCTGAACCACCAGCCACTGGCCCCCGCGCACGTCAAGCGGGGCCGGACAGCCGGAAAACCCAGAAAGTAGGAATCAGCCGTGGTTATGGGGTTCTCGATCGCCCTGATCGTGTTCAGCGCTCTGCTGATGCTGCTCGTGCTGATGCACAAGGGCAAGGGCGGCGGCCTTTCCGACATGTTCGGCGGCGGCATGCAGTCCTCCGTCGGCGGCTCCTCGGTCGCGGAGCGCAACCTGGACCGGATCACCGTCGTGATCGGTCTGCTCTGGTTCGCCTGCATCATGGCGCTCGGGATTCTGCTGAAGTAGCGGAGTCGACGGTTCTGGCCATTCCGCCGGACCGGTCGGCTCCACCCCGCCTATCATGAGGACGGCGTCCACGGCCTGGAGTGAGTAACTCCATGTGATGGACGTGCGTTGGGCCTTACGTAGACTGGGGCGCCCGCGGCGGAATCCACTCACGCTTCGCGGCACCATCACGCAGGGAGTTACGACCGTGGCAAGTGGCAACGCGATCCGTGGCAGTCGGGTCGGAGCGGGGCCGATGGGTGAGGCCGAGCGCGGCGAGTCCGCGCCCCGCCTGCGCATCTCCTTCTGGTGCTCGAACGGGCACGAGACGCAGCCGAGCTTCGCCAGCGACGCGCAGGTGCCGGACACCTGGGACTGCCCGCGCTGCGGGTTCCCGGCCGGCCAGGACCGGGACAACCCGCCCGCGCCGCCGCGCACCGAGCCCTACAAGACGCACCTGGCGTACGTGCGGGAGCGGCGGTCGGACGCCGACGGCGAGGCGATCCTCGCCGAGGCCCTCGCCAAGCTGCGCGGCGAGATCTGACGGACGCAAGAGTGACGGTGTGACATCGGGCCCGGCCCGCAGGAGTCTTCTCCAGCGGGCCGGGCCCCTTTGCGTACCCCCGCGCCGAAGGCGCTGTCCGGCACACCCCCCTTTGATCCCTTAAGTTGGTGATCGGCGGGGCACGACAGGACGGAAGAAACGGGTTGATGTCCGAGATGAACGCAAACCAGGCCGCCGCGCGGAGCGCGTCGAACGAGGGCGGTGGCGGGCGACGGGCGGGACGGATGAAGCTCAACCGGACGCCCGAGTGGCTGGCACTCGGCAAGCACCGCGAAGAGCTGGGGCAGACGCACCTGCGCGAGCTGTTCGCGGCGGATGCGAACCGGGGAACGGGTTACACACTGCGGGTCGGGGACCTGTACATCGACTACTCGAAGCACCTGGTGACCGACCGGACGCTGGAACTGCTGCGCGAGCTGGCGGCGGCGACGGGCGTGGCCGAGCTGCGCGAGGCGATGTTCCGCGGCGAGAAGATCAACACGACGGAGGACCGGGCGGTCCTGCACACCGCGCTGCGCGCGCCGCGGGACGCGGTGGTCGAGGTGGACGGCGTGAACGTCGTCCCCGCGGTGCACGAGGTCCTCGACAAGATGGCGGCCTTCTCCGCGCAGGTCCGCTCGGGGGAGTGGACCGGCTTCACCGGCAAGCGCATCAAGAACGTGGTCAACATCGGCATCGGCGGCTCCGACCTGGGCCCGGCGATGGCGTACGAGGCGCTGCGCGCCTTCACCGACCGCACGCTGACCGTGCGGTTCGTGTCCAACGTGGACGGCGCCGACCTGCACGAGGCCGTACGGGACCTGGACCCGGCCGAGACGCTGTTCATCATCGCCTCCAAGACCTTCACCACCATCGAGACCATCACCAACGCCGAGTCGGCGCGGGAGTGGCTGCTGGCGGGTCTGGGGGGTGACACGGCGGCCGTGGCACGGCACTTCGTGGCGCTGTCGACCAACGAGGAGAAGGTCACCGGGTTCGGCATCGATCCGGCCAACATGTTCGGGTTCTGGGACTGGGTCGGCGGGCGCTACTCCTTCGACTCCGCGATCGGGCTCTCGCTCATGATCGCGATCGGTCCGGACGCCTTCCGGGAGATGCTGGGCGGCTTCCGGACGGTGGACGAGCACTTCCGCACGGCCCCGCCGGAGCAGAACGTACCGCTCCTGATGGGCCTGTTGGGGGTCTGGTACGGGGCGTTCTTCGACGCCCAGTCGCACGCGGTCCTCCCGTACAGCCACTACCTCTCCCGCTTCACCGCGTACCTCCAGCAGCTGGACATGGAGTCCAACGGCAAGTCCGTGGACCGCGACGGCGATCCGGTGGAGTGGCAGACCGGTCCCGTGGTGTGGGGCACGCCCGGCACCAACGGGCAGCACGCGTACTACCAGTTGATCCACCAGGGCACGAAGGTGATCCCGGCGGACTTCATCGGCTTCGCCCGGCCGATCGGCGAACTGGAGCCGAAGCTGGCGGACCAGCACGACCTGCTGATGGCGAACTTCTTCGCGCAGACGCAGGCGCTGGCCTTCGGCAAGACGGCCGAGGAGGTCCGCGCGGAGGGCGTGCCGGAGCCGCTGGTCCCGCACAAGACCTTCAAGGGGAACCACCCGACCACGACCATCCTGGCGCAGGACCTCACCCCGGCGGTGCTGGGCCAGCTGATCGCCCTGTACGAGCACAAGGTGTTCGTCCAGGGCGCGGTGTGGAACATCGACTCCTTCGACCAGTGGGGCGTGGAGCTCGGCAAGGTCCTGGCGAAGCGGGTCGAGCCGGCGCTGACGGAGGGCGCGGACGTGCCGGGGCTGGACGCCTCGTCGAAGGCCCTCGTGACGGAGTACCGGAAGCTGCGCGGGCGCGCCTGACGGCACGGGCGAGCGATACGGACGAAGGGCCCGCTCCCGGAAACGGGGGCGGGCCCTTCGGCCGTACGCGGGTCAGGAGGCGGGCGGCGGGTACATCCCGGCCGGGAGCTTCGCCGCGGCCGCGCGGTCCAGCAGCCACAGGGTGCGGGAGCGGCCGTACGCCTGCGCGGCGGGGGCCTGCACTCCGCCGGCGCCGCCGAGGGCGATGGCCACCGCCCCGGCCTTGTCCTCGCCCGCCGCGAGCAGCCAGACCTCGCGGGCCGCCCGGATGGCCGGGAGGGTCAGGGAGATCCGGGTGGGCGGCGGCTTGGGCGCGCCGTGCACGCCGACGACCGTGCGGTCGGCCTCGCGGGAGGCCGGGTGCTCGGGGAAGAGCGAGGCGATGTGGGTGTCGGGGCCGACGCCCAGCATGAGGACGTCGAAAGTGGGGACCGGACCGTGGTCCTCGGGCCCCGCGGCCTTCGCCAGCTCGGCCGCGTAGGCGGCGGCCGCGGCGTCCACGTCCGCCCCGTACGGTCCGTCGGAGGCGGGCATCGCGTGGACGCGGGCCGGGTCGACCGGGACGGAGTCCAGGAGGGCCTCACGGGCCTGGGTGTGGTTGCGCTCGGGGTCGTCGGCGGGGACGTAACGCTCGTCGCCCCACCAGAGGTCGATGCGCGACCAGTCGACGGCGTCCCGGGCCGGGGCCGCGGCCAGCGCGGCGAGGAGGCCGTTGCCGTTGCGGCCGCCGGTGAGGACGACGGAGGCGCTGCCGCGGGCGGCCTGCGCGTCGACGATCTTGGTGATGAGCCGGGCCGCTGCGGCCTGGGCCATCAGCTCCTTGTCTCGGTGGACGACGACCTGGGGAGTCGTCATGCCCATGGCTGCCGCCTTCTCGGTTGGGGGTTGGCCGGGGCTCCGCTCCGGATCCCGCGAAGGGATCCGGAGCGGAGCCCCGGGTGTGCTACTTGGCCGAAGCCTTCTTCGAGGGCTTCGCCGCCGGCTTCGCGGGCGCGGCGTCGGCCTTGGGGCCGGTCACCGTCTCCGGGGAGTCCGTGGGCGCGACCTCGGCCTCGGCCGCAGCGGGGGCCGGGGCCGTCAGCTTGGACACGCCGAACTTCAGCGCGGCCTCGAAGGTGTTGTCCGGGTCGAGCCGGCGCAGCTCCTCCGCCAGGAGCTCGGCCGTGTCCCGGCGCTTGAGCGCCACGGCACGGTCGGGCTGGCCCGGCATGCACAGCGTCGCCAGCGAGCCGTCGGCCCGGTCCAGGACGATGTCCCCGTCCTTGGTCTCCAGCCGGACCGAGGTCAGGCCGGGACCGTCCGAAGCCGTACGGCGGACGGGCACCTGGAGGCGGTCCGCCAGCCACATGGCCAGCAGCTCGCAGCTCGGGTTCTCGTCCTCGCCCTCGACGACGACCGAGGCCACCTTGAGGGACTGCTGGTCCAGTGCGGCGGCCAGCATCGAGCGCCACGGCGTGATCCGGGTCCAGGACAGGTCCGTGTCACCCGGGGCGTAGGCCGCGGCCCGCTCCCCGAGCGCCTGCTGCGGGTTCTCGCTGGCGTACGTGTCCGAGATCCGGCGCTGTCCGAGCGCACCCAGCGGATCGCCCGCCAGGTTCGGCGGGGCGCCGTCGGGCCACCAGACCACGACGGGCGCGTCCGGCAGGAGGAGCGGGAGAACCACCGACTGGGCGTGGTTGACCAGTTCACCGTGGAGGCGCAGCACCACCGTCTCGCCGGTGCCGGCGTCCGCCCCGACGCGGACTTCCGCGTCGAGACGGGCGTCGCGGCGGCTGCGCGGCGAGCGGCTGGCCCGCTTGATGACGACGATGATCCGCGAAGGGTGTTCGTGGGACGCGTCGTTCGCCGACTTGAGCGCGTCGTACGCGTTCTCTTCGTCGGTCACGATCACCAGCGTGAGGACCATGCCGATGGCCGGCGTGCCGATGTCCCGGCGCGCCTGCACCAACGCGGCGTTGATCTTGCTGGAGGTGGTCTCCGTGAGGTCGATCTTCATGGCCGGCGCCAGCTCCGTCCGTCTCGTGCGAGCATCTCGTCCGCCTCGACCGGCCCCCAGGTCCCCGCCGGGTACTGAGCGGGCTTGCCGTGCTTGTCCCAGTACTCCTCGATCGGGTCGAGGATGTTCCAGGACAGCTCGACCTCCTGGTGGCGCGGGAAGAGGTTCGCGTCACCCAGCAGGACGTCGAGGATCAGCCGCTCGTACGCCTCGGGGCTCGACTCCGTGAAGGACTCGCCGTACGCGAAGTCCATCGTCACGTCCCGGACCTCCATGGAGGTGCCCGGAACCTTGGAGCCGAAACGCACCGTGATGCCCTCGTCCGGCTGGACCCGGATGACCAGGGCGTTCTGCCCCAGCTCCTCGGTCGCGCCCGACTCGAACGGCAGGTACGGGGCCCGCTTGAAGACCACCGCGATCTCGGTCACCCGGCGGCCCAGGCGCTTGCCCGTGCGCAAGTAGAACGGGACGCCCGCCCAGCGGCGGTTGTTGATCTCCAGGCGGATGGCCGCGTAGGTGTCGGTCTTCGACTTGGGGTCGATGCCGTCCTCTTCGAGGTACCCGACGACCTTCTCCCCGCCCTGCCACGCCGCCGAGTACTGGCCGCGCACGGTGTGCTTGCCCAGGTCCTCGGGGAGCTCGACGGCCGTGAGGACCTTGAGCTTCTCCGCCACGAGCGCCTTGGGGTGGAAGGAGCCGGGCTCCTCCATCGCGGTCAGCGCGAGCAGCTGGAGCAGGTGGTTCTGGATGACGTCACGGGCCGCGCCGATGCCGTCGTAGTACCCGGCCCGGCCGCCGATGCCGATGTCCTCGGCCATGGTGATCTGCACGTGGTCGACGTACGACCGGTTCCAGATCGGCTCGAACATCGTGTTGGCGAAGCGGAGCGCCAGGATGTTCTGGACGGTCTCCTTGCCGAGGTAGTGGTCGATCCGGAAGACCTCGTCCCGCGGGAAGACCTCGTGGACGACCTTGTTGAGCTCCTCGGCGCTCTTCAGGTCGTGCCCGAAGGGCTTCTCGATGACGGCACGCCGCCAGGAGCCCTCCTTCTGCGCCAGCCCGTGGTTCTTGAGCTGCTGGACCACCTTGGGGAAGAACTTCGGCGGCACCGACAGGTAGAAGGCGAAGTTGCCGCCCGTACCCTGCGCCTTGTCGAGGTCGTCGATCGTGGACTTGAGGGTCTCGAAGGCCGCGTCGTCGTCGAAATCGCCCTGCACGAAGCGGCAGCCCTGCACCAGCTGCTGCCAGACCTCCTCCCGGAAGGGGGTGCGCGAGTGCTGCTTGACGGCCTCGTACACCTCCTGGGCGAAGTCCTCGTGCTCCCATTCACGGCGGGCGAAGCCGATCAGCGAGAAGCCCGGCGGCAGCAGCCCCCGGTTCGCCAGATCGTAGATGGCGGGCATCAGCTTCTTGCGCGACAGGTCACCCGTAACGCCGAAAATGACCAGGCCGGACGGCCCCGCGATGCGCGGGAGCCGCCGGTCCTGTGCGTCACGAAGCGGGTTCGCTCCGTTCACAGACAAAGTGTTCAGGCCTCCGTGGGGGCGAGGCGCTGGAGCTCCGCCTCGGTGGACTTCAGCAGGTCGTTCCAGGACGCCTCGAACTTCTCGACGCCCTCGTCCTCCAGCAGCTGCACCACATCGTCGTACGAGATGCCCAGCTTCGCGACCGCGTCGAGCTCGGCGCGGGACTGGTCGTACGTGGCGCGCACGGTGTCACCCGTGATCTCACCGTGGTCGGCGGTGGCCTCCAGGGTGGCCTCCGGCATGGTGTTCACCGTGTTCGGGGCGACCAGGTCGACCACGTACAGGGTGTCCTTGTACGCCGGGTCCTTGACGCCCGTCGAGGCCCACAGCGGACGCTGCTTGTTGGCGCCGACGCGCTCCAGGGCGTTCCACCGGTCGGAGGAGAAGACCTCCTCGTAGGCCTCGTAGGCCAGACGGGCGTTGGCGAGGGCCGCCTTGCCCTTCAGGGCCTTGGCCTCGTCGGTGCCGACGGAGTCCAGGCGCTTGTCGATCTCCGAGTCCACGCGGGACACGAAGAAGGAGGCGACCGAGTGGATCAGGGAGAGGTCCAGGCCCGAGGCCTTGGCCTTCTCCAGACCCGCCAGGTATGCGTCCATGACCTCGCGGTAGCGCTCCAGCGAGAAGATCAGCGTGACGTTGACGCTGATGCCCTTGCCGATGACCTCGGTGATCGCCGGCAGGCCGGCCTTGGTCGCCGGGATCTTGATGAGGGTGTTCGGGCGGTCCACCAGCCAGGCGAGCTGCTTGGCCTCGGCGACCGTCGCCGCGGTGTTGTGCGCCAGGCGCGGGTCGACCTCGATGGAGACCCGGCCGTCCTGGCCGTCGGTGCGGTCGTAGACCGGGCGCAGGATGTCGGCGGCGTCGCGGACGTCCGCCGTCGTGATCATGCGGATGGCCTCGTCGACGGTGACCTTGCGGGCGGCCAGGTCGGCGAGCTGCTGCTCGTAACCGTCACCGCTGCTGATCGCCTTCTGGAAGATCGACGGGTTGGTGGTGACACCGACCACGTGCGACTGGTCGATGAGCTCGGCGAGGTTGCCGGACGTGATGCGCTTGCGGGACAGGTCGTCCAGCCAGATCGCCACGCCCTCGTCGGAGAGGCGCTTGAGTGCGTCTGTCATGGGAATTGCATCTCCTACTGGTTTGGTACGGGCCTCAGCGCGCGGCGGCGGCGATGGAGTCCTTGGCGGCGGCGGTCACGGCCTCGGGGGTGAAGCCGAACTCGCGGAAGAGGACCTTCGCGTCGGCCGAGGCACCGAAGTGCTCCAGCGAGACGATCCGGCCGGCGTCGCCGACGTAGCGGTGCCAGGTCAGGCCGATACCGGCCTCGACCGCGACGCGCGCCTGCACGGACGGCGGCAGGACACTGTCCTTGTACGCCTGGTCCTGCTCCTCGAACCACTCGACGGACGGCATCGAGACCACGCGGGCCGGGATGCCCTCGGCCTGGAGCGCCTCGCGCGCGGCGACGGCGAGCTGGACCTCGGAGCCGGTGCCGATCAGGACGACCTGCGGCTGCCCGCCCTCGGCCTCGAAGAGCACGTACCCGCCCTTGGCGGCGTCCTCGTTGCGCTCGTACGTCGGCACGCCCTGGCGGGTCAGCGCCAGACCGTGCGGAGCGCCCTTGCCGTACACCTTCGTGTGACGGCGCAGGATCTCGCGCCAGGCGATGACGGTCTCGTTCGCGTCGGCCGGACGGACCACGTTCAGGCCCGGGATGGCGCGCAGCGAGGCGAGGTGCTCGACCGGCTGGTGCGTCGGACCGTCCTCGCCCAGGCCGATGGAGTCGTGCGTCCACACGTACGTCACCGGCAGGTGCATCAGCGCGGACAGGCGGACGGCGTTGCGCATGTAGTCGGAGAACACCAGGAAGGTGCCGCCGTAGATGCGGGTGTGGCCGTGCAGGGCGATGCCGTTCATGGTCGCGGCCATGGCGTGCTCGCGGATGCCGAAGTGGACGGTGCGGCCGTACGGGTCGGCCTCCGGCAGCGGGTTGCCCTTCGGGAGGAAGGACGAGTGCTTGTCGATCGTCGTGTTGTTGGAGCCGGCCAGGTCGGCGGAGCCGCCCCACAGCTCGGGGATGACCGAGCCGAGCGCTTCCAGGACCTTGCCCGAGGCCGCGCGGGTGGCGACGCCCTTGCCGGTCTCGAAGGCGGGGAGCTTGTCCTCCCAGCCGGCGGGCAGCTCGTTGGCGTTGACGCGGTCGAACTCGGCGGCGCGCTCCGGGTTGGCGGTGCGCCAGGCGGAGAAGTCCTTCTCCCAGGCGGCCTTGGCCTCGCGGCCGCGGTCCAGGGCCTTGCGGGTGTGGGCGAGGACCTCGGCGGAGACGTCGAAGCTCTTCTCCGGGTCGAAGCCGAGGACGCGCTTGGTGGCGGCGACCTCGTCGTCGCCGAGGGCCGAGCCGTGCGCGGCCTCGGTGCCCTGGGCGTGCGGGGCCGGCCAGGCGATGATCGAGCGCATGGCGATGAAGGACGGGCGCCCGGTCTCGGCCTTGGCCGCGGCCAGGGCCGCGAACAGCGCCTTCGGGTCGAGGTCGCCGTTCGGCTGCTGCTCGACGCGCTGGACGTGCCAGCCGTACGCCTCGTAGCGCTTGAGGGTGTCCTCGGAGACGGCCGTCTCGGTGTCGCCCTCGATGGAGATGTGGTTGTCGTCCCACAGCAGCACCAGGTTGCCGAGCTTCTGGTGGCCGGCGAGGGCGGAGGCCTCGTGGGAGATGCCCTCCTGGAGGCAGCCGTCGCCCGCGATCGCGTAGACCATGTGGTCGAACGGGGAGGAGCCCTGGGGGGCCTCCGGGTCGAACAGGCCGCGCTCGTAGCGGGCGGCCATGGCCATGCCCACCGCGTTGGCGATGCCCTGGCCCAGCGGGCCGGTGGTGGTCTCGACGCCGGCCGTGTGGCCGTACTCCGGGTGGCCGGGGGTCTTGGAGCCCCAGGTGCGGAAGGCTTCGAGGTCGGCGAGCTCCAGGCCGAAGCCGCCGAGGTAGAGCTGGGTGTAAAGAGTGAGGGACGAGTGCCCCGCGGAAAGCACGAAACGGTCGCGGCCGACCCACTCGGGATCCGCCGGGTCGTGCCGCATCACCTTCTGGAAGAGGGTGTACGCGGCGGGGGCCAGACTCATCGCCGTGCCGGGGTGGCCGTTGCCCACCTTCTGGACCGCGTCGGCGGCCAGGATGCGGGCGGTGTCGACGGCCCGCTGGTCGAGGTCGGTCCAGTCGAGCTCTGTAGTCGTCGGCTTGGTGCTCACCGTGGGTCAGGGCTCCTCTCCACATGTCTGTTACCCGGTGACGAACGGTGCACCGGCGCGATTCCGAGCCTACCCCCGTGACGGCGTGCAGCTATTCGAGTGCCCGCAGTCCGTCACAACGTCGGCGGCTCCGATCGGACCAACACGAGGCGACCCCCGCGCGGGGCGACGTAAGTGCAACGTCTAGAGTGGCGTGGTACGTGCGAGCCTTCAGCGGACCTTTATGTCCGGAGCTTGCTGGTTTCTCTGTCAGGGGTGTGCGTGACGGCCGTCGAATCCCGTCCAGCGGGGGTGCTCGGGACGAGCCCCGTCCACCGGCCGTTCGGGGCCCGGGTCATGGCTTTCGTGGCTTTGACCAAGCCGCGGATCATCGAACTTCTGCTGATCACCACAGTGCCGGTGATGTTCCTCGCCGAACAGGGCGTGCCGTCGCTGTGGCTGGTCCTCGCCACCTGCTTCGGCGGGTACTTGTCGGCGGGCGGCGCCAACGCGCTGAACATGTACATCGACCGCGACATCGACGCGCTGATGGACCGCACCTCGCAGCGGCCGCTGGTGACCGGCATGGTCAGCCCGCGCGAGTGCCTGGCCTTCGGCATCACGCTCGCGGTGGTCTCCACCCTGTTCTTCGGGCTGCTCGTCAACTGGCTGTCGGCCGCGCTCGCCCTCGGCGCGCTCCTTTTCTACGTCGTCGTCTACACGATGCTGCTGAAGCGGCGCACCGCGCAGAACATCGTCTGGGGCGGCATCGCGGGCTGCATGCCGGTGCTCATCGGCTGGTCGGCCGTCAAGAACGAGGTCTCCTGGGCCGCGGTCATCCTCTTCCTCGTCATCTTCTTCTGGACGCCGCCGCACTACTGGCCGCTGTCCATGAAGGTGAAGGAGGACTACGCGCGCGTCGGCGTGCCGATGCTGCCGGTGGTGGCGGGCAACCGGGCCGTGGCGCGCCAGATCGTCCTCTACAGCTGGGTGATGGTGGCGGTCTCGCTGCTGCTGACCCCGCTGGGGTACACCGGCTGGTTCTACACCGCGGTCGCGCTGGCCGCGGGCGGCTGGTGGCTGTGGGAGGCGCACGCGCTGCACGCGCGCGCCAAGGCGGGCGTGACGGGTGCGAAGCTCAAGGAGATGCGCCTGTTCCACTGGTCGATCACGTACGTGTCGCTGCTGTTCGTGGCGGTGGCCGTGGACCCCTTCCTGCGCTGACGCTTCCTCGGTTGATTACCCGCCGGTAGCATGCTGTCCATGGCAGACACCGCGGCGGACACCGCAGACAAGAAGCAGGACCGGAAGGCCGCGAAGCTGGCCCGGCAGATCGGCGCGTTCGCCAAGCAGCACGGCGGCGCCGAGGGCCAGATCGCGCACATCGGCCAGGCCGGCACCCGGATCGTCCTCGTCGGCACGGACGGCGGCTGGGGCGACCTGGTGGCCCCGACCTACACGGTGGCCCAGCTGGCCGCCGAGAAGGCCGGCCTGACCCTCCACGAGGAGTTCGACGGCGAGTTCGCCGCGCGCGTCAAAACCGGTCCGTACGAGTGGTCCCGGATGGCCGGCATCCAGATCGGCGGGGCGGCGAACCCGGCCGCCTGACCGTGACGGTGGCCGCTCGGTCAACAGCGCGAGCAACACCTCACACCCCGCTCACCCGTTAGGACGTGTGGAAGCCCCTTCCTCACGTCCGCAACGGGATGCCCGGATGATCGAAACGCCGCCCCTGGTGGACCAGTACTGCCACGGAGTGCTCCGCACGGAGCTGGGCCTCGGCACCTTCGAGGCCCAGCTGATCCGCTCGGCCGGCCCGCCCGCCGCCGGGACCACCTTCTTCGACACCCAGACCGGTTTCGCGGTGCGCCGCTGGTGCCCGCCGCTGCTCGGCCTGGAGCCGCACTGCGCCCCCGCCCGGTACCTGGCCCGGCGGCGCGAGCTGGGCGTGGTCGAGTCCGGGCGCCGGCTGCTGCGGGGCTCCGGCGTCGCCGCCTATCTGGTCGACACGGGGGTGCCCGGCGACCTCACCGTCCCCAAGGAGCTGGCGCTCACGGGGGACGCCGACGCCTTCGAGGTCGTACGGCTGGAGCTGCTCGCCGAGCAGGTCGCCGACACCTCCGGCACCGTCCCCGCCTTCCTCGCCAACCTCGCCGAGGCCGTCCACCACGCCGCCGCCGCGGCCGTGGCCTTCACCTGCGGGGCGGAGGCCGGATACCCCGCCGTGCTCGGGCGGGCCCCCGAGCCGCCCGGTCCGGGCGAGGTGCGCGGTGCGGCCGGGCGGTGGCTGGCCGCGCGCGCCAAGGGCGGGGCCGTACGGGACCCCGTACTCCTGCGCCACCTGCTGTGGAGCGCGGTGGCCACGGGGCTGCCGCTCCAGCTGCACACGGGGGCGGGCGCGGGGGAGCCGGGGCAGCGGCCCGAGGAGGCCGATCCGGCGCTGCTGACGGAGTTCGTACGGGCCACCGCGGGGCTCGGGACCCGGCTGGTGCTGCTCGGCGGGTACCCGTACCACCGGAACGCCGCCCAGCTGGCGGCGGCCTTCCCGCACGTCCACGCCGATCTGGGCGCGGCGCTCGGGCAGAGCGGCGCACGGGCGGCGGGGGTGCTGGCCGAGGTGCTGGAGGTCGCCCCCTTCGGCAAGCTGCTGTTCTCCAGCGGGGGGCGCCGGCTGCCCGAACTGCACGCGGTGGGCGCCCTGGTGTTCCGGGAGGCGCTGGGCCGGGTGCTGGGCGGCTGGGTCGGCGAGGGGGCCTGGTCCTGGCGGGACGCCGAACGGGTGGCGGCCATGGTCGCGGCGGGCAATGCCCGCCGCGTCTACCGGCTGGACGAGCGCGGGTGAGCCGGCGCCCCTCGGCCGCGGGACCGGACGGTCTCAGACGGCGGAGAGCAGCGGGTCGCCCTGCGCCGGGATCTGGGTCTGCGCCGCGGGCCGCTCGCGCAGGCTGAGCGCCACCCGGAGCACGGCGATCCACACCAGGCAGGAGCCGAGCATGTGCGCGGCGACCAGGGCCTCGGGCACGTGGGTGAAGTACTGGACGTAGCCGATGCCGCCCTGGGCGAGCAGCACGATCAGCAGGTCGCGGGCGCGGGCCCGGGTGTCGGTCGGCGCGTCCACCACGCGCAGCACCAGCCACATGGCGACGGCGAGCGCGCACACCACCCAGGCGGAGATCGCGTGGACGTGCGCGGTGGCCGCCCAGTCGAACGGCATGCGCTTGATCTCGCTGCGGTCGCCCGCGTGCGGGCCGGAACCGGTGACCACCGTGCCGGCCGCGATCAGCACCAGCGTCGCCGCGATCAGGGCCCAGGAGAGCTTGCGCACGGGACCGGGGACGCGCGGCTTCGCAGCGGTGTCGCCCTCGCGGGTGCGCTGCCAGGTGATCGTCGTGACCGTGATCAGCGAGGTGGCGAGGAGGAAGTGCCCGGCCACGCTGTACGGGTTGAGCCCCGTCAGGACGGTGATGCCGCCGAGGACCGCGTTGCCCATGACGATGAAGAACTGGAGCCAGCCGAGCCTCGTCAGCGAGCGGCGCCGGGGCTTGGCCGAGCGGGCGGCGATGATGCACCAGCCGACGGCCGCGCTGAGCACGTACGTCAGCATGCGGTTGCCGAACTCGATGGCACCGTGGAACCCCTGCGCCTGGGTCACGATCAGGCTGTCGTCGGTGCACTTGGGCCACGTGTCGCAGCCGAGACCGGATCCGGTCAGCCGTACCGCGCCGCCGGTGACGACGATGAGCACGCTCATGACGAGTGCGGCGAGTGCGGCCTGCCGGACGATCCGGGGTGACGGGGTCCAGCGGTTGGCGATGAAGGCGAGAGGGGTCAACACGGCCCTTATCGTACGCGGAGCCTTGTGCAAACTTTCACGAGGGGGTGCCCCCACCCGCGCCCGGTGCGGTGTCGGGGCCGGCGGCCGCGCGGAACCGGGCTCCCGCCGGGTCGCCTTCCTCGTGCCACCAGAGGTGGACGCGCCAAGGGACGCCGTCGCCGGGGTAGTCGGCGGACGCCGTGAATCCGCGTATCAATTCGGCGCCTATGTCCTCTGCTGTCCTGTTTCTTACTTCTGTTGCGCTGTGCCAGGGATGTTCGTGTACGTTCCACAGTCCGTCAGGACCGCGGACCTCGAAGCGCCACACCGCCAGCCAGGGCGTGACCTCCAGCATCGTGCGCACCTGTTCGGCGCCGAGCTCCAGCCGGCCGGCGATCTCGGGCTCGGGCACGCCCTGGATCCGGGCGGCCACCACGGCTTGGGGCAGCAGGGGTTCGGGCAGCAGGCCCCGCGCGCGCAGGCTCACCAGGGAGTCGAAGGACAGGAAGCGCAGCCGCAGTTCGAGCTGGCGGCCGATGTGGTCGAGGGCCTCCTCCGCCTCCTGGGCCTCCTCCGCCCCCGGGGCCGCGCGGAGCAGTTGGCGGAAACCGCCCTCCGCGTCCACCGCCCAGGCCACCGCCTCCTCGGTGGAGCCGAGCTCCGCGAGCCGGTCCCCGAGGAACACCTTGGCCTGCGCCAGGCCGCGCCGGTTGACCGGATCCCGCTGGTCCAGCCCCGCCCACACCTCGACCGCGGCCCGCGTCAGGTCCAGGGCGCGCTCGCCCGCCGCCCGCTCCATCGGGCTCGGGCCGGACTCGGCCCGCGGGCCGAGCGGATAGCGGGGCAGCCGTACCTCGTCGCTCAGCGGCCAGGACAGCCAGACCCCCTGGTTGATCAGGCCCCGGGCATACCAGCGGGCGTACTCCGGAGCGTGCCCCGCCGCCTGCTGGGCGTGGTGCAGCCCCTCCTCGACGGCCGCGAGGGCGCCGGCCCGGTCGCCGCCGGCGAAGCGGCGGGCCGCCAGGTCACCCAGGCGCAGCCCGAGGCGCGCCGCGCACTCCGGATCGGTGCGCGCCGGCTCGCGCAGCGCGCCGATCAGCTCCGTCAGCAGCGCCTCGGCCTCGGCCGGCGCCGCCCGTGCGGCCCCCGACCGGATCTGCGCCCATCGCGCGTCCAGCCGTAGAACGTCTTCCCGCTGCCCCATGCCCGCCCCCCGGCGTTCCGGTGTGCCCCACCCCTGCGGGGCGGCGCCCATCCTCCTGCCGGGCCAACGTCCGGGGGAGGGGATTCACTCCCAGCGGAACAGCTTGGCGGCGGCGCCGAGTCCGAGGACGGCCCATGCGGCGAGGACGGCCACGTCCCCCCACGGGAGCCCGGCGCCGTGCTGGAGCACCTCGCGCAGTCCGTCGGACAGCGCCGAGATCGGCAGCAGTTCCAGGACGGACCGCACCCCTTCGGGGAACTTCTCCATCGGCACGATCACCCCGCCGCCGACCAGCAGCAGCAGGAACACCAGGTTGGCGGCGGCCAGCGTGGCCTCGGCCCTGAGGGTGCCCGCCATCAGCAGCCCGAGCCCGGAGAAGGCCGCGGTGCCCAGCAGGACCAGTGCGGCGACCGCGAGCGGGTTGCCCTGCGGGGACCAGCCCAGCGCGAGGGCGATCACCGTCAGCAGCGCGATCTGGAGCACCTCGGTGACCAGCACGGACAGCGTCTTGGCGGCCATCAGCGCCCAGCGCGGCAGCGGCGAGGCGCCGAGCCGCTTGAGCACCCCGTAGCGGCGGTCGAAGCCGGTGGCGATGGCCTGTCCGGTGAAGGCGGTGGACATCACGGCCAGCGCCAGGATGCCGGGCGCGAGGAAGTCCACGGCGTTCTCGGCGTTCGTGTCCACGATGTCCACGGCGGAGAACAGGACCAGCAGCAGCGCCGGGATGATCACGGTCAGCAGCAGCTGCTCCCCGTTGCGCAGCAGCATCCGGGTCTCCAGCGCCGTCTGCGCCAGGATCATCCTGGACACGGGCGCGGCCCCCGGGGCGGGGGTGAACGTACCGGCGCTCATGCGCGCAGCTCCTTGCCCGTGAGTTCCAGAAAGACGTCTTCGAGGGTGTGCCGTTCCACCGAGAGGCTGTCCGGCATCACCCCGTGCTGGGCGCACCAGGAGGCGACGGTGGCCAGCAGCTGCGGGTCCACGTCGCCGGTGACCCGGTAGACGCCCGCCGTGAGCTCGGCGGCCTCGGTGCCGTCGGGCAGCGCCTTGAGCAGCGAGCCGAGGTCGAGGGCGGGCCGGCCGGTGAAGCGCAGGGTGTTCTCGGCGCCGCCGCGGCACAGCTGCTCGGGGCTGCCGTGGGCGATGACCCGGCCGGCGTCGACGATGGCGACCTCGTCCGCGAGCTGCTCGGCCTCGTCCATGTGGTGGGTGGTGAGGACGACGCTCACCCCGTCGGCGCGCAGTTCCCGTACGAGGTCCCAGGTCGCGCGGCGGGCCTGCGGGTCCAGGCCCGCGGTCGGCTCGTCCAGGAAGACCAGCTCGGGGCGGCCGACCACGGCCATGGCCAGGGCCAGGCGCTGCTGCTGGCCGCCGGACAGGCGCCGGTAGGCGGTGCGGCCGCAGCCGCCCAGCCCGAGCCGCTCGACCAGGACGTCCACGTCGAGCGGGCGGGCGTACAGCTTGGCCATGTGGCGCAGCATCTCGACGGCGCGGGCGCCGGAGTAGACCCCGCCGGACTGGAGCATGACGCCGATGCGCGGGCGCAGCGCCTCGGCCTCGGAGACCGGGTCGAGGCCGAGGACGCGGACGGTGCCGGCGTCGGGGCGGCGGTAGCCCTCGCAGGTCTCCACGGTGGTGGTCTTGCCCGCGCCGTTGGGGCCGAGGACGGCGGTGACCGAGGCCTTGCGGACGGTGAGGTCGAGGCCGTCCACGGCCGTCTTGGGGCCGTACCGCTTCACCAGTCCGCGGATCTCCACGGCGGGGTCGTTGCTCATGCGGGTGAGTCTACGGAGCCGGGGAGGGGGCCCCCGGTCCGGGTGGACGGGGCCGAGATCCTGGTGCTCCGGCTCCCCGGCGGCCGTTTTCGGTGCCGCCGGATGCGAACACCGTGGAGCGAACGTGGCTCTTTTCATTCGTGCGGTCCTGGACGGGTCAGCCGGTTTCCGTGACCTTTTCCGCAGCGTGGTGATGAGCGTTCCCGGAACCGCCATCGGCGGGGGATCGCTGGTGGGAGCCGTGTGCCGGTTCTCCGGAGAGGTCCGGCGGCGTCGCGGATCAACCCCCTCCGCTTAACTCTGCGTAGACAAATTAGGTAACCCTTAGTGATAGAGGCCACCAGGAGTGGCCTCGGTCACGGCTTGTCGGGGCCGGACTAATTACGCAACAATGGCGTTGTGAAATACGGCGAACGGATGATCGAGACCCCCCAGGGGGAACTCGCTACCGGGGAGCGGTCAACCCGCAACCGGGTCGCGCGCTCCATCCTGGACCACGGTCCGTCCACCGTCGCCGACCTCGCGGCGCGTCTCGGCCTCACCCAGGCCGCCGTCCGCCGCCACCTCGACGCGCTCGTCGCCGACGACGTGGTCGAGCCCCGTGAGCAGCGCGTCTACGGTGCGCGCACCCGGGGCCGGCCCGCCAAGGTCTTCGCGCTCACCGACTGCGGCCGCGACGCGTTCGACCAGTCCTACGACTCGCTCGCCGCGGACGCGCTGCGCTGGATCGCGCAGGCCGCCGGCGGGGGCGAGGAGGGGGAGGCGGCCGTCGCCGCCTTCGCCAGGGCGCGGATGGACGCGCAGGCCGAGACCTACCGGGAAAGCCTGGACGCCGCCGCCCCCGCGGAACGCACCGAGGCCCTTGCCAAGGCGTTGACCGCGGACGGGTACGCTGCTACGGCCAAGAGCGCTCCCGGTCCGCACAGCGGTGAACAGCTCTGCCAGCACCACTGCCCGGTCGCCCATGTCGCCGAGCAGTTCCCGCAGCTCTGCGAGGCGGAGACCGAGGTCTTCTCCCGCCTGCTCGGGACGCATGTGCAGCGCCTCGCCACGATCGCCCACGGCGACGGGGTGTGCACCACCTTCATCCCGCGAGGCGCGGGCACCACACAGAACGACACATCAGCATCTGCCAGCACGGCCGGGAGGAACCCCGCATGACCACGGAGACTGCTCACCCTGAGCTTGAGGGTCTGGGCAACTACGAGTACGGCTGGGCCGACTCCGACGCGGCCGGCTCGGCTGCCAAGCGAGGCCTGTCGGAGGACGTCGTCCGCGACATCTCGTCGAAGAAGAACGAGCCCGAGTGGATGCTGAAGCTCCGCCTCAAGGGCCTGAAGCTCTTCGACAAGAAGCCCATGCCGACCTGGGGCTCCGACCTCTCCGGCATCGACTTCGACAACATCAAGTACTTCGTGCGTTCCACCGAGAAGCAGGCCGCTTCGTGGGAGGACCTGCCCGAGGACATCAAGAACACGTACGACAAGCTCGGCATCCCGGAGGCGGAGAAGCAGCGCCTCGTCGCCGGTGTCGCGGCCCAGTACGAGTCCGAGGTCGTCTACCACCAGATCCGCGAGGACCTGGAGGAGCAGGGCGTCATCTTCCTCGACACGGACACCGCGCTCAAGGAGCACCCGGAGCTCTTCCAGGAGTACTTCGGCACGGTCATCCCGGTCGGCGACAACAAGTTCGCGTCGCTGAACACCGCGGTGTGGTCGGGCGGCTCGTTCATCTACGTGCCCAAGGGCGTCAAGGTCGACATCCCGCTCCAGGCCTACTTCCGTATCAACACGGAGAACATGGGCCAGTTCGAGCGGACGCTGATCATCGTCGACGAGGACGCGTACGTCCACTACGTCGAGGGCTGCACCGCCCCGATCTACTCCTCGGACTCGCTGCACAGCGCCGTGGTCGAGATCATCGTGAAGAAGGGCGGCCGCTGCCGCTACACGACGATCCAGAACTGGTCGAACAACGTCTACAACCTGGTCACCAAGCGCGCCGTGGCGTACGAGGGCGCGACCATGGAGTGGATCGACGGCAACATCGGTTCCAAGGTCACCATGAAGTACCCGGCCGTCTACCTGATGGGCGAGCACGCCAAGGGCGAGACCCTGTCCATCGCCTTCGCGGGCGAGGGCCAGCACCAGGACGCCGGCTCCAAGATGGTCCACATGGCGCCGAACACCTCCTCGAACATCGTCTCCAAGTCGGTGGCTCGGGGCGGCGGCCGCACCTCCTACCGCGGCCTGGTCGAGATCGGCGAGGGCGCCCACGGCTCCAAGTCGAACGTGCTCTGCGACGCGCTCTTGGTCGACACGATCTCCCGCTCGGACACGTACCCGTACGTGGACGTCCGCGAGGACGACGTCTCCATGGGCCACGAGGCGACCGTCTCCAAGGTCTCGGACGACCAGCTCTTCTACCTGATGAGCCGCGGCATGACCGAGTTCGAGGCCATGGCCATGATCGTGCGCGGGTTCGTCGAGCCCATCGCGCGCGAGCTGCCCATGGAGTACGCACTGGAGCTCAACCGGCTGATCGAGCTGCAGATGGAGGGCTCGGTCGGCTGACCCGACCGTCCCGGATCCGCAGCAATTCTTTGACGTAGACACGAGAGCGAGCAAGACGACAGCCATGGCTGAGGCTCAGAACATTCCGGCGGGTTCGACCACCGCCGGCGCGATCGCGGTGGCCGCCGAGTCCACCGTCGCCACCCGGATGAGCGCACCCCCGTCCTTCGACGTGGCGGACTTCCCCGTCCCCCACGGCCGCGAGGAGGAGTGGCGGTTCACCCCGCTGGCGCGCCTGCGCGGTCTCCACGACGGCACCGCGGTCGCCAACGGCACCATGAAGGCCCAGATCGACGCGCCCGAGGGCGTCACCGTCGAGTCGGTGGAGCGCGACGACGCGCGCATCGGCAAGGCCGGCACCCCGGTGGACCGGATCGCCGCCCAGGCGTTCTCGTCCTTCACCAAGGCCACGGTCGTCACCGTGCCCAAGGAGACCGTCCTGACCGAGCCGGTGCGCGTCTCGCTGCACGGCGAGGGCGGCACGACCTTCGGGCACACCGTCTTCGACGTCCAGGCCTTCGCCGAGGCCGTCATCGTCATCGACCACACCGGTGACGGCGTGCGCGCGGCCAACGTCGACTTCCTCGTCGGCGACGGCGCCAAGCTCACCGTCGTCTCCGTGCAGGACTGGGACGACACCGCCGTCCACTGCTCCCAGCACAACACGCTGATCGGCCGCGACGCGAGCTTCAAGTCGATCGTCGTCACCTTCGGCGGCGACGTCGTACGCCTGCACCCCCGGATCAGCTACGCGGGCCCCGGCGGCGAGGCGGAGCTCCTCGGCCTCTACTTCACGGACGCCGACCAGCACCAGGAGCACCGCCTCCTGGTCACGCACGACGCCCCGCACTGCAAGTCCCACGTGGTCTACAAGGGCGCGCTGCAGGGCGAGGGCGCGCACGCCGTCTGGATCGGCGACGTCCTCATCGAGAAGAGCGCCGAGGGCACCGACACCTACGAGATGAACCGCAACCTCGTCCTGACGGACGGCGCGCGGGTCGACTCGGTGCCGAACCTGGAGATCGAGACCGGCGAGATCGTCGGCGCCGGCCACGCCTCCGCGACCGGCCGCTTCGACGACGAGCAGCTCTTCTACCTCCAGGCCCGCGGCATCCCGGCCGACGAGGCCCGGCGCCTGGTCGTGCGCGGCTTCTTCGCCGAGCTCGTCCAGCAGATCGGTGTCGACGACATCGAGGAGCGCCTGCTCGCGAAGATCGAGACCGAGCTCGAGGCGTCCGTCTGATGACCTACGTCAAGGCCTGCGCGCTGAGCGAGCTGGAGGAGAACACCCCGAAGCGGGTGGAACTCGACGGCACGCCGGTGTCCATCGTCTCCACCGAGGGGGAGGTGTTCGCGATCAACGACATCTGCTCGCACGCGAACGTCTCGCTCTCGGAGGGCGAGGTCGAGGACTGCATGATCGAGTGCTGGCTGCACGGGTCCTCGTTCGACCTGCGCACCGGCAAGCCGTCCGGTCTGCCCGCGACCCGCCCGGTCCCCGTATACCCCGTAAAGATCGACGGGGGCGACGTGCTCGTCTCCCTCACCCAGGAGTCCTGAGGTATCCATGGCAACGCTTGAAATCCACGACCTGCACGTCTCCGTCGAGGCCGAGAACGGCGCCCGCGAGATCCTCAAGGGTGTCGACCTCACCGTCAAGGCCGGCGAGACGCACGCCATCATGGGTCCGAACGGCTCCGGCAAGTCCACGCTGGCGTACTCGCTGGCCGGTCACCCGAAGTACACCATCACCGGTGGCACCGTGACCCTCGACGGCGAAGACGTCCTGGAGATGTCCGTCGACGAGCGCGCCCGCGCCGGCGTCTTCCTCGCCATGCAGTACCCGGTCGAGGTCCCCGGCGTCTCGGTCTCCAACTTCCTGCGCACCTCCGCCACCGCCATCCGCGGCGAGGCCCCCAAGCTGCGCACCTGGGTGAAGGAGGTCAAGTCCGCGATGGAGCAGCTCCAGATGGACCCGGCCTTCGCCGAGCGCAACGTCAACGAGGGCTTCTCCGGCGGTGAGAAGAAGCGCCACGAGATCCTCCAGCTGGAGCTCCTCAAGCCGAAGATCGCGATCCTCGACGAGACCGACTCCGGTCTCGACGTCGACGCCCTGCGCATCGTCTCCGAGGGCGTCAACCGCGTCCGCGAGACCGGTGAGGTCGGCACCCTGCTGATCACCCACTACACGCGCATCCTGCGCTACATCAAGCCCGACTTCGTGCACGTGTTCGCGAACGGCCGCATCGCCGAGTCCGGTGGCGCCGAGCTGGCGGACCAGCTGGAGGCCGAGGGCTACGACAAGTACGTGAAGGGTGGCGCGACCGCGTGACACAGCTGCCTGGCCTCCTCGACATCGAGGCGATCCGCAAGGACTTCCCCCTTCTGGATCGTGTGGTCCACGACGGGAAGAAGATCGTTTACCTGGACAACGCGGCCACTTCGCAGAAGCCGCGCCAGGTGCTCGACGCGCTGAACGAGTACTACGAGCAGCACAACGCCAACGTCCACCGCGGCGTGCACGTGCTCGCCGAGGAGGCCACGGCGCTGTACGAGGGCGCCCGCGACAAGGTCGCCGCCTTCATCAACGCGCCGAGCCGCGACGAGGTGATCTTCACCAAGAACGCCTCGGAGTCGCTCAACCTGGTCGCGAACATGCTCGGCTGGGCGGACGAGCCCTACCGGGTCGACCGCGAGACCGAGATCGCCATCACGGAGATGGAGCACCACTCCAACATCGTGCCGTGGCAGCTGCTCTCGCAGCGCACCGGCGCGAAGCTGAAGTGGTTCGGCCTCACCGACGACGGCCGGCTCGACCTGTCCAACATCGAAGAGGTCATCACGGAGAAGACGAAGATCGTCTCCTTCACGCTGGTCTCCAACATCATGGGCACGATCAACCCGGTCGAGGCGATCGTCCGGCGCGCGCAGGAGGTCGGCGCGCTGGTGCTGATCGACGCCTCGCAGGCCGCTCCGCACATGCCGCTGGACGTGCAGGCGCTCGGCGCCGACTTCGTGGCCTTCACCGGCCACAAGATGTGCGGCCCGACCGGCATCGGCGTGCTCTGGGGCCGCCAGGAGCTCCTGGAGGACCTGCCCCCGTTCCTCGGCGGCGGCGAGATGATCGAGACCGTGTCGATGCACGCCTCGACGTACGCCCCGGCGCCCCACAAGTTCGAGGCGGGCACGCCCCCGATCGCCCAGGCCGTCGGCCTCGGCGCGGCCGTGGACTACCTGAGCGCGATCGGCATGGACAAGATCGCCGCGCACGAGCACGCAATCACCGAATACGCGGTCAAGCGCCTCCTGGAGGTCCCCGACCTGCGGATCATCGGCCCGATGACGGCCGAGGACCGCGGCGCCGCGATCTCCTTCACGCTCGGTGACATCCACCCCCACGACGTGGGCCAGGTCCTGGACGAGCAGGGCATCGCGGTCCGCGTGGGACACCACTGCGCGCGCCCGGTCTGCCTGCGCTACGGAATTCCCGCGACCACGCGAGCGTCTTTCTACCTGTACTCCTCTCCGGCCGATGTCGACGCGCTGATCGACGGGCTGGAGCACGTACGGAACTTCTTCGGCTGACGAGGGCGACGAGGACGACGCAGTGAAGCTGGATTCGATGTACCAGGAACTGATCCTGGACCACTACAAGCACCCGCACGGGCGTGGCCTGCGCGACGGCGACGCCGAGGTGCACCACGTCAACCCGACGTGCGGCGACGAGATCACGCTGCGCGTGAAGTACGACGGCGAGACGCTCACCGACGTCTCGTACGAGGGCCAGGGCTGCTCCATCAGCCAGGCCAGCGCGTCCGTGCTGAACGAGCTGCTCGTCGGCAAGGAGCTGGCCGAGGCGCAGAAGATCCAGGGCGTTTTCCTGGAGATGATGCAGTCGAAGGGCAAGATCGAGCCCGACGAGGCCATGGAGGAGGTGCTGGAGGACGCGGTCGCGTTCGTCGGCGTCTCCAAGTACCCGGCTCGCGTGAAGTGTGCTCTGCTGAGCTGGATGGCCTGGAAGGACGCGACCGCCCAGGCACTGGGCGACGCCGCGGAGAGGAAGACGGCATGACCGAGAACGCGACGCCCGCCGAGGCGTCGATCAAGCCGGCCACCGAGGAAGAGGTCCGCGAGGCCCTCTACGACGTGGTCGACCCCGAGCTGGGGATCGACGTCGTCAACCTGGGCCTGATCTACGGCATCCACATCGACGACGCGAACATCGCCACCCTCGACATGACGCTGACCTCGGCGGCCTGCCCGCTGACCGACGTCATCGAGGACCAGGCGAAGTCGGCGACGGACGGCATCGTGAGCGAGCTGCGGATCAACTGGGTCTGGATGCCGCCGTGGGGCCCGGACAAGATCACGGACGACGGGCGCGAGCAGCTGCGCGCGCTCGGCTTCAACGTCTGAGCCACCCGCTCCACGCAGGGCCCCCGGCATCGCGCCGGGGGCCCTTCGCGTGCTCCGGGGGGCTTGCGGGAGCTCCCGGGAGGCCCTCCGTGTTCGTCCGGCGGACGATTGACGTGCACCGGATGTTGGCCACGGTGGCCGAACCTGCTCGACGGCCGTCACGGCGTGGCGCGGTCCACGCTCGGCTCGACTCTTGGGGACGGGACACCGATGAAGAAGCAGCTTGGTATCGCAGGGATCGCGGCGCTGGTCGTCGCCGGGACGGTCACGGTCGTGCCCGCCCAGGCGGTGACGTACGGAACGCCGACCATCAGCCTGTCCGCCGCGTACCTGTCCGGCGCCGTCGGGGCCGTCGGGGACCCGGTGGTCGACGTGACCGTGGGGCAGAGCGGCGCCGACGCGTCCGCGCTGACGGTCAGCGCCTCCGCCTCCAGCAAGGCCTCGGTCGCCGGAACCGGCGACGTGAGCGTCACCGGGACCGGGGCGGTGCGCCGGCTGGCCGTCGCCGCTCGCGGCCGCGGCTACACCAACCTCACCGTCAAGGTGACCGGGCTGGGCGGCAAGAGCGCCACCAAGACCCTGTCGTACGCCGCCTCCGCCGCCGTGCAGAACCCGGCCGACGCCCGGTACTTCACCGGGGCCTCCGACTCCTCGGCCGCCGTGGACGTCGGCGGCGGCTACACCGTCGTCGCCGACGACGAGAACAACGTGCTGCGCCTGTACGACCGTTCCCGCTCGGCCGCCCCGGTCCGCACCTGGGACTTCAGCTCGCAGCTCGGCGTCTCCAAGGAGGTGGACATCGAGGGGGCGACCCTGATCGGGAACACCATCTACTGGACGGGCTCGCTCGGCAACAACAAGGACGGCGAGTACAAGGCGCCCCGGAACACGGTGTTCACCACCACGGTGAGCGGCTCCGGCTCCGCCACGCAGCTCGCGTACGGGCGCTCGTACAAGAAGCTCCGCGACGACCTGGTGGCCTGGGACACCGCGAACGGGAACCGCTACGGCTTCGCGGCCGGCACGGCCGCCGGCGAGGCGCCCAAGCAGATCGACGGGTTCAACGTGGAGGGGCTGGAGTTCGCGCCGGGCTCGACCACCACCGCCTACCTCGGCTTCCGGGCCCCGCTGGCCCCGGCGGTGCCGGGCGGCAAGGCGCTGGTCGTCCCGGTGACCAACTTCGACCAGGTGCTCTCCAGCGGCGCCAAGGCCACCTTCGGGGCGGGCATCGAGCTCGACCTCGGCGGGCTCGCGATCCGCGACATCCGCAAGAACGCGGCCGACCAGTACCTGATCCTGGCCGGCTCCTGGGCGGCGGACGACAACTCCGACCCGTACGCGCTCTACCAGTGGGACGGTGTCGCCGGCCACGCCCCGGTCAAGCGTGCCGACCTGCCGACGACCGACCCGGGCGGCTGGGAGGCCATCGTGGACGTGCCCGACCTGTCGGTACCGGGCGCGCGGGTCCAGCTGATCACCGACAGCGGCTCGGCCGACCTGTACGGGGACGGCACCGAGGCCAAGGACCTGACGCACCCGGAGTGGAAGAAGGCCCGCGCGGCCTGGTTCACCCTGAACTGACGCCCCCGCCCGCACCGTCGCCCGCACCCTCTCCCTCGCCGGCGTCACGGACGGCGCTCAGCGCCGCCGCGACGCCGGCCTCGATGTCCCGGACCGGGTAGAACACCTCGCGCACCACGCGCTCCCGGTCCACCACCAGCGTCAACCGCTTCAGCCGGCTCACCCCCGCCGCCCGGAACGTCGGCAGCCGCAGCGCCGCCGTCAGCGAGAGCTCCGCGTCCGAGAGCAGCGGGAACCGCAGCCCCTCCGCCTCCGCGAACTCCCGCTGCTCGTCGGGCCGCTGGGTGGACACCCCGTGCACCGTCGCACCGGCCGCCGTGAACTCGGCCAGCTGGTCCCGGTACGTGCACGACTCGAACGTGCAGCCCCTGGCCCCCGGGATCCCGGCCCACCCCGGCGGGTAGGACTCCGCCCGCGCGTACGCGCCGGGGAAGCAGTACAGGACCGTGAACGGCGTGTCCGCGACCGGATCCCGCACCTGCCCGAACCGGTCCGGCAGCACCAGCTCCGGCAGCCGCGTGCCGCGCAGCGCGTGCACCCGTTCCGCCTCCCGCGAGGACTCCTGCGTCGTCGCCGTCATTTCGCCTTCCCCCAGGACCCAGGTGTCTCCCCAGTCCTGGAGGGCCACCAGGACCGGCAGCAGCCCCCGCCCGCGCGGGGTCAGCCGGTATTCGTGCCGCACCGGGCGCTCCTGGTACGGCTCACGCGTCAGCACCCCGGCCTCGACCAGCAGTTTCAGCCGCTCGGCGAGCACCTTCCGGGAGACCCCGAGCTCGCGCTGGAACGCGTCGAAGCGGTGCACGCCGCGCGCGGCGTCGCGCACGATCAGCAGCGTCCACCAGTCGCCCACCACGTCGAGGGCCTGGGCGATGGCGCAGTCCGCGTCGTCGAGGTGCGTGCGCTGGGCCATGGGCACTCCTTTGTCCGTTGACCCAAGGCTGTCATGCTGACATAGTCCGTTCCCAAAAGGAACTTACTGCGGTTCGGGGGCGGACATGGGAATGGCGCAGGGTTTCAAGGACGTGCCCCGCGTGGTGTGGCTGCTGGCGGCGGGCGTCTTCGTCAACGCCGTCGTCAGCTTCACCTTCGTCTTCGTCTTCCTGTACCTGACCGGCCCGCGCGGCCTCGGCGCCGCCCAGGCGGGCCTGGTCACGGGCGTCGGCGGCATCGGCCTCGTCGCCGGGAACTTCACCGGCGGCTGGTACGGGGACCGCTTCGGCCACCGCCGCGTGCTGCTCGCCGCCTCCGTCGCGGGCGGCCTCGCGCTGATGTCCTTCCCGCTGCTGCCCACCGCCGCCCTCTACGCGGCCCTGCCGCTGGCCCAGTACGCCTCCGGGGTGGTCCGGGCGGCGAACTCCGCGCTGGTCGCCGTCACCGTCCCCGAGGGGGCCCGCCGCCAGGCCTTCGCCGTCGTCCGCTGCGTCTCCAACGGCGGCTTCACCCTCGGGCCGCCGCTGGGGGCCCTGCTCGCGACCGGACTCTCGTACGACTGGCTCTTCGTCGCCGACGGCCTCGGGACCCTGTTCTTCGCCCTCTGGACCGCGCGGGTCGTCCCGGCCCGGGGGGCCTCCCGCAGCGCCTCCCGCCCCGCCCCGGCCCCGGACGGGGGTCTGGGCCGGGGCGTGTGGGAGGAGCTGCGGGCCAGGCCTGCCGTACTCGTCCTGCTCGGCGCGATCCTGGTGACCGACCTCGTCTACCGCCAGCAGTACTCGATCCTCCCCGTGTACCTCGCCGACCACGGGCTCGACGTCCGCGCCTTCGGCCTCGTGATCGCCCTCAACGGGGGCGTCATCCTGCTGCTGGAGCTCCCGGCCGCCGTCGCCCTGCGCACCCGGCCCCCGCTGCCCGTCATCGGCACCGGGATCGTGCTGGTCGCAGCCGGGTACGCGGCGCTGCCGGCCGGAGCGGGGGCCGCGAGCGCGGTGGTGATGATGGTGCTGCTCAGCCTCGGCGAGATCCTGTACAAGACCACCGCGACCGCCTACGTCGCCGACCAGGCGCCCGAGCACGCCGTGGGCAGGTTCCAGAGCCTGTACGCGGGGGTCTCGGTCAGCGGGGTCGTCCTCGGGCCGCCGCTGGGCGGAGCCCTGTACGCGGCCGCGCCCGGGCTGCTGTGGCCGCTGTGCGCGGCGCTGGCGGGGTCGGCGGGCGCGGCGGTGCTGTACGTGTCACGGCGGGAGGCGCGAAGCGCCGGGGCGGGCGGGGAGCGACACGCGGCGCGACCGGCACATGAGACCGGTTCGCGACCTCGGCCCGCGGCCGGTTAGGTTTCGGGCATGACTGCTACGCGTACCACCGGCGCCGTCGCCGCCGGACTTGCCACCATCGCCTCCGACGGCACCGTCCTCGACACCTGGTTCCCCGCACCCGAGCTGGTCGCCGAGCCCGGCCCGGCCGGCACCGAGCGCCTCACCGCCGACCAGGCCGTGCAGCTCCTGGGCGCCGCCGCGGCCAAGGCGCTCCGCCTGGACGCGGTCCGCGACGTCGAGGTCGTAGCCGTCCGCACCGTGATCTCCTCCCTGGAGGACAAGCCGCTGGACGCGCACGACGCGTACCTGCGCCTGCACCTGCTCAGCCACCGCCTGGTCAAGCCGCACGGCCAGAACCTGGACGGCCTCTTCGGCCTGCTGGCCAACGTCGCCTGGACCTCGCTGGGCCCGGTCGCCGTGGACCAGGTGGAGGCCGTACGGCTGAACGCGCGCGCCGAGGGCCTGTACCTCCAGGTCTCCTCGATCGACAAGTTCCCGCGGATGACGGACTACGTCGCTCCCAAGGGCGTGCGCATCGCCGACGCCGACCGGGTCCGCCTGGGCGCGCACCTCGCCGAGGGCACCACCGTCATGCACGAGGGCTTCGTCAACTTCAACGCCGGCACCCTCGGCACCTCGATGATCGAGGGCCGCATCTCGGCCGGCGTCGTGGTCGGCAACGGCTCCGACATCGGCGGCGGCGCGTCCACGATGGGCACCCTCTCGGGCGGCGGCAAGCAGATCATCTCGATCGGCGAGCGCTGCCTGATCGGCGCCGAGGCGGGCGTGGGCATCGCCCTGGGCGACGAGTGCATCGTCGAGGCCGGCCTGTACGTGACCGCGGGCACCCGCGTCACCCTCCCGGACGGCCAGATCGTCAAGGCCCTGGAGCTCTCGGGGGCCGGCAACATCCTCTTCCGCCGCAACTCGGTCACGGGCACGGTCGAGGCCCGCCCGAACAACGCGGTCTGGGGCGGCCTGAACGAGGTCCTCCACTCCCACAACTGATCGCCGGGGCCCCGCGGGGCCCCCAGCGGTCCGGGAACGGCCGCGACGCCCTCACCTTCCCCGACAGGGGTGTGGTGAGGGCGTCGCGTTTCCATCGCCCCGGTACGCCCCTCCGCCCCGAGCGCGGAAGGACGCGGGGGGTCAGCGCAGGGGGATGGTGCGGATCAGGCCGGCGAAGGCCTCTTCCTCCGCCTCGGTCAGCTCGACCGACTCCATCGGGTGCGCGGCGGCGCCGCGCTGGGCCGGGATGACCCCGACGCCCTCGTAGGCGCCCGGCTCGGGGTGGTGGAAACGGGAGTCCCACAGCATGTGCCCGAGGCCGAGCACCCACACGAGGGCGGCCACGAGCAGGACGGCCAGGCCGATTTCCTGGGCCAGGGAGATGGAGGGGAACACGCGGTCCTCCGGGGATACGGGGGGACAGGTTCGAGTGTGGGGCCACTCAACACCACAACCCGGGTGGAATGGGTGGTGATGTGGCGAGCGTCACGCCAGGGGCGAAAGTCCCGACTTCTCCCCAGGTGTCCTCCGGCGCTCGCGCTCAGTGCGCCTCCAGGCTCAGCTTGAACCCCTCGTGGCTGCGCGCGAAGCCCAGCCGTTCGTAGAACCGGTGGGCGTCCGCCCGCCGCTTGTTGCGCGGAGGCAGCCGACCACCGCGCCGGCCGCCCCGGGCTCGCAGAGGACCAGCAGCTCGTTGCGGGCGTCCGCCTCGATCGCGGCGAAGGCCCGCTCGTGCGCCTCGCCGACCTCGGCCCGCTCCTCGCCGGCGTCCGCCGGCAGGGCCAGTACGACCGGCAGGTCCTCGCGGGTGGCAGTACGGAAGATCACGGCCGGAATTGCCGCAGGGCCCCCGGACGGGACGGCGTCCGGGGGCCCCGCTGCTCAGGACCGCACCGCGGTTACGGGCGGAAGCGCAGCACCTGCGGGTCGTGGTCGCTGTTCTGCGCCGCGAACTCCGCGTTGATGTGCACGCTGTCGTACGTGAAGTTCTTGACCGCCGGGCTGGTCAGGATCTGGTCCAGCACCTGCGCGTTGCCCTGGTACACGTACGAGTAGCGCTCCGCCTTCGGCAGCGACTTGATCGCCGAGTACAGCGCCCCGCCGTCCTCCAGCGCCTTCGCGGTGCCCGAGAACTCGAAGTCGTTGATGTCGCCGACGGCGAGCACGCTCGCGTTCTTGTCCGCGGCCAGGAGCTGCTTGACGAAGCCGTTCACGGCCTGCGCCTGGAGCAGCCGCTTGGCCTCCGAGGAGCGGACCGGGGGCTGGTGGATCGAGGTCAGGCCCTCGTCGCCGCCCTTCGAACCGAAGTGGTTGGCGATGACGAAGACCGTACGGCCGCGGAAGACGAACTCGCCGGCCAGCGGCTTGCGGCTGTCGGCCCACGCCGGGTTCGCCGGGTCGATCCGGCCGGGGGAGTGGGTCAGGGCGGCCTTGCCGTTCTCCTTGGTCACGCCGGTCGCGGTCAGCGAGTCGCCCGCGGCGCGGTCGGTGAAGGAGACGCGGGCGGGGTTGAAGAGGAACACCTGGCGGATGTTGCCGCCGGGCTCGCCGCCGTCCTTGTTGTTCTCGGGGTTGATGGTCCGCCACTCGTAGGCCGGGCCGCCCGCGGCCACGATGGCCGTGGTGAACTTCTTGATGGTCTCCTCGGCCGAGACGGTGCCGTCGTTCTTGGCGCCGTTGTTGTCCTGGATCTCCTCCAGGGCGACGATGTCGGGCGAGGCGAGGTTCTCGACGACCGCCTTGGCCAGGTTGTCGAACTTCTCCTGCGGGTCGCTCGGGTCGAGGTTCTCCACGTTGTACGTGGCCACCGCGAGCTCGCCGGGCGCTTGGGCCTTGGTCTTCTCCGGGGCGAGCGTGCCCGCCTGGACGGTGCCGAGCGTGCGGGCCACCAGGGTGTAGCCGCCGAACTGGTTGAAGTCCAGCGGGCCCTCGGTGGTGCCGGTCAGCTTGTCGCCGACGTTGGCCACCGGGAAGGGCTGCTGCGCGACCGGCGCCAGCTGCTGGATCTGCAGGCGGCCGGTGTTCTGGGACTCGTACGAGCCGTAGAGGGTGCCGCCGCGCTTGGCGGTGTTCTCCCAGCCCTTGACCGTGACCCACAGCTCCGAGTACGGGTCGGTGGCGCCGACCACGCGGGAGTTGCCGATCTTGACGTTCATGCCTTCGAGCGACTCGTAGAAGTCCAGGGCGTAGCGCGAGGGCTCCAGGGTCAGGCCGTTGATGCTGCCGGCCGCGGCCGGGTCGCCCGCCGGGGCGTACTGCGCGGGCACGTTGTACTCGTTGATCGCGGTGGCCTCGGGCAGCGCGTTGCCCGAGGAGACCACGGTCACGACCGGCTTGGAGATCTGCGAGACCGACTGGTTGCCGGAGGAGACGCCGCCGGGGACGTACTCGCCGACCAGGCCGGAGACCTTGACCGCGTCGCCGACGGCGACGGTCGGGACGGAGCTGGTGAAGACGAAGACGCCCTCGCTCGTCGCGTCGTTGTCGTCGGCGTCCGGGTCCTGCATCCAGAAGCCGCGCGAGCCGTACGTGCGCACGCCCGTCACGACGCCGGCGACATCGGCGACCTGCTTGCCGTTGAGCGGCGATATGCGGGTGGTGCCCTGGATGTCGTGGATGCGTATCGGATCGGCGGACGCGGCGCCTTCGGCCGCGTCGGCGGTGCCCGCCAGCAGGCCGGTGGCCAGGGCGGTGGCGACGAGTGCCGAGACGGCGGCGGAACGGGGATGCGAGGAGCGCATGGTCAAGAACTCCGGTGTGTGGGAGAGGAAAGCGAAGGATGTTGCGTGTGTTTGGCCGGATTCATGCGGTGCGCCACGGCCGGGCCGCGGGCGATCCACAGGAATCCCGGGGGTTCCCCATATATCTACGCGCGTCAATTTCCTGTGTGACCAGGGAAGTTGTCAAGGTCTCCAGGGGATACGGAAGCTGACTGTGGGATGAACCAAAGGAGATGGCACCCCGGGCGCGCCCGATATGCGTCTACGCTGGTGCGCCGGACGGCCGTCCCGCGGCGGCCGGACCAGCGCCCCGGGGCCCGCGCACCACCGTCCCGCGGGGCCGCGCCCCACCGCCCCACCGTGTTCGCGAGGAGACCGTCCCATGTCCGCAGAGCCGCACCCCACGCTGCCGCCGGTACGGCTGCCCTCCGATGCGGAACTGGCCCGCGACGCCCTCGGCGCCCCGCTGTTCGCCCGCGCCGTACGGCTCGCCCGCTGGGCCGGACCGCACACGCGCGTCCACACCGGCGGCGAACTCGCCGCCGATCAGCTCCCCGAGGCCGCCGCCGCGCTGGGCCTGGACCCCGCCGACGAGGAGGGCCCGGTGCTCGCGAGCCAGGCCTGGCGGGTGGCCGTGGACACCGGCCTCGTCGACGTGACCGAGCCCGATGAGGGCGGTGACGCGGACGGCGAGGGCCAGCCGGGGACCGCCGCGCCCGGCGAGGACCTGGCCTTGGTGACCGGCGGCGCTCCCGGCGAGGTGCTCGGCCTGTGGCTGGCGGCCCTGGAGACCGTGCTCGCGGACGCGGCCGTGCCCGATCTGGACGACCTCGTCGACGCGTTGGACGCGGGCGGCGAGATCGACTTCGACCGGCTGGACTGGAACCCGAGCCGCGAGGCGGACTTCCTCGACGGGGTCCTCGCCAACCTCTACCTGCTCACCGCCTCCGGGCGCGGGGCCGCGGAGAGCCCGATCCCGCTGCCGGTGCTCGCCGCCTCGATGGTCATCCCCGAGGACATGGGCGAACCGACCGACGCCGTGCTGGAGCAGGTCTCGGACGCGATGATGCGCCTGGACGACCAGTTCCGGCAGCTGGAGCCGATCGGGCTCGTCGAGTTCCGGCCGGTGGACGAGGCCCTGATGGCGGAGGCCGACGACGAGGAGTTCGCCGAGGCGGGCTCCGCTTCCGGCCCGGCCGCCGGCGGGGTCGACGACGAGGACGTCTCCCGGTACGGGCTGGTCCGGCTGACCCCGCTCGGCCTGTACGGGATCCGGGCCCGCATGCTGGAGGCCGGGGTCACCGCCCCCGCCGTCGGCGAACTGGCCGACAAGGGCGCCGACGCGCTCCTCGACGCGGTCTCCGGGTACCCCGAGGGCGCCGCCCAGGCCGAGATCGAGCAGTGGCTCGCCGGCCGCGAACCGCAGGACGCGGTCGCCGAACTGCTGTCCGCGGCCCGGGGCGCCGACGAGGGCGGCCCGCTGCGCCGGCTGCGCTGCCAGCAGGCCCTCGCCCCGGCCGGTCCGGAGGCCGAACAGGCGGTCCGCGCCGTGCTGGACGACCCGGAGCTCGGCGGGCTCGCCCGGGTCTGGCTCTCCGAGCACGGGGTGGCCGACGTACCGGCGCCGGACGAGGCCATGGTCTTCTGGCTGACCGTGGACACGATCGCGGCGCAGCTCGCGGCGGACGGGGAGACGGCGGAACTGCCCCTGCTGATGCGGTCGCTGACCGAGCACCACACGGGCTTCTTCGACCAGGTCTGGCGGGTGGACCACCCGGCGACGGCGTACGTGCTGGAGGCTATGGGCCGCATGCACCCGGACAAGAAGGCCGCCAAGGAGTCCCGCAAGGCCGCGTTCAAGGCCCGTTCGCGCCAGGGCTGACCGGTCCGGGGGCCGGGGCGGACCGGTCGGGGGCCAGGCCGGCCCACGGAGGGCGAGGGGCGGGTACGAAGGGATCCGGCCCTCCTTCGCGGGCAGTTCAGCCGGCGTTCACGTACGGGCGGGAGCGTGTGCGCCGACGACCGCACGACAGGCGCACCACCTCCCCACCCCTGGAGACCCGATGCCGCTCAGCCGTAGAGACTTCACCGCCCGCACCGTGATCGCCGGCGCGGGCGTCGCGCTCACCGGGACGGTCGGCGCGCTCGCCACCGCCCCGGGAGCGCTGGCGGCCGACGACAGCACCCGCCACGACGAGCACGGACGTCCCTGCGAGCCCGGCTACGGCCCGCTCATCGCGGACCCGGCCGGACTGCTCGCCCTCCCCGCCGGGTTCAGCTACCGCGTCATCACCCACAGCGGGGTCACCACCCTCGACTCGGGCGAGTCCACCCCGTCCAACCACGACGGCACCGCCGCCTTCGAGGGCCACCGCGGGGTCACCCTCCTGGTCAACAACCACGAGCTCAAGGGCAAGCGGGCGGACTGGGCGCACCCCGTCCCGCTCACCGAGGGCCTCGTCTACGACCCGGCCGCGGCGGGAGGCTGCACGGTCGTCGAGGTCCGGCGCGGCGGCGAGGTCGCCGAATGGGTGGGCATCGCCGGTACGTCCACCAACTGCGCGGGCGGCGCCACCCCCTGGGAGACCTGGCTGACCTGCGAGGAGACCGAGGACCTCGCCGGCAAGAACGGCATGACCAAGGACCACGGGTACGTCTTCGAGGTCGACCCCCACGACCGGCGCGCCAACCGCGACCCGAAGCCGGTCAAGGCCTTCGGCCGCTACGCCCACGAGGCCGTGGTCATCGACCCGCGCCAGGGCCACGCCTACCTGACCGAGGACGCCTCCGGCCCCAACGGGCTGCTCTACCGCTGGACCCCGCCGAGCGGTTTCCGCCACGGGCGCGGCAAGCTCCGTACGCTCGCGGCCGACGCCGGGGTGCTCGCCGCCGCCAAGTGCTTCGACAGCGCGGGCCGGTTCGTCGACGACCTTTCGCGCGCGACGAGGATCGGAACCGTCTACGGGGTCGACTGGGTGCCCGTGCCGGACCGCGACGCGCGGACGGTGTCGGTGCGCAAGCAGTTCGGCGAGGGCACGGTGACCCGCGCCCGCAAGCTGGAGGGGATGTGGTGGGCCGACGGGGGCACGTACTTCGTCTCCTCCTACGCCCGTGAGGAGAGCCCGGGCACGGCGCACGACGGCCAGGTGTGGTTCTACGACCCGAAGCGGCGCACGGTGCGGCTGACGGTGGTGCTCGGCGTGAACTCCGACCCGGCCGAGGACGGTTCCTTCGACGGCCCCGACAACATCACGGTCTCCCCGTACGGCGGTCTGGTCATCGCGGAGGACGGCAGCGGCCTGCAGCACCTGTTCGGCGCGACCGAGTCGGGGCGTACGTACCCGCTGGCGCGCAACGAGATGAACATGGGGACGGCACAGGAGCCGGAGTACTCCGAGTTCACCGGTGTGTGCTTCTCACCGGACGGGCGCACGCTGTACGCCAACATCCAGGACCCGGGCATCATGCTGGCCATCACCGGTCCGTGGCGCCGCGCCCACTGACGCGGGCGCTCACGAGCGAAGGCCGTGCCGCCGCCCGTTCACGGGGCGGTGGCACGGCCTTCCTTGCTTACTGAGCGGCGGCGGTCTCGGCGCGGCTGGCGGCGGCCCATTCCTCCAGCAGGAACTCATACGCTTCGGAGGGCCACTCGTCGTCCACCCGGGTCGCGACCAGGTGCCGTATCGCCTCGTTCGCCTCTGCGGCGGACGGGCGGGCGGGACCCGCGGGCCGGAGTGTGCTGTACATGCTTTCAAGGCTACGGGCGGGCACTGACGGTCACCCCCCTATTAGGGGTGGAATCCATCACCTCGGGGCCCATGGCGCGCCTCCTGGTCGCTCCATGTGCCCGCCCACCTGCTCAGAGTGCCTGGGAGCCCGGCTTGACCATCCCGCGCACTGTGCGGGACTTCACAAACTCTCCGATGGCCGTCATCTCCCATTCGCCCGAGAACTGCCGAATCAGCTTCGCCATCATGACCCCGGTCTGCGGCTCCGCGCCGGTGAGGTCGAAGCGGACCAGCTCCTCCCCGCTCGCCGCGTCGATCAGGCGGCAGTAGGCCTTGGCGACTTCCGTGAACTTCTGGCCGGAGAAGGAGTTGACCGTGAAGACCAGGCCCGTGGCCTCGGCGGGCAGCCGCCCGAGGTCCACGACGATCACCTCGTCGTCCCCGGCGCCCTCGCCGGTGAGGTTGTCGCCGGAGTGCTTGATGGCGCCGTTCAGGATGGACAGCTTGCCGAAGTAGCAGCTGTCGATGTGGTTGCGCTGGGGGCCGTACGCGATGACGGAGGCGTCGAGGTCGATGTCCCGGCCGCGGAACGCCGGCTCCCAGCCCAGGCCCATCTTCACCTGGGAGAGCAGCGGGCGGCCGTTCTTGACCAGGGACACGGTCTGGTTCTTCTGGAGGCTGACCCGGCCCTTGTCGAGGTTGATCTTCCCGGTGCCGGGCGCGGCCGCCGGGGCCGCCGCGGGAGCGGTCGCGGGCGGGGCGGGCGGCGCGGGGGGCGTCGCGGACGCCGGGGCGCTCGGCCAGGAGGAGGGGGCGGGCGCCGCGGGGGCCTGCGGGGCGGCCGCAGGCGGCGCGGCGGGCTCCTCGTCCACCGAGACCCCGAAGTCGGTCGCGATCCCGGCCAGGCCGTTCGCGTACCCCTGGCCGACCGCGCGCACCTTCCACACGCCTCCGCGCTGGTAGACCTCGACGACCACGAGCGCGGTCTCGGTGCCCAGCTGCGGCGGGGTGAAGCTGGCGATCACCGCGCCGGTCTCCGCGTGCCGCACGGTGGCGGTGGGCTCGATGCCCTGGAAGGTCTGGCCCGCGGCGTCCGGGCTGGCCGTGACCACGATCCGCTCGATGCCCGGCGGCAGGGCGCCCGTGTCCACGGTGATCGAGTCCGGCGCCGCGCCGCCGCCCGACCGGTAGCTGACACCGGGGCCGGACGGCTGGTTGTAGAAGATGAAGTCGGCGTCGGAGCGCACCTTGCCGTTCGCCGCGAGGAGCAGTCCCGACACGTCGAGCCGCACCGGGGCAGCCACGTCCACCGTCACGCGGACGGTGTTGAGCGGCAGGTTGGAACCTGGGGTCATAGCGGTCATGCCCGGAGAACGACCGGAGGTGCTTTGCCGTTCCCTTACCCTCGCGGCGGATTTCAGCGCCGGTTGCGGGGGTGGTTCTTCGCCGTGCGCTCGTTGCCGAACTTGTAGGCGCCCGTCCAGCGGGCCATCACGAGCTGCGCGTCCCCCGACTCCACCTCGGCGAGGAACTTCTCGGCCCGGCCGCCGCGCAGGGTGCTCGCGGCCCGCCCCTGGTGCGTGATGACCACGCTCCCGTCGGCGCGCTGTTCGTACGTGAATCCGTGGGGTCTCGGCATGAGCGGCAGCCTGCCCCCGCGCGGCGGGGGCGGGCAACGCAATTACGCGGGGCGGGTCTCCGCTCCGGGCGCGGCGGGGGTGACGCGGCGCGGCAGGCCCAGCGGGTTCGCCTCGCGCAGCTCCTGCGGAAGCAGCGGGTCCGGCACCGACTGGTAGACCACCGGCCGCAGCCACCGCTCGATGGCGGTGCCGCCGACCGAGGTGGAGTGCGAGGTGGCCGCCGGGTACGGGCCGCCGTGGTGCTGGGCCGGGGCCACCGCGACCCCGGTCGGCCAGCCGTTGACCAGGATCCGCCCGGCCAGCGCCGTGACGTGCGCGATCAGCTCCGCCGCCGGGCCGGGGCCGCCGCCGGCCTCGGCCGCGGAGAGCTGGAGCGTGGCGCTCAGGTTCCCGGGGAGCAGGCCGAGCACCGACTCCGCCTCGCCCTGGTCCCCGTACCGTACGACCACGGTCACCGGTCCGAAGCACTCCTCCAGCAGCACCTCGTACGCCCCGCCCTCCAGCAGGCTCCCGGCCGGCACGGTCAGGTATCCCGCGCCGACGGTGTGCTCACCGCCGGAGCCCGGGGTGACGGGCGCCTCGACCCCGGGCAGCGCGGCGCGCTCGCGGACGCCGGAGACGAAGTTCTCCCGCATCCGGTGGTCGAGCAGGACGCCCGGCTCGGTCTCGCCGAGCGCCTTGGTCAGCGCTGCGGTGAGCCGGTCGCCGTCCGCGCCCTCGGGAACCAGGACCAGGCCCGGCTTGACGCAGAACTGGCCGAGCCCGAGGGTGACCGAGCCCGCGAGCCCGGCGGCGATCTCCTCGGCGCGCTCGGCGGCGGCCGCGGGGGTGACCACGACGGGGTTGAGGGAGCCGAGCTCGCCGTGGAACGGGATGGGTACGGGCCGGGCGGCGGCCGCGTCGAACAGGGCCCGTCCGCCCCGGATGGAACCGGTGAACCCGGCGGCGGTGACGAGGGGGTGGCGGATCAGCTCCAGCCCGGCGTCGAACCCGTGGACGACGGAGACCACTTCGGGGGGCAGTCCGGCCGAGGCGGCCGCCCGGCGCAGCAGCGAGGCGCACAGCTCGGAGGTGGCCGGGTGGTCGGGGTGCGCCTTGACGACCACCGGGCAGCCGGCGGCCAGCGCGCTCGCGGTGTCCCCGCCGGGGACGGAGAAGGCGAGCGGGAAGTTGGAGGCGGCGTAGACCGCGACCACGCCCAGCGGCACCTTGTAGCGGCGCAGTTCGGGGCGCGGGGGGACGGCGCCCGCGTCGGGGCGGTCGATGCGGATGTCGAGGTAGGAGCCCTCGTCCACGGCGTCGGCGAAGGCGCGCAGCTGGCCGGTGGTGCGGGCGAGTTCGCCGGTGAGCCGGCCGGGCCCGAGGGCGGTCTCGGCGTCGGCGGCCTCGATGACGTGGGCCGCTGCCTCGTCCAGCAGTGCGGCGGCCGCGCGCAGGAACCGCGCGCGGGCGGTGCGGTCGGCGAGGGCGCCGCGGGCCGCGTGGGCGGCGCGTACGGCCTCGTCCACCTCGCCGGACGTGGCCTCGACGGCGACTTGTTCGCGCTGCTTCCCGGTGCGGGGGTCCACACTCCAGACTGGTGTTGCTGCCATGGCGCACTGCCTCCTGGATCTCGCTGACCCGCGCGGTGGCGTTCAGTATTCTGAACGCCGTTCCGATGGATGGATGATCACATCCGTTCCGGACTCTATTTCCGGGTCTTCCGCGTTGACAAGGGACAAGAGGGGCAAGAAGGCGAATGACCACTGGTGAAGCGGGCGGATCCGGAGCGCCGGCGGCCGTCAAGTCGGCCGTTCGCACCGTCCTGTTGCTGGAGCACTTCGCGGCGCGGCCCGGACTGCACAGCCTGGCCGACATCCAGCACGACCTCGGGCTGCCCAAGTCCAGCCTCTACATGCTGCTGCGCACGCTGGTGAACCTGGGGTGGGTGGAGACGGACGCGACGGGCACGCGGTACGGCATCGGCGTACGGGCCCTGCTCGTCGGCAGCTCGTACATCGACGGGGACGAGGTCGTCGCCGCGGCCCGGCCCACCCTGGACCGCCTCTCCGACGACACCACCGAGACCATCCACCTGGCCCGCAGGGACGGCACGAGCGTGGTCTACCTGGCCACCCGCCCGTCCCAGCACTACCTGCGGCCCTTCACCCGGGTCGGGCGGCGGCTGCCGGTGCACTCGACCGCGCTCGGCAAGGCGCTGCTGGCGACCCACTCCGACGACGAGGTGCGGGCGCTGCTGCCGCGGCGGCTGGAGGCGGTCACCGAGCACACGATCACCGACCGGGAGCAGCTGGTCGAGGAGCTGGCGCTGGTGCGGGAGCAGGGCTATGCGGTGGACCGGGAGGAGAACACGCTCGGGCTGCGCTGCTTCGGGGTGGCGGTCCCGTACCGGACCCCGGCCCGGGACGCGGTGAGCTGCTCGGTGCCGGTGGCCCGGCTGACGGCGGAGCACGAACAGCGGATCAAGGCGGCGCTGTTCGAGGCGCGGGACCGGCTGTCGGTGGCGACCCGGCGGATGTGAGCCGGCGGATGCGGGTCCGTGGATGTGGGCCCGCGGATGCGCGTCGGCGGACGGGGAGGTTCCTCCCCCGGGCGGGGGAGGGGGTTCCCCATTGCGGGGGAGGTGGCGGGGCGGCGGACACGGGACCGTTGCGTCATGACCGCACAAGCCGTTGACATGGGGGCCGGACCCAAGGCCCTGAGGGTGGTGGCCCTGGCCGCCACCGTGCCCTATCTCGTACTCAAGTCCGCCTGGCTGTCGGGGAGCAGGGTCGGGATCCCCGACGACAGCCCGCTGCTGGAGCAGGGCACGTTCCTCGCCGCGGCCAATGCGGTGACCCTCGCCATGGACGCGAGCGTGATCGTGCTCGTCCTGGTCCTCACCAGACCCTGGGGGATGCGGGTGCCTTCCTGGCTGCTCACGCTCCCCGCCTTCGTCGCCAGCGGACTCCTCACCCCGATCCTCCTCGCGTTCCCGGCCCAACTGCTCATACGGGCGGCGGGTCAGGGCGGACCGGCGGCCGCCGGGGACCCGGCGCGGCCCTTCCTCGATCCCTGGGTGTTCACCGTCGTCTACACCGGCTTCTGCGTCCAAGGACTCGCCCTGGCCGGGCTGTTCGTGCCCTATGCGCGCAGGCGCTGGGGTCGGCGCTGGCAGGGCGTGCTGGGCCGCGGGCTCCCGTCACCCACGGGGGTGGTGGCGGGAGCCGCGGCGGTGGGCGCCGTGGTGATCGCGGCCGTCCACCTGTACTGGGCCTTCGGCGGGGCGGCCGGAGTGGGGGAGGAGCGGGCCGCCGCCCATACGGCGGTGACGGGCGTGGTGTCCGGGGCGCACGCGGTGTGCGCGCTCGCCGCCGGCGCGGGGGCGGTGCTGCTGGTCCGCGGCGGGAGCCGGGCCGCGTGGTGGCCGTCGGCCCTCACCTGGACCGGTTCGGCGGCGGCCGTGTGCTGGGGGCTGTGGCCGTGGATCGCCTCGCTGGGCCCGCAGCTCGACGGCGGCGAACCGGCCTCCGGGGCGGTCCAGTGGATCTACGCTGGCCAGGTGATCACCGGAATATGTGCCGCGGCCGTGCTGACGCGGTTCCTCACCTCTCGCCGCGAGGGGTGATGCGGGCGGCGGCGTCCCGGCTGCTGGGGGCGCGGGCCCGGCTGCGCTGGGTGCACCTGGTCCTCGGCGGGGCCCTGCTGATGCCGTACTTCCTCCTCGCCCAGGTGGTGGTCGGCGTCTGGGCCGGCCGGGGCGGGTTCTTCAACTCGGTCCAGCTGACCTTCGCCTCGTACGGGCTGGCCCTGCCGCTGGCCGCGGTGACCGCCGTGTTCGGGCTCGTCCGGCCGTTGTCGGCCGGGGCCGTCCGGGCCCTGTGCGGGGTGCCGGGGGAGCGGCTGGCCGAGGGGCCGGCCCGCTCCTGGGCCGCGCGGGGGCGGACCTCGGCCTGGTGGACCCTGCACCTGGGGGTCGGAGCGGTGGTCAGCGGGATCAGCCTCGCGGTGCCGCCCATGGCGGTGGTGCTCATCGCGCTGCCGTTCGTGAGCGGGCTGCGGAGCGCCGAGTTGGGGCTGGGGTGGTTCAGCACCGGCGCCGCGCCGTACGTGGCACCGCTGCTCGGGGCCGGACTGCTGGGCGGGCTGGTCCTGTGCGCCGCCGGGGCCGGGGCGCTGCTGGCCCGGACGGCACCGGTGCTGCTCGGGCCGACGGGGGCGGACCGGCTGGCCGCGGCCGAGGAGAGGGCCGCCGACCTGGCCGTGCGCAACCGGCTGGCCCGGGAGCTGCACGACGCGGTCGGGCACGCCCTGAGCGCCGTCACGCTCCAGGCGGTGGCCGCCCGGCGGGTGCTCGACAGCGACCCCGGGTTCGCCCGGGAGGCGCTGGCCGCGATCGAGGACACCGCCCGGCGGACGGTGGGCGAGCTCGACGCCGTGCTCGGCCTGCTGCGGGACGGAGACCCGGCCCGGGCCGGCGCCGCCCCCGCGCCCACCCTCGCCACCGACCTCGACGCCCTGCTGGCCCGTACCCGGGCCGCCGGGACCGCCGTCACCGCCCGGCAGGATCCCGGACCGGCCGGGGACTGGGCGCAGCTCCCGGCGATCACCTCCCGCGAGGCCTACCGGATCGTCCAGGAGGGCCTGAGCAACGCCCTGCGGCACGGCGCGGGTCCGGTCGAGCTGCGGATCGCCGTACGGGTCGCGGAAGACGGCCCCCCTCACGCACTGGAGATCACCATGACCAATCCACCGGGCCCCGCCGCCGGGGCGCGGCCCCGCACGACCGGGGGGCGCGGGCTGCACGGCGCGGCCGAGCGGGCCGGCCTCCTCGGCGGCCGCGTCGAAGCCGGCCCGCACGAGGGGCTGTGGCGGCTGCGGGCGGTCCTTCCGCTCGGAGGCTCCCGGTGACCGCCGCGGTCCGGCCGCCGCTGCGCATCGTCCTCGCCGACGACGAGCGCATGGTCCGCACCGCCCTGCGGGTCATCCTCGAAGCCGAACCCGATCTGGAGGTCGTCGGGGAGGCGGCCACCGGCGCCGAGGCCGTCCCGCTGGTCCGCACCCTGGCCCCCGACGTGGTGCTCATGGACGTCCGGATGCCCGAGATCGACGGCATCCGGGCCACCGAGCAGATCGTCGCCACCCTGGCCGAGCCGCCCCGGATCGTGGTCGTCACCACCTTCGAGAACGACGCGTACGTCTACGAGGCGCTGCGTGCGGGCGCCGCCGGGTTCCTCCTGAAGCGGGCCGAGCCCGAGGAACTGATCGGCGCGGTCCGCCTCGTCGCCCGCGGCGACAGCCTGCTCTTCCCGGCGGCCGTCCGCGCCCTGGCCGCCTCCCACGCGCCCGGCGGCCGGGGCCCCGTCGCGCCCTGGGTGGCCCGGCTCACCGACCGGGAGGCCGGCGTGCTGCGCCTGATGGCCACGGGACTGTCCAACCAGGAGATGAGCGAACGCCTCGGCGTCGGCCCGCAGACGGTGAAGACCCACGTCGCGGCGGTCCTCGCCAAGACCGGCTCCCGCGACCGCACCCAGGCGGTCATCGCGGCCTACGAAGGCGGCTTCATGAAGAAAGACTGAGAACTCGGCCACAATCAGGGCAGAGCGGAACGCGCGGAGGCCTTGACGCGTCTTTCCGGGAGATGAACAAGACGATCAGGCGTGCGTCGGTCTTCTGTCTGCTCCTGGTGCTGGCCCTTCTGGTGCGGGTCACCTGGGTGCAGGCCTACCAAGGCAAGGCCCTCGCGGACAACGAGAACAACCGGCGGAACCTCATCGGGCAGTACGAGAACCCGCTGGGCAACATCATCGTGGGCGGGGAGGCGATCACCGGCTCGGCGAAGACGGACGGAAAGGACTTCGGCTACAAGCGGACCTACGTCAACGGGCCGCTCTACGCTCCGCTCACCGGCTACAGTTCCCAGGCCTTCGGCACGAGCATGCTGGAGGGCGTCTACAAGAAGATCCTCAACGGGTCCGACGACCGGCTCAAGACGGTGATGGACATGCTCACCAACAAGCGGGCCGCGCCGGGCAACGTGCTGACCACCGTCGACAAGGACGTGCAGCAGGCCGCCTACGACGCGCTCCAGGGCAAGCAGGGCGCCGCCGTCGCCATCGACCCGGCGACCGGCGAGATCCTCGCCATCGTGAACAACCCGTCCTTCGACCCGGGCAGCATCGCCGGGGCCAACGACAAGGCGGCCTGGGAGAAGCTGATCGAGGACAAGGGCAAGGCCATGGAGAACGTGGCCCTGCGCAAGCCGCAGGCGCCCGGCTCCACGTTCAAGCTGGTCACCCTCGCGGCGGCCATCGAGAACGGGCTGGTCACCAACCTCGACACGCCGACCGGCACACCGGACCCGTACACGATCCCCGGCACCCGGACCCAGCTGCCCAGCGAGGCGGGCTCCGCGGCCTGCAACAACGTCTCGGCGCGCACCGCGCTGCGGCTGTCCTGCAACAACGTCTTCGCGGAGCTGGCGCACAAACTGGGCCAGGACAAGATGCGGGCGATGGCGGAGAAGCTCGGTTTCAACAGCGAGATCTCGACGCCCGTGACCGCCCGCCCGGGGAGCAAGTACCCGACGCAGAAGATGTCCGTCGACCAGGTCGCGCAGACCGGTATCGGCCAGTTCGACGTGCAGGCCACCCCGCTCCAGATGGCGATGGTGACCGCCGCGATCGAGAACGGCGGCAAGCTCGTCGCCCCGCACTCGGTCTCCGAGGTCACCGACGCGAACGGCAACGTGCTGGAGAGCTTCAAGGACCCGAAGTCCCAGCAGGTCATGAACGCCAAGACCGCCTCGATGCTCCAGGACGCCATGCGGACGGTCGCCACCGAGGGCGGCGGCAAGCCCGCGCAGGTGGCGGGCGCCGAGGTGGGCGGCAAGACCGGTACCGCGCAGCGCGGCGTGAACAACAGCCTGCCGCCGCTGGCCTGGTTCACCTCGTACGGCAAGCTGGGCGGCAAGCAGATCGCCGTTGCCGTGGTGATCGAGAACTCGGACACCGACCGCTCCGAGATCGGCGGCGGCAAGCTGGCCGCCCCGATCGCCCAGAAGATGATGGCGGCGTGGCTGAAGAAGTAGCCACGCGGACCGCACCACGACGCGCCGGGAACCGACATGGCTCCCGGCGCGTTTCCTGTTCCATGATCAGAACCGCGCAACCCGCAGATCTCGACGCCATAGCGGCCCTCCACGCCCGGGCCCGGGCCACGTACTACCAGGGCCGCATCCCCGAAGAGGAATACGCGGGCGAGGCCGAACTCGCGCGCACGCGCCAGGGCTGGTCGGTGGCGGTCGCCCGCAGCGCCGACGAGGGCGGGGTGCTGTGCGCGGAGCAGGACGGGGAGCTGCGGGGCGTCGCCGCCTTCCGGACGACCGACGGCGAGACGACCCTCACCCAGCTCCACGTGGACCCGGTCCACTGGCGCCGGGGCACCGGAGCCGCCCTGCACGCGGCGTGCGTGGACGCGTGGCGGCGGGCCGGGATCGGCCGGGTCCGGCTGGAGGTCTACGAGCACAACCTCCGGGCCCAGGCCTTCTACGCCAGCCAGGGCTGGAACCCGGATCCGTCCGGTGCGGAACGGGCCGGCTCGCACCTCACGCTGTGGCTCAGCCTCGGCTCCGGGGAATGCGACGCTCCGGCAGGTGGTTGAAGCCGAAACCGTCCAGTCCCGGAACAAGGAGAGAAAAAGGATCATGCGCGTCGAGATCTGGAGCGACATCGCCTGCCCCTGGTGCTACATCGGCAAGGCCCGGTTCACCAAGGGGCTGGCCGAGTTCGCGCACCGTGACGAGGTGGAGGTCGTCTTCCGGTCCTTCGAGCTCGACCCGAACAGCCCCAAGGGGACCGTGGCGCCCGTCCTGGACATGCTCGCCAAGAAGTACGGCCGCACCCTGGAGGAGGCGCGCGGCATGGAGGAGCACGTCGCCGCGAGCGCCCGCGCCGAGGGGCTGACGTACCGCACCGACGGCCGCGACCACGGCAACACCTTCGACATCCACCGCCTGCTGCACCTGGCCGCCGCCCGCGGCCGCCAGGAGGAGCTGCTCGACCTCGCCTACCGCGCGAACTTCGCGGAGGAGAGGTCGGTGTTCGACCCCGAGGTGCTGGTCGCCCTCGCGGTCGAGGCCGGGCTGGAGGAGGCCGAGGCCCGTACGGTCCTCGCGGACGACACCGCGTACGCCGCCGAGGTGCGGGCGGACGAGCGCGAGGCGGCCGAACTCGGCGCGAACGCCGTGCCGTTCTTCGTCCTCGACCGCCGCTACGGCATCTCCGGCGGCCAGCCCGCCGAGGTCTTCACCCAGGCCCTGGAACAGGCCTGGGCCGGCCGTGAGGTCCCCGAGCCCGCCGCCGGGGCCGAGGCCTGCACCCCTGACGGCGCCTGCGCGGCCCCCCGGGCCTGACCGGGCTCCGGCCCCCGCGCGCCGCCCGGGGCCCCGGCCCCGGGCGGGGCGGTCAGTACAGGGTTTCCGACCAGGCCGCTTCCGCGGCGGCCACGGCATCGACCGGATCCGTGCCCAGGGCCGTGGCCACGGCCGTCAGGGACGTGAGGACCGCGTCCAGAGAGGCCGCCTGGCCGTAGTGGTTGACGCGGATCATCTCCCCTGCCGCCGAGACGGGGGCCGCGGGGGCGGCCGCCAGGGCCTTCGCCGCCACCAGCGGGGCTTCGGGCACGCGGAGCGTGGTGGCCACCGGCGCCGCCTCCTCGGGGCGCGTGACGTACGGGGCGACGCCCATGGCCTGCGCGCCCGCCCGGGTCGCCGCCGCGGCCGCGGAGTGGCGGGCCATCACCGTCACCGGCCCCTCGGTCGAGATCCGCTCCAGGCAGGCCTCCAGCGCCAGCATCTCCAGCTGCGCCGGGGCGTGCGGCAGCGCCGTGCGGCCCGCGTCGATCCAGCGCTCCTTCCAGTCCAGGAGCGAGAGGTACGAGCGGCGCGGCGCCGCGGGATTCTCCGCGAAACGGGCCCACGCGCGGTCCGAGACCGACACCGCCGAGACCCCCGCCGGGCCGCCCATCGCCTTCTGGGCGCCGATCACGCACAGGTCCACGCCCCACGCGTCCGGCAGCAGCGGTTCCGCGGCCACCGAAGCCACCGCGTCGAGCATGAACAGCGCCCCGTGGGCCCGTACGACCTCGCCGATCTCCGCCACCGGGTTGGTGTTCCCGGTCGCCGCCTCCGCGTGGACCAGCGAGACGAAGTCGATCCGCGGGTGCTCGGCCAGCGCCCGGGCCACCTGCTCCGCCGTCACCGCCGTGTCGAACGGCACCGCCAGGTCCACCACGTCCGCCCCGCAGTCGCGCAGCCAGTTGCCGAAGGTGTTCCCGTACGGGCCGGTCACCACGTTCAGCGCCGTCGAACCGGGCCGCGCCCCCGAGCGGATGCACCCCTCCAGCGGCAGCAGCGCCTCGCCCTGCGCGATCACCACCTCCTGACGCGTGGACAGGAGGTCCGCGACCCCCCGCTCGATCGACGCGAAGCGCTCCGCCGTGAGCGGCGGGAGGTCCAGCAGGGGGTGCGTCACGGTGGTGCTCTCTCTTCGTCCGCTGCGTCCGGGGTCTACCCGCACGAGCGTACCGAGACCGCACGTACAGTGCGGAACATGACCGATGACGTGCTGCATGTGAAGGGGCGTGTGCTCGTCGGACCCGACGACGCGCGCGACGAGCTCTGGGTGGTCGGCGGCCGGATCTCGTACGCACGCCCGCACGGGGCCCGCGAGATCACCACCGTGTCCGGCTGGGCCCTGCCCGGTCTGGTCGACGCGCACTGCCACGTGGGGCTCGACGCCCACGGCCCGGTCGACGCGGAGACCGCCGAACGCCAGGCCCTGACCGACCGCGACGCCGGCACCCTGCTCATCCGCGACGCCGGATCCCCCTCCGACACCCGCTGGATCGACGACCGCGAGGACCTGCCGAAGATCATCCGGGCCGGTCGCCACATCGCCCGCCCGCGCCGCTACATCCGCAACTTCGCCCACGAGATCGAGCCGGCCGACCTCGTCGCGTACGTGGGGCGCGAGGCGCGGCGCGGCGACGGCTGGGTCAAGCTGGTGGGGGACTGGATCGACCGCGAGGCCGGGGACCTGGCCCCCTGCTGGCCGCGCGCCGAGGTGGAGGCGGCCATCGCCGAGGCGCACCGGCTGGGTGCCCGCGTCACCGCGCACTGCTTCGCCGAGGACTCGCTGCGCGACCTGGTCGAGGCGGGCATCGACTGCGTCGAGCACGCCACCGGGCTCACCGAGGACACCATCCCGCTGTTCGCGGAGCGCGGGGTGGCGATCGTCCCGACGCTCGTCAACATCGCGACGTTCCCGAAGATGGCGGCGGGCGGCGAGGCCAAGTTCCCGCGCTGGTCGGCGCACATGAGGCGGCTGCACGAGCGCCGGTACGACACCGTACGGGCCGCCTACGACGCGGGCATCGGCGTGTACGTCGGCACCGACGCGGGGGGTTCCCTGCCGCACGGCCTGGTCGCGGCCGAGGTCGCGGAGCTGGTCCGGGCCGGGATCCCGGCCCTGGAGGCCCTTTCGGCGACGACGTGGGCGGCGCGCGAGTGGCTCGGCAGGCCGGGACTGACGGAGGGGGCGCCGGCGGACCTGGTGGTCTACGACGCCGACCCGCGGGCCGACGTACGGGCGCTGGCGCAGCCGCGACGGGTCGTCGTGAACGGCAAGGTCCGGGCCTGAGCGCCGGGTTGACGCGCGGCGTGACGCCGGCGCCCTGGCGGTCGTTGTGAACGGCCGCCGGGGAGGCCGGCGTCGGCGTGTTCCCCACGGCTGTGTGGCGGAAAAGAACTCCTGTTCCTCGTGATGGCAGGGAATCGAATACGTGCATGAAAACCACCCCTTGGAGTGAACTCACCTCAGGTCGTCACCCGTTCACTCTCCGTGCGTAAAGATTCCCAGGGTTAGAGGCCGTCGGCGCGCGATGTCCCCCATTGGCGGCGCGACGGCTCCCATCTCCCCGGGGGTTCCACCACCTTGAACAGCAACACCTTCCGCATGCCCGCAGCCGTCCTGATCGCCACGGGAGCGGTCGCCCTGCTCACCGCCCCGCCCGCGTTCGCCACCGGAGGCGGCGGCTCCACCGGCGGCGGGGAGGGCAAGGCCGGAGCGGTCGTCCTGCGCGCCGGACTCGACGTGGGCCTGCTCAACAAGACCGTCCACGTGCCGCTGACCACCACCCTCAACGAGGTCAGCGCCCCCGCGACGGCGCAGAAGACCGCCCTGGCCGTGACCCTGGACGGGGTCGAGGGAGGGCAGCCGGTCAGCGTGCTGCGCGCCGACGTGGCCACCTCCAAGGCCACCGCCGACAAGAGCCGCGCCGAGGCGGAGGCCAACCTGGCCAACGCCAAGGTGCACGTGCCCGGGCTGCCGGCGCTCTCCCTGATCCAGGTGGAGAAGGTCACCTCCAAGGCCGTGTGCGAGGCGGGCAAGAAGCCCGTGGCCAGTTCGAACGTGCTGGGGTCGGTGACCGTGCTCGGCAAGAAGGTCACCCTCTCGGCCGGCGGCCCGACCAAGGTCGAGATCCCCAAGGTGGGCATGGTCAGCCTGGAGCTCTCGGGCACCCGGACCACCTCCACCACGGCCGCCGCGGCCGCGCTGCGGCTGAAGGTGTCCGTGAACCCGCTGGACCTGAACGTGGCCCAGGTGGAGGGCGAGGTCGTGCTCGCCGAGGCGCACTGCGAATCCCCGGTCGGGGCGCCGGCGCCCGAGCCCTCGGCGAACTCCGGCGTCAAGCCGCAGACGGTGGCCTCCGGGACCGGTGCGGCCGTCACCACCCACGCCAACCTGGCCGAAACCGGCGGCGGTTCGGTGACCCCGTACGTCGCGGGCGGTGCGCTGGTCCTGCTGGGCATCGGGGCCGCCGCACTGGTCGCGACCCGGCGCGGCCGCACCTCGTAGGCCGGGTGCGGCCGGCCCCCCGGGCCCTCAGCGGGTGGCGCGCTCCAGGCCCTGCTTGTCCGCTCCGCGCGACAGCACGGCCTCGCTGACCTGCTTGTCGACGGCGGAGTACGCGGACTTCGCCGCCGCCCCGAGCCCGGAGTCGGCCGAGGCGCACGAGGTGCAGACGACGCGGAACGGCGGGTTCATGTCCGAGTACTGGGTGAGGTACTCGGCCTTGGTCACGTCCCAGCGGCCGGGGTGGGCGGCCGCCGGGGTGAAGGTGAAGCGCGGGATCGAGGACATGTTGCCGCGCGCCTTGTCGGCCTCGTAGAAGCTGGCGATCTGGTCGCCCATGCCGAACACGACCCACGTGCCGTTGATCTTCTCGTAGGGCTGCGGCACGTGGTTGTGCGTCCCGAGGATCAGATCGATGTCGGGGAGCCCGTCCGGGCCGCGCGAGGCGGTCAGCGCCTGTGCCAGGTCCCGCTGCTGCTGGTCGGGCGCCGTCTGCCACTCGGTGCCCCAGTGGACGCTGAGGACGACGACGTTCGCGCCGGCCGCCCGGGCCGCGCGCGCGTCGGCGATGATCCGGTTCTGGTCGATCAGATTGACCGACCAGGGCTTGCCGGCCGGGAGCGGGATTCCGTTCGTCCCGTACGTGTAGTCCAGCTGGGCCACCTTGGCGCCGCCTGCGGAGAGCACCGCCGGGGCCTTGGCCTCATCGGCGCTGCGGGCCGAGCCGACGTGTTTGATGCCGACCCGGTCGAGGTGCTCCAGGGTGCGGACGACACCGTCGTAGCCGTCGTCCAGGGTGTGGTTCGAGCCGGTCGAGCAGCTGTCGTACCCGGCGTCCTTCAGGGCGTCGGCCAGTTGGTGCGGGGCCTTGAACGCGGGATATCCGGTGTAGGGGCCGCCGGGCCGGCCGTACGGTATCTCGTGGTGGCACACGGCCAGGTCGGCGGCGGCCACCAGGGGCTTGACCCCCGCGAGTATCTTCCGGAAGTCGTGGCTCTCGCCGCTGCCCCGGGCGTCGTCCGCGGCCCGCTGGACGATCGACGGGTACGGGATGATGTCGCCGGTCGCGACCAGCGTGAACGGCTTGGCCCCGGCGGGCGCCGTCGGACTCGCCTTGCCCTGGCCCGCGCTCGCCCTGCCCGTTGCGGGCTCGGCCCCGAGCCGCTGCTCGCCGGCCCCCTCGCCGTGGTCGAGCAGGCTCGGCAGGGCGAGGATCCCGCCGGCTATGGCCGCCACCGCGGCCACGGCCAGGCCTGTCGTGGTCGATGTCTTCATGTTTCCGGACCCCCCGGGCTTCCCTGCTGATGCCGAGATCATCGCCCACCTCCGGCCGCCCCGCCAACGGAGCCAGGGCCTCCGGATGGCCGCCCGGCCGCAGGCCGGAGCGGGTACGGCCCGCCCTTCCCGGCCCGCCTCTCCCGGCCGCCCGGTCGCCCGGTCGCCGGCCCCGGCCTCCCCGCCCCGCCCGGGTCAGCGGGCGGTCAGCGCCAGGGCGTGGTCCAGGGCCTGGAGGAGGCTGCCCGTCGTGGCCCGGTCGCGGACCGCCAGCCGCAGCCACGAGTCGTCCAGGCCCGGGAAGGTGTCCCCGCGGCGGACGGCGAAGCCGAGGGCGCGCAAGCGGGTGCGGATCTCCGCGCCGCCCGCCACCTGGATCAGGACGAACGGCCCCTCCGCCACCCCCGACACCGTGATCTCCTCGAACTCCGCCAGCCCCGCCAGCAGATGCGCCCGGTCCACGGCGATCTGCCGCGCCGCGGCCTCCGCCTCCGCCAGCGCCGCGGGCGCCACGCACGCCTCCGCCGCCACCAGCGCCGGCGTCGAGACCGGCCACAGCGGCTGCGCCGCCGCCAGCTTCGCGATCACCTGCGGCTCGGCCAGCACGTAGCCGATCCGCAGCCCCGCCAGCCCCCACGTCTTGGTCAGGCTCCGCAGCACCACCAGGCCCGGCACGTCCGTCCGCCCGGCCAGCGCCTCCCGCTCGCCCGGGACCGCGTCCATGAACGCCTCGTCCACGACGAGGATCCGGCCCGGCCGGGCCAGCGAGGCCAGATCCGCCGCCGGGTGCAGGACCGACGTCGGGTTGGTCGGATTGCCGACCACCACCAGGTCCGCGTCCTCGGGCACCGCCCCCGGGTCCAGCCGGAACCCGTCCGCCGCCCGCAGCACCACGCGCTCCACCGTGTGCCCCGCGTCGCGCAGCGCCGCCTCCGGCTCCGTGAACTGAGGGTGCACCACCACCGGCCGCCGCGCGCCCAGGGCCCGCGCGATCAGTACGAACGCCTCCGCGGCCCCGGCCGTCAACAGCACCCGCTCGGCCGGCAGCCCGTGCCGATCCGCCACCGCCGCGCGGGCCGACCGCCCGTCGGGGTACGCGGCGAGAGCGTCGAGCGAAGCCGCGATGCGCTGCTTGAGCCAGTCCGGCGGGGTGTGCGCCCGTACGTTCACCGCGAGGTCCACCAGCGCGCCGCCGTCGCCGCGCACCTCCGCGTCCCCGTGATGGCGCAGGTCGTGCGGGTGCGCCGTGGCCACGGCGCAGGTCGCCGCCACCGACCGGCGCTTCGGTACGAGCAGCTCCCCGCCGCCCGCGAGCGCCGCGGCCTCCGCCACCGAGGAGGTTCCGGCGGCGCCCTGCACCGTGTCGGAGGGGTGCGGTACGGGGATCGCGGCCAACTCCTCGGCGGGGTAGCTGAGCAGCGGCACGCCGAAACGTTCCGCCGCACCCGTGAGCCCCGCCTCGCCCGCCTTCGACTCCACCGTGGCCAGCGCCTTCACCGCCCCGGCGGCCAGCCCGGCCCCCCGCAGCGTCTCCTCGACCAGGGCGCAGACCTCCGCCACGGAGACCCCCGCGCGTCCCCCGACCCCGACCACCAGCTGCGTCGCGTACTCGCCCACCGGGCTCATGCCCCCTCCGTAGTCGTCAATGGTTCGTGCCCCGCCGCCCGCGCGCACACGTGCGTACGGGGCGAGGAGTCGGTATTCAGGGGCACATGGCCGTGATCGTGGCGCTGGGCGCGTTCCTGATGACCCTGGCGGGCGGGTGGACGGCGCAGCGCGTCACCGACCGCCGCCACCTCGTGCTGGGCCTGGCCGGCGGGCTGATGCTCGGCGTCGTGGGCCTGGACCTGCTGCCGGAGTCGCTGCACGCGGCCGGCCGCAAGGTGTTCGGCGTCCCGCTCGCCCTGCTGCTCTTCGTGGCGGGGTTCCTGATCGCGCACGTCGTGGAACGCCTGCTGGCGGTGCGCCAGGCCGCGCACGGCGCCGAGAACGGGGGCCGCGTCCCCGAGGTCGGGCTGACCGCGGCCTCGGCGATGGTCGGACACAGCTTCGCCGACGGCGTGGCCCTGGGCGCGGCCTTCCAGGTCGGCGGCGGGATGGGCGTGGCCGTGTCGCTGGCCGTCATCACGCACGACTTCGCCGACGGGTTCAACACGTACACGCTCACCCGGCTCTACGGGAACGCCCGCCGCAAGGCGCTGATGATGCTCTTCGCGGACGCGGTGGCCCCCGTACTGGGCGCGGTGTCCACTCTGCTGTTCACCCTTCCGGAGGAACCGCTGGGGGCGTACCTCGGATTCTTCGGCGGAGCCCTGCTGTACCTGGCGGCCGCCGAGATCCTGCCGGAGGCGCACCACAAGCACCCCGCCCTGTCCACGCTGATGTGCACGGTGGGCGGGGTGGCCGGGATCTGGCTGGTGGTGGGCCTCGCGGACTGAACTCACCTGGCCCGCGCCGCGGCTTCCGCGAAGCGGAGGGCCACCGACGGCTCCGCCGCCCAGTGCGTGTGCAGGTAGCTGGCGTGGACGCGCCCCTGTACGAAGCCCTCGACCCGGCGTTCGGGGTGCGTGAACCCCCACGCGGGGGCGGAGCCCGCGCCGGGCTCGATCACCGTGCGGTGGAACTCGTGGCCGCGCAGGCGGGTGCCGGCGGCCGCGAGGGGGCTGTCCGAGACCGCGACGGCCTCGCGGTAGCCGAGGGTCAGCCGCTCCGACATGCGCGCGTCGGCGTCGAGGACCCCGCACATGGGCTTGCCGTCCAGGGAGCGGGCGAGGTACAGCAGCCCCGCGCACTCGGCGGCGACGGGCCCGCCGGCCGCGGCGAAGGCCGCGACGGCCTCGCGCAGCGGCGCGTTGGCGGCGAGCTCGGGGGCGTACACCTCGGGGAACCCGCCGCCGATCACCAGGCCGGCGGTCCCCTCGGGCAGGGCCTCGTCCCGCAGCGGGTCGAAGGTGACGACCTGCGCCCCGGCGGCGGTCAGCAGCTCGGCGTGCTCGGCGTAGGAGAACGTGAACGCGGGGCCGCCCGCGACGGCGATGACAGGGCCCCCACCCCGCCCGTTCTCGGAACCGGGCTCCGCCCGGACCCGGTCCTCGAACGCCGGACGGGCCGCAACGTCCGGCCCCGCCGGCGCGTGGGGCGCGGCGGGCCGGGGGCTGAGCTCCCGGTTTCGGGAAGGGGCGGGACGGGGGAAGAGGGCCTCTGCCGGGTCCCAGGCTTCGCAGGCCAGCGCCGGGGCCGTCCTGGCCAGGGCCATCAGCGCGTCCAGGTCGCAGCCCTGGCGGACCTGGTCGGCCAGGGCGGAAACAGCGGCCAGCGCGTCGGCGCGCCGCTCCGCCACCGGGACCAGACCCAGGTGCCGCGAGGGCGCGGCCACCTGCGGGGCCCGGCGCAGGACGCCGAGCACCGGCATCCCGGCCTCCTCCAGCGCCTCCCGCAGCATCACCTCGTGCCGGTCCGACCCGACCTTGTTCAAGATCACGCCCCCCAGCCGCACCTGCGGGTCGAACGAGGCGAAGCCGTGCACCAGCGCCGCTACCGACCGCGACTGCGAGGAGGCGTCGACCACCAGCACCACCGGCGCCCGCAGTACCTTCGCCACCTGCGCCGTCGACGCCAGCTCGCCCCGCCCCGCGGCGCCGTCGTACAGGCCCATCACGCCCTCGACGAGGGCGAGATCGCATCCCGCCGCCCCGTGCGCGAACAGCGGGGCGACCAGTTCCGGCCCGCACATGAACGCGTCCAGGTTGCGCCCCGGCCGGCCGGTGGCCAGCGCGTGGTAGCCGGGGTCGATGTAGTCGGGCCCGGCCTTGTGCGGGGACACGGCGAGGCCGCGCTCCGAGAAGGCCGCCATCAGGCCCGTCGCGACCGTGGTCTTGCCGCTGCCGGAGGACGGCGCGGCGATGACCAGGCGCGGTATGTGGAGCGATGTCACCACTCGATGCCCTTCTGGCCCTTCTGGCCGGCGTCCATCGGGTGCTTGACCTTGGTCATCTCCGTGACCAGGTCCGCGAATTCCACCAGCTTCTGCGGCGCGTTGCGCCCCGTGATCACCACGTGCTGGGTGCCGGGCCGGTCGCGCAGCACCTCGATGACCTCGTCGACGTCGATCCAGCCCCAGTGCATCGGGTACGCGAACTCGTCCAGCACGTACAGCTTGTGCGTCTCGGCGGCCAGATCGCGCTTGACCTGCTCCCAGCCTTCCTTGGCCGCCTGCTCGTTGTCGAGCTGCGCGTCGCGCTGGACCCAGGACCAGCCTTCGCCCATCTTGTGCCAGACGACGGAGCCGCCCTCGCCGGAGGCGCCGAGCACCTTGAGGGCGTTCTCCTCTCCGACCTTCCACTTCGCCGACTTGACGAACTGGAACACCCCGATCGGCCAGCCCTGGTTCCAGGCGCGCAGCGCCAGCCCGAAGGCCGCCGTCGACTTGCCCTTGCCCGGGCCGGTGTGGACGAAGACGAGCGGGCGGTTGCGGCGCTGGCGCGTCGTGAGTCCGTCGTCCGGAACGACGGTCGGCTGTCCCTGCGGCATTACGCGGCCCTCCTGTGGGTGTCTGATGCGGTACGTACGTTCTTCACGAGCCCGGCCAGCGAGTCGGCCCGCAGCCCGTCGAGCGTGACGGCGGGTCCGCCGAGGTCGGCGGCCAGTACGCCGGCCAGCCCCAGCCGGACCGGCCCCGACTCGCAGTCCACGACCACCGAGGCGATGCCCTCGGCCTGGAGCAGCCGGGCGCTGCGGCCGGCGAGCGCGCGCGGGTCCCCGCCGGCGGAACCGGCGGAGCGGGCGGAACCGGCCGTACCGGCCGACGTGGCCCGCCCGTCGGTGACGACCACGAGCAGCGGGCGCCGGCTGGGATCGCGCAGCCGCTCGATCCGCAGCACCTCGTGGGCCTTGAGCAGCCCCGCGGCGAGCGGGGTGCGCCCGCCGGTCGGCAGTTGTTCGAGCCGGGTCGCGGCCGCGTCCACCGAGGAGGTGGGCGGCAGCGCCAGTTCGGCCGCGGAGCCGCGGAAGGTGATCAGGCCGACCTTGTCCCGGCGCTGGTAGGCGTCCAGCAGCAGCGAGAGCACCGCGCCCTTGACCGCGCTCATGCGCTGCCGGGCGGCCATCGAACCGGAGGCGTCGACCACGAAGAGGACCAGGTTCCCCTCGCGGCCCTCCCGGGTGGCCTGGCGCAGGTCGTCCTTGCGGACGACGAGCCCGCGCCCGGTGCGCCCGCGCGCCTTCTGGTGCGGGGCGGCGGCCTGGACGGTCGCGGCGAGGTGCAGCTTCGTCAGCTGGCCTCGGGGGCGCTGGGCGCCGGTGGTCCGGCCGTGCGCGGTGCGGGCGCGCGAACGCCGCCCGGAGGCGCCCTCGCCGAGGCCGGGGACGCTCAGCATCTTGGTCCGGAACGGCTCGGCCGCCCGTACGGCGGCCTGCTCGGGCGCGGCGCCGTCCGGGGAGGCGGGCTGCCGGGCGGGGGAGTCGGGGGTCTCGCGGGTCTCGGGCGCCTCGTCCGGGGCGGGTGCCTCGTCCGGGGCGGGTGCCTCGGGTGCCTGTGGCGCCTCGGGTCCGCCCTGCGGCGGGATCCCGCCGCCTCCGCCGTCCGGGCCGCCGTCCTCCGGGCCGCCGTCGCCGGGGCCCTCGGGCTCCGGGTCGGGGTCGTTCTCCGGCTCCTCGTCGGGGAACCCGTCCAGGATCTCGTCGAGCTTGTCCTCGTCCAGGCCCGGGGCGTCGAAGGGGTTGCGGCGCCGCCGGTGGGGGAGCGCCAGCAGCGCGGCCTGCCGTACGTCCTCCTTCCGTACCTCGGTCCGCCCGGCCCAGGCGGCCAGCGCGGTCGCGGTACGGGCCATCACGATGTCGGCGCGCATGCCGTCGACCTCGAACCCGGCGCAGGTCGCGGCGATCTGGAGCAGGGAGGTGTCGCCGAGGCGGACCTGCGGGAGCAGGGCGCGGGCGGCCACGACGCGGGCGCGGACGTCCTGCTCGTCACCGGCCCAGCGGCCGGCGAACGCGGCCGGGTCGTCCTCGTAGGCGAGCCGCCGGCGCACCACCTCGACGCGCTGGGCGGGCTCGCGGGAGGCCGCCACCTCGACGGTGAGTCCGAAGCGGTCCAGGAGCTGCGGGCGGAGCTCGCCCTCCTCGGGGTTCATCGTGCCGACGAGCAGGAAGCGGGCGGCGTGGCGTACGGACACGCCCTCGCGCTCGACGTACGAGGCGCCCATCGCGGCGGCGTCGAGGAGGAGGTCGATCAGGTGGTCGTGGAGGAGGTTGACCTCGTCGACGTAGAGGATCCCGCGGTGCGCGTCGGCGAGCAGGCCGGGCTCGAAGGCCTTCACGCCCTCGGCGAGGGCCCGTTCGATGTCGAGGGCGCCGACGAGGCGGTCCTCGGAGGCGCCGACGGGCAGCTCCACCATGCGCGCCGGCCGGGCGGTGCCGGGGCCGGGCTCGTGGGGGCCGTCGGGGCAGGCGGGGTCGGGGGCGGCCGGGGTGCAGGAGAAACGGCAGCCGGGGACGACGTCGACCTGCGGCAGCAGCGCGGACAGCGCGCGCACGGCGGTGGACTTGGCGGTCCCCTTCTCGCCGCGTACGAGCACGCCGCCGACCGCCGGGCTCACGGCGTTGAGCAGGAGCGCCAGCCGCAGGTCGCTCTGGCCGACCACTGCGGTGAACGGGTAGGGCGTGCTCATGCGATGCCTTTCCTTGTGCGGATACGGATACGGGTACGGGTGCGCGTGCGCGGGCCGGTGTGGTCGTACGGGGCGGGCGGGGCCGCCCGCGGGGCCGGGGCCGTCACGGCGCGCCCGGGGGGAGGAAGGGGAGGCCCGCCGGGGCCCCCGCTTCGATCAGCCTCAGCAGCCCGTCGGTGTCGGCGTGTTCCTCGATCAGGTCGCCCAGCAGGTCCAGCTGCTCCTCCCTGAGGGAGGAGAAGGAGGTGTCCGGGGACGGGACGAAGCGGCGGCCGGCGGCCGCGGCCACCTCGCGCAGGAACGCCCGCCTGAAGCCGTCCGACTCCAGTGAGCCGTGCCAGTGCGTGCCCCACACCGAGCCGACCCGGCACCCGTCCAGGAACGGTTCCCCGCCGAGCACCTCGGCCACCCCGTGGTGGATCTCGTACCCGTCGACCGCCTCGCCGAGCGCCGTCCCGGAAGGCCGCTCCAGGGTCTTCTCCCGCTCGAAGCGGATCCGTACCGGCAGCAGGCCCAGCCCGTCCACCGAGCCCGCCCGCGACTCGACCTCGTCCTCGATGTGCTCGCCGAGCACCTGGAAGCCGCCGCAGATCCCCAGCACCGGCCGGCCCTCGGCGGCCCGCCGCAGCAGCGCGTCCGCCAGGCCGCGCTCGCGCAGCCACTCCAGCGCCTTCACCGTGCCGCGCGTGCCCGGCACCACCACCAGGTCCGCGTCGGCCAGTTCCTCGGCCCGGTCCACGAACCGCACCACCACGCCCGGCTCCGCCGCCAGCGCGTCCACGTCCGTGAAGTTCGACATCAGCGGGACCGCGCACACCGCGACCCGCAGCACGTCCTCGCCGAGCGGCGGGGCCACGACCGATTCGCGCACCGCGCCCCGCAGGGAGACCCGGAGCCCGTCCTCCTCGTCGATGCCCAGGCCGTGCTTGAACGGCAGCACCCCGTACGTGGCGCGCCCGGTCAGGCCGCGCAGCATCTCCATGCCGGGCTCCAGCAGCGACACGTCGCCGCGGAACTTGTTGACCATGTATCCGGCGATCAGCGACTGGTCCTGCGGCGACAGCAGGGCCGTCGTCCCGAAGAACGAGGCGAAGACCCCGCCCCGGTCGATGTCCCCGACCACGACCACCGGGAACCGGGCGGCCCGCGCGATGCCCATGTTCACGATGTCGGTCCGGCGCAGGTTGATCTCGGCCGGACTGCCGGCCCCCTCACAGATCACGGCGTCATACGTGCCCCGCAGCTGCTCCAGGCAGTCCGTGACGACGCCGAGCAACTGCTCCTGGCGCCCCCCGTGGTAGCCGCGCGCACTCATCTCGCCCACCGGCTTGCCCAGCAGCACCACCTGGCTGCTGCGGTCGCTGCCGGGCTTGAGCAGCACCGGGTTCATCAGCGCCGTCGGCTCCACGCGGGCCGCCTGCGCCTGCATCGCCTGCGCGCGCCCGATCTCGGCGCCCTCGCGCGTCACGAACGAGTTCAGCGACATGTTCTGCGCCTTGAACGGCGCCACCTTCACGCCCTGCCGGGCCAGCCAGCGGCAGATGCCCGCCGTGACCACGCTCTTGCCCGCGTCCGATGTGGTGCCGGCGACGAGAAGTCCCCCGCCGAGCTGCTTCGCGCCGCTCATCCGCGCCCCTTCCGTATGCCGTACGAGACCGCACAGCGCAGTGCCACGCACGCCCCCAGCGCCAGCCACGTCACCTGACGGGACAGCCGTACCGCGCGTTCGATGTCGGCGGCCTCCACCGGCCGCCCCTCCTCGCCGTTCAGCACGGCCCGGTGCTCGATGCGCCCGCCGTACGAAAGGGTCCCGCCCAGCCGCACCCCGAGCGCCCCGGCGAAGGAGGCCTCCACGGGCCCGGCGTTCGGGCTCGGGTGTGCGGCGGCGTCCGCGCGCCAGGCGCGTACGGCTCCCCGCCGGTCGGGCCCGGCCGCCGCGGCGGCCAGCGCGGTCAGCCGGGCGCCCGGCCAGCCCATGAGGTCGTCGAGCCGGGCCGAGGCCCAGCCGTAGCGCAGGTGGCGCGGGGACTTGTGGCCGACCATCGCGTCCAGGGTGTTCACGGCGCGGAACGCCAGCAGCCCCGGGACACCGGCCGCGGCGCCCCACACCAGGGCGCCGACCACCGCGTCGGAGGTGTTCTCGGCGACCGACTCCACGACGGCGCGGGCCATCTGCTGCCCGTCCAGGGCCTGCGGATCGCGCCCGCACAGGTGCGGCAGCCGCTCCCGGGCCACCTCGGCGTCCCCGGCGGCGAGCGCGCCGCCGATGGCGCGGGCCTCCCGGCCCAGCGAGGTGCCGCCGACGACGGCCCAGGTGGCCACCGCGGTCAGGGCGATACGGGTGGCCGCGGGCCGGGAGCGCACGGCGCGGGCGCCCAGCGCGCCGACGGCTGCCGCGCCCCCGGCGCATATGAGGGTGTGCAGAACGCCCCGTGCGCGGTCGTCGCGCCACAGGGCGCGCTCGACGGCGGTGGCGGCTCGTCCGAAGGCGGCCACGGGGTGCCCCCGGCGCGGATCACCGAGGATCCGGTCGCCGATCAGGCCCGCCGTGGCGCCGTACGCGAAGACGCGGTCGGCACGCATGGTGCAGGTATGTCCTCACTCAGGGTCCGCGCCCTGGTTCGACGTGTCCGGCGGTGGGAGTTCCTGGCTCCCGGGGCGCACGCGCCGCGTGCTCCCCGGTGACAGTGGCGGGACCGCGCCGGATTCGCACCGGACTTCCTCTCCATGCCGCCGTATTGGCTCGGGCAGTCCACCACGCACCGAGAAGGCCCGTCAACTCGCCGTTGACCTGCGGCGGTGCAGGTCAGGGAGGCGGGTCGCGGGCGCACGAAAGCTCCCCCCGGGAATCCCGGAGGGAGCTTCGGCACGCCGTGGACCGGTCGGTCGGACCGGGTCAGCTGACGATCAGGTAGATCCCGTACCCCACGGCCGCCGCGACGAGCGCGAAGCAGGCGTACGCGCCGCTGCGGGCGAGGGTGGCGGCGCCGCCCTGCTCGGTGGCGGTCTCGTGCTTGGAGAGGCCCACCAGACCCAGGGTGAACAGGGCCACGAGGGCGACGGTGGCGGAGAGGCTGACCCCGAAGACGGAGCCGAGTGCTGCCCAGTCGATCTTCATACTGCGGATTCCTCTGTCGTTCTCGGGGTCAGACCGCGGCGGCGGGGGCCGCCGGCGTGGTCGGTGCGGCCGCCGGGATGGTGGCCTTCAGCGCCTCGTCCGTGACCGCGGCGGTCGTACCGGCGGCGGCCTCGGCGGCCACCGTCGGCGGGACGGTGACGGCGGCCATGGCCGTGGTGACGACGCCCGGCTCCTCGGCCGCGGCCGGCTGCACCTCGTTGACGTTGCTGTGGTCGACGACCTGGCGGCGCGAGATGAGCCAGATGGCGACGCAGGAGGCGACCAGGAAGAGCGCGACGGCGGCGACACCGACGTCACCGGTGCGCATGACCAGCTCGGCACCGGAGGCGACGACGGCGGCGGCCGGCAGGGTCAGGCCCCAGGCGATGAACATGCGGCTGGCGGTGGACCAGCGGACCACGCCTCCCTTGCGGCCGAGGCCCGCACCCATGACGGCGCCGGAGCACGCGTGGGTGGTGGAGAGGGAGAAGCCGAGGGTGGAGGAGGCCAGGATGACGCTCGCGGCCGAGGTCTGGGCGGCGAAGCCCTGCTGCGGCTGCAGGTCGGTCAGGCCGCTGCCCATGGTGCGGATGATGCGCCAGCCGCCCAGGTAGGTGCCCATGGCGATCGCCATGCCGGCGGAGACGATGACCCAGACCGGCGGGTTGGAGCCGGGCGCGAGCGCGCCGCCGGCGACCAGCGCCAGGGTGATGATGCCCATCGTCTTCTGCGCGTCGTTGGTGCCGTGCGCGAGGGAGACGAGACCCGCCGAGGCGATCTGACCGGCCTTGTAGCCCTTGGCGGAGGTCTTCTTGCCGACGTTCCCGCCCAGCTTGTACGTGACCTTGGCGGCCAGCATCGCGGCCACACCGGCCACGATCGGCGCGGCGATCGCGGGCAGCAGCACCTTGGTGACGAGCGTGCCGCCGTTGACGGCGCCGAGGCCCGCGGAGGCGACGGCCGCGCCGACCAGGCCGCCCATCAGGGCGTGCGAGGAGCTGGAGGGGAGTCCGACCAGCCAGGTGACGAGGTTCCAGAGGATCGCGCCGACCAGGGCGGCGAAGATCACTTCTGGCTGGATGCCCTCTTCGTTGACCAGGCCCTTGGAGATCGTCTTGGCGACCTCCACGGACATGAACGCGCCGACGAGGTTGAGCACGGCGGACATGGCCACCGCCGTCTTGGGCTTGAGGGCGCCGGTCGAGATGGTGGTCGCCATCGCGTTGGCTGTGTCGTGGAAACCGTTCGTGAAGTCGAACACGAGAGCGGTGATGATCACGATCCCGAGGAGAAGCGTTATGTGCTCCATTTACCCAGGCTTCTGTTTGACGTCAGTGGCTCGGCGACCGTAGGCAACCTGGATGAACGGAAGGTGAACTGGCTGGGGCGCACCGGTGTACTGGCCCGTCACGTCATCGGGACCTTCATCCCCATTTTGCCGCTGATACGGCGATACATGCACGTCAACCCCGGGTAACCGAGTGGCTCCGCAAGGGGTTCCGGTCCCTCGGGCCGGCCCCGGAGGGGTTCGGGGGGAGACGTAGATCACTCCCCGCCGGGGGGCCCGCCGGACCGCCGCGCCATCTCTTCCCGTCCTCGTCCGGCCGCAATCGGAGCATTCCGCTCCAGTGGCCCGCAGGCGCTCCCGCCTCGACACTGGAGCCGTGCCTTCCGCCACAGCGACCGCCGCGGCCGTCGCGACCACTCTCGTCGGGGCCGGCGCCGCCGCGGTCGCCGCCGGCCGGTACGCGGCCGACGCCGCCCTGCGCCACGAACCTGGACGCCCCCTGCCCGGCGGGCCCCGGCTCAGCGTGCACTCCAGCGGCTCCGGGCGGATCACCCTGACCCGCTCGCTGGCCTCCCTGCGCCCGGGTACGTACGGGCTCAGCGCGCCGGGGGTGCACGCCGTGGTCGGGTCCGTCCTCGACGGGTTCGATCCCGGCCCGGACGCCGTCGTACGCCGGCTCCTCGCGGTCACCCACGGCAGCCTCGACCCCGGCACCCGGGTCACCCTCACCCCCCAGGTCCACGCGGGGGACCCGCGGGCCGCCCTCGGGCTCGACCACGCCGACGTGGACGTCCCCGGCGAGCTGGGCGGACTGCCCGCCTGGTTCGTGCCCGCCGCCCGCGACACCTGGGTGATCACCGTGCACGGGCTCGGCGCCGGCCGGGAGCACCCGATGGTGGTCATGCCCTTCCTGCACCGCCAGGGGATGCCCGTCCTCGACCTCGCCTACCGCGGGGACCTCGGCGCCCCCGCGTCACCGGACGGTCTCGGCCACCTCGGTGAATCCGAGTGGCGGGACGTGGACGCCGCCATCCGCTACGCCGTGCGCTACGGGGCCCGCCGGGTCGTCCTGCACGGCTGGTCCACCGGGGCCGCCATGGCCCTGCACGCCGCCGAGCGCTCGGCGCTCGCCGACCGGATCTCCGGGCTCGTGCTGGACTCGCCGGTGCTCGACTGGCACACCACCCTGCGTGCGCTCGTCGCCGCCCGCCGCACCCCGGCGGCGCTCGTTCCGTTCGCGGTGCGGGCGGCCGAGGGGCGTGCGGGACTGCGCGCCGACCGGCTGGCCCCCGGGGCGGACCCTGCGGCGCTGCGCGTCCCGGTCCTGATCTTCCACGGGCCGGACGACACGCTGGCCCCCTGGGGCCCCTCGCGCCGGCTCGCCGAGGCCCGGCCCGACCTGGTCACGCTGCGGACCGTCCGCGAAGCCGGCCACGGGGCGATGTGGAACGCGGATCCGGCCGGATACGAGGAAGCCCTGAGGCGATTCCTCACCCCTCTCATGTGAAGGCCGTGTGCCGGAGGGGGCGGGGAGGATGGATCATCCCGGTATGTCCCCCTGCTGACTCGCGATAATGGCTGGTTCCGTTTGGGCTTTCGGCCGGTGACGGGCGAGACTGCTTCCGTGACGTCCCGAAAGCCTGATGAGCAGTTGGCTCGCGACTCCAGACTCCGACTCGTCTCCCCGCGTTCCGTCGCCGCGGCCCGCAAGGCGGTGACCGACCGACGGGCCCGTACGGCCTCCCGGCCCCCGGCGGGCACCCCCGCCACGGCCGAACTCGCGCGCCGGGCCCGGGCCTCGCTGGCCGACGCGGTACGGCTCGCCCGCTGGGCCGAGCTCAACCTCGGGGCCGGCGACGGCGGCAGGCCCGCCCCGGCGGGAGCGCTGCCCACCGCCGACGTCGAACGTGCCGCCGGTGAACTGAACCTGACCCACGGACAGATCCGCGTCGGCTGGGACCGCGCGCGGCTCGCTGGCCTCGTCGAGGTGCACGGCGGCCAGGCCAGGCCCGGCTGGCGGCTGCGCGCCTGGGACCGCGACGACAGCGCCGTACTGCGCGGCTGGGTGGCCCTGTTCGACGCCTGGTCGCTCGTCCACCCGGCCCCCGCCGACATCGCCCCCGCGGTCGTCGCCGAGGTGGTCGAGGCGATGCCGCAACTGCTCTCCCTGCTCCAGCTGTCCGCCGGTCCCGTGACCGTCCCGGACCTGCTGGACCTGCTCGGGCAGCGGGTCACCGAACTGCGCGACGAGCGCTGCGAGATCCCCTACGACGCCCCCGCGCGCGAGACGCAGCCCACCGGCGCGGCGCCGGCCGGACCGGACACCACTCCCGAGGCGAACGGCCACGCGGCTCCCGTCCCGATCGCCCGGCTGCTGCGCTGGGCGCTCGGCGGGCTCGCCGCCGTGGACGCCGTCACCCTCGGCCCCGCGCAGGCCGCCCTCACCCCGCTCGGCAGCTGGGCCGTCTGGGTCAAGCTCGAACAGATCTGCGTCGCCGCGCAGAGCCCCGCCGGGAACATCGAGCAGTCCGCCGCCGCGATGCTCCACGGCTGCGCCCGGCTCACCCCGGGACCCGCCCGCGCCGAGTACCAGGCCTGGCTCGCCGCCCGGCCCGTCGGGCACGCCGTCAGCGAACTGCTGCACGCCGCCCGCGGCGAGGACGCCCTGTTGCGCGGGCTCGCCTTCGAGGCCCTGCGCGTGGTCGGCGCCCCGGCCGAACCCGAGGTGCGCGCCGCCGTCCGCGATCCCGCCCTGCGGCCCTACGCCCTGCTCTGGCTCGCCGAGCACGACGGGGTGGATCCCGACGAGGCCCAGGACGTGCTCACCGCCGAGGAGACGACCTGGCTCTGGGTGGACACCGCGGCCGCCATCGCCGACCACGGCGAGGCCGAGCTGCTGGCACGCCACCTCGATTCGGCCGTCCGCACCACCGTCCCGCGGCTGCTGGACGAGGTCCGCGCGGTCGGCCATCCGCGCACCGTCCAGGTGCTGGTCGCCCTGGCGGCCGCGCACCCGGACCCGGCCCTCGCCAAAGCGGTCCGCCGGGCCGCCTTCCAGGTCCACACCGGCGGCGCGTAGCGACCGCGGTGCCGGGACGCGCCGGGCCGCGCCTGAAGACGGGAGCGCGCCGCGGGTCTCAGACCTGCGGCGCGTACGTCCCGAAGCTCCAGACGTTGCCCTCGCCGTCGCGGGCCATGTAGTCGCGGGACCCGTAGTCCTGGTCGGTGGGCTCCATCAGGATCTCCACGCCGTGCTCCGCGGCCCGCCGGTGGTGCGCGTCGACGTCGTCGACCACCACGTAGACCCCCACGGGCCCGCCGTCCCCCATGGCCTTGTCGAAGACGCTGCCGGTGCGTTTGCTGCCGAGCATCACCACGCCGTTGCCGTACGCCAGCTCCGCGTGCATCACCGAGCCGTCGTCGCCCTCGTACACCGCGACCTGGCTGAAGCCGAAGGCCCCGGTCAGCAGCTTGATGGCCGCCTTCGCGTCGCGATATCGCAGCGTGGGACAGATGGACGGAACGCCTGCCATGGCGACCACTCCCTCTCGTGACGGTGACCTGGGTCACAGCATGGCAGGCGGCGCCGACAGTCAGCGGAAGGTGTTGCACTGGGCCATGTCGCCCGTGCGGTAGCCCTGGTAGAACCACTGCTGGCGCTGCTGGGCCGAGCCGTGCGTCCAGGATTCCGGGGTCACCCGGCCCTGGAACTTCTCCTGGATCCGGTCGTCGCCGACCGCGGCCGCCGCGTCGAGACCGTCCTTGATGTCCTCGTCGGTGAGGCTGCTGATCAGCGGCCGGCCCGTGGACTCGTCCGGGGCCCGCGTCGCGTTGCGCGCCCACACCCCGGCGTAGCAGTCGGCCTGGAGCTCGACCTTGACCGCGTTGCTGCCCGCGCCCTGCCGCCCGTCCTGGGCCTTCTGCAGGGTCCCCGTCAGGTTCTGGATGTGGTGCCCGTACTCATGGGCGATGACGTACGCCTGGGCGAAGGGGCCGCCGTTCGCGCCGAACTTCGTCCGCAGGTCCTCGAAGAAGCCCAGGTCCAGGTAGACCTGCCGGTCGGCCGGGCAGTAGAAGGGGCCGACCGCCGTGGTGGCGGCGCCGCAGGCGGTGTTCACGCGGTCCTTGAAGAAGACCGTCGACGCCGGGGTGTAGCGGCCGCCGCGCCGGGTGAACTCGTCCTTCCAGAAGTCCTGGGTGCTGTTGACGACCGCGACCAGCCGGCAGTCCTCGCGCGCGTTGGCGTCCCGGCCGGTCCTGCAGCTCTGCTGCACCTCGCTGACCGACGAGGAGGTCGCCGCCGACTCCGGGTTCCCGGAGGAGAGCCCCAGCTGGTCCGGTCCCACACCGAAGAGCAGCCCGAGGATCAGAGCGACGAGGCCCGCGATGCCACCGCCGATCGTCGCCCGCCCGCCGGGGACGCGGCTGCCGCGCACGTCCTTGACCTCGGACGTGTCCAGATCGGCGTCGTCGTCGAACTGCATCCCGCACCGCCTCGATTCAGCGTGGCCGCCCCTGCGGCGAGTATCACCCGGTCCATCCTGATACGCGCCCCGCCCCACCGGGGCCGCCCGTACGCCGAACGGGGGACGTGTCAAGGGCCCGGACGCCCCGAAAACTGGTTGCGCACCCCCGGTAGAATGAATCCCATGGCAAATCTCCTCGCGGATTAGCGGCGTCGAAGCATCGCGTCCTGCCCCCCTTCCGCCGTCCCCCCGCCCTGGAGTATTTCCGTGATCACCGCCACCGGCATCGAGCTGCGCGCCGGCGCCCGCGTCCTCATCGAGTCCGCTTCCTTCCGCATCGCCAAGGGCGACCGCATCGGCCTGGTCGGCCGCAACGGAGCGGGCAAGACCACGCTCACCAAGTGCCTCGCCGGCGAGGGCCAGCCCGCGGGCGGCTCCATCACCCGCTCGGGCGAGGTCGGCTACCTCCCGCAGGACCCGCGCACCGGCGACCTCGACGTCCTGGCCCGCGACCGGATCCTCTCCGCCCGCGGCCTCGACGTGCTGCTCAAGAAGATGCGCATGAACGAGGAGCGCATCGCCACCGGCTCCGGCGCCACCCGCGAGAAGGCCCTCAAGCAGTACGAGCGCCAGGAGACCGAGTTCCTCACCAAGGGCGGGTACGCCGCCGAGTCCGAGGCCGCGACCATCTCGGCCGCCCTGAGCCTGCCCGAGCGGGTCCTCGGCCAGCCGCTGCACACCCTCTCGGGTGGTCAGCGCCGCCGCGTCGAACTCGCCCGGATCCTCTTCTCGGACGCCGACACCCTGCTCCTCGACGAGCCCACGAACCACCTCGACGCCGACTCGATCGTCTGGCTGCGCGACTACCTGAAGAGCTACCGCGGCGGCTTCGTCGTGATCTCCCACGACGTCGACCTCGTCGAGACCGTGGTGAACAAGGTCTTCTACCTGGACGCCAACCGCTCGGTCATCGACATCTACAACATGGGCTGGAAGCTCTACCAGCAGCAGCGCGAGGCCGACGAGAAGCGCCGCAAGCGCGAGCGCCAGAACGCCGAGAAGAAGGCCGCGGCCCTGAACTCGCAGGCCGACAAGATGCGCGCCAAGGCGACGAAGACCGTCGCGGCCCAGAACATGGCCAAGCGCGCCGACCGCCTGCTCGCCGGCCTGGACGCCGTCCGCGTCTCCGACAAGGTCGCCAAGCTGCGCTTCCCGGACCCGGCGCCCTGCGGCAAGACCCCGCTGACCGCCGAGGGCCTGTCGAAGTCGTACGGCTCCCTGGAGATCTTCACCGACGTCGACCTGGCCATCGACAAGGGCTCCCGCGTCGTCATCCTCGGCCTCAACGGCGCCGGCAAGACCACGCTGCTGCGGCTGCTCGCGGGCGCCGAGAAGCCCGACACCGGCGAGGTCACCCCCGGCCACGGCCTCAAGCTCGGCTACTACGCCCAGGAGCACGAGACGCTCGACCCCGAGCGCACGGTCCTGGAGAACATGCGCTCGGCCGCGCCCGACCTGGACCTGGTCGCCGTACGCAAGACGCTCGGCTCCTTCCTCTTCTCCGGGGACGACGTCGACAAGCCGGCCGGGGTCCTCTCCGGCGGCGAGAAGACCCGTCTGGCCCTGGCCACGCTGGTCGTCTCCTCGGCGAACGTGCTGCTCCTCGACGAGCCCACCAACAACCTGGACCCGGCCAGCCGCGAGGAGATCCTGGGCGCGCTGCGCACGTACAAGGGCGCGGTCATCCTCGTCACGCACGACGAGGGCGCGGTCGAGGCGCTGGAGCCGGAGCGGATCATCCTGCTCCCCGACGGAGTCGAAGACCTCTGGGGCCCGGACTACCGGGACCTCGTCGCCCTCGCCTGAACCTCTCCGGGCCGGTGATCCAGTTCCTTATGGATCATTCGGCCCAGGCGTGATCCATCATCTGAGTGAGACGGTCTCGTACCCCTGCGCTCTGTACGACGGCCCCCGCCGTGCCCGTCCGGGTACGCGCCCGGGGCCGTCGTTTTTCGCTCTCCGGCCCCTGACCTGGACATTCCCGGTGAGGGTGGAGGAGTGTGACGGACGTCATGCAGCGGAGGAGAAGATTCCGTTCTGCTGATGTGTCCACCGCTCGGGAAATGTCGTCGTACCGACCTTGCTGAATGGGTGGCCAGGAAGCCGGGGAGGGGTGATCATGAGAAGTCCAGAGCGCACTTCCCATGAGGAGGCACGGGTGGCCGAGACTCTGAAGAAGGGCAGCCGGGTAACCGGCGCCGCGCGCGACAAGCTCGCGGCAGACCTGAAGAAGAAGTACGACTCCGGTGCGAGTATCCGTGCGCTGGCCGAGGAAACCGGCCGGTCTTACGGGTTCGTCCACCGGATGCTCAGTGAGTCCGGAGTCGTTCTGCGTGGTCGCGGTGGCGCGACGCGCGGCAAGAAGGCGGCTTCGGCCTGACCGACCCCCATCCAGGCCGTCAGGCCCGGGGCCGGGGTGGATCACGCTCGCTGCCCACACCGTAGTTCCTTCGGTGACCCCCGGTCGGCCCTCCGGCCGACCGGGTGGTTACTGTGCAGTCACTTAGGCCGGGATTGCGGCCGACTGCACACCGGAGGCACACCGATGGCTCTGCTCGACAAGGACGGCGTACGGCTCACCGTGGACGACTCGGTCGCAACGGTGACACTGACCAATCCGGCCAAGCGAAACGCTCAGTCCCCCGCGCTCTGGCGGGCGTTGGCGGAGGCCGGAAGGTCGTTGCCGGGCACCGTCCGGGTCGTGGTGCTGCGCGGTGAGGGCCAGTCCTTCTCCGCCGGACTCGACCGGCAGGCGTTCACCCCCGAGGGTTTCGAGGGCGAGCCGTCCTTCCTCGATCTGGCGCGCGGCTCGGACGAGCTGCTCGACTCCACCATCGCCGAGTACCAGGAGGCTTTCACCTGGTGGCGGCAGAGCGACATCGTCTCCATCGCCGCCGTACAGGGCCACGCGATCGGCGCCGGCTTCCAGCTCGCGCTGGGGTGTGACCTGCGCGTGGTCGCCGACGACGTGCAGTTCGCCATGCGCGAGACCAGCCTGGGGCTCGTGCCCGACCTGGCCGGGACCCAGCCGCTGACCTCGCTGGTCGGCTACGCCCGCGCGCTGGAGATCTGCGCGACGGGCCGCTTCGTGCACGCCGAGGAGGCGGAGCGGATCGGGCTGGCCAACCTCGTCGTACCGGCCGAGGAGCTGGACGCCGCGGTGCAGGACCTCACGACGGCGCTGCTGGCCCCGCCGCGCGACGCCGTGATCGAGACGAAGGCACTGCTGCGCGAGGCCGGATCTCGTTCGTACGACGCCCAGCGCTCGGCGGAGCGCGCCGCTCAGGCCCGCCGTCTGCGGGACCTGGCGGGCCTCTCGGACTGACCCGGCGTTGCGGGGGCGGCCCCCGGATCCCCATGCCGCCGTCCGGGCATCCCAGGGCGAAGCCCGCCGGCCGGGTGATCTCCGCCGGCGGGAACGGGCCCGCGCGATCCCGCGCAGGGCCATCCCGCGGCCGCGCCGCCCGGTACGTACGGCGGGTGGACGCCGGAGGACCCGCCCCCGCCCCTGCGGATCGGGTCTCCGTGCGCCCCGCCGACCGGCGTAGTCCTGGTGCGCCGCCGCGGCCCCGCGCATACCGTGGTGCGGAGTGAGTCCAATCCGCGCGAAGGGACACGCGATGACCGAATCCACATCCGGGGGCGCCTCACGCCCCCCGGCAGACCGCGGCCGCACCACCATCTCGGACGGGGTGGTCGAGAAGATCGCCGGGCTCGCCGCCCGTGAGGTGGTCGGCGTTCACGCCATGGGCAGCGGCACAGGTCTCTCCCGTACCTTCGGCGCCGTCCGCGAACGGGTGCCCGGCGGAGCGAAGTCTTCGGCCTCCCGTGGGGTGAAGGCCGAGGTCGGCGAGGTGCAGACCGCCCTCGACCTGGAGATCGTCGTCGACTACGGCGTGTCGATCCGCGACGTCGCGAGGGCCGTACGTGAGAACGTCATCTCGGCGGTCGAGCGGATGACGGGCCTGGAGGTCGTCGAGGTCAACATCGCGGTCAGCGACGTGAAGCTGCCCGACGAGCCCGACGAGGAACCGGAGTCCCGACTCCAGTGAAGGAGGAGCCCGCATGAGGATGGCCATCGTCGGCCTCTTCGCCGGCATGGCCCTCGCGTTCGCCGGGTACTTCGGCGGATTCGGGGCCTTCCTGCTGGTGGCGGCGCTCGGCGCCATCGGCTTCGTCGTCGGCCGGTTCCTGGACGGGGACCTGGAACCCGGCGTCTTCTTCCGCCCCCGCGACCGTGACAGGTGAGGCCCCGATGACCACGCCACGGGTGGTTCCCCCGCACACGCCCCCCGCCGAACGGGGGGCCACCCGGATCGCCGACCGGGTCGTAGCCAAGATCGCGGCCCAGGCCGCCCGGGAGGCGCTGGCCGCGCGGCCGGACGGCCCGCCCGGAGCCGAAGGGGCCGGAGCGGGGGGCGCCGCCGCGCCGGGAGCCCCGCACGCCACCGTCACCGTGCACCATGACATCGCCCGCGTACGGGTGAGCCTGGAGCTCGACTACCCCGCCGACCTCGCCGCCCGGTGCGCGGCCGTGCGCAGCCGGGTCGTCCGCCGCGTCGAGGAGTACGCCGGCATGTCCGTGCCCGAGGTGGACATCGACATCGAGCACCTGCACTCCGCGCACACCCGCACCGCCGCGGTACGGGACCGGAAGCTGCGGTGACGGCGCCCGCCGCCGACCGGGCACCGGCCCCCGACCGGGCGCCCGCGCCCGTGCGCGTCGCCCGGTTCCGCTCCTCCCGGCGGGTGCCGGCCGCGCTGACCGCCCTGGCGGTGCTCGGGGCGGCGGGCCTTTTCCTCTACGACCTGGCCGCCGTACGGGCCCACCGCCCCGGTATGGAGTGGCGCCGCGAACTCACCCGGCAGCTGGAGCGGCAGACCCCCGCGGACCCGGCGGTGCTCGTCGGCGCCGGGGTCCTCGCGGTCGTCGGGGCGCTGCTCCTCTTCCTCGCCCTGGCTCCGGGGCTGCGCAAGATCCTGCCGATGCGCCCGCCCGGTACGGCCGCCGGGATCCGGGCCGGGCTCGCCCGCAAGGCCGCCGCGCAGGTGCTCCGGGACCGGGCCATGGAGGTGTCGGGAGTGCAGTCGGCGCGGGTCAGGGTGCGACGCTCCCACGCGGTGGTCCGCGCCGCCTCGCACTTCCGCGAGCTGGACGACGTACGGGCGGACTTGGAGGAGGTCTTGGCCGTCGGCATCGCGGAACTGGGCCTCGCGCACCCGCCGCGGGCGCGGGTACGGGTCACCAGGGCCCCCGTCGGAAAGAGGTGAGGGCATGCTCGGGACGGTGAACCGCATCGTGCTCGGGGTCATCGGCGCCGTACTGCTGGCCGCCGGGGTGGGGTTGTCGGTAGCGCCGGGGCCGCTGGGCGGCCGCCACGAGCCGCTGCTGAGCGCGGCGAACCGGGAGCGGTACCTGCACGCCGAGGGCTGGTGGTGGTGGGCGGTGCTCGGCGGGCTCGGGGTGTGCGTACTGCTCGCCCTGTGGTGGCTGCTGGCGCAGCTGCGGCGTTCGCGCCTGCCCGCGGTGGCGGTGGACACCGGGGACGGCGCGTTCGCGGTGTTGCGCGGGCGGGCGTTGGAGGAGGCGGTCGCCGCGGAGGCGGGGGCGCTGGACGGGGTCGCCCGGTGCGGTGTCGCGCTGCGGGGCCGGCCGGGGCGCCGGGGCCGGCGCACGGGGCCGAGGATGCGGGTGGACGTGGAACTGGAGCCGCACGCCGTCCCGGCCGACGCCCTGGCGGGGCTGGCCGGGCCGGTGCTCGGGCACGCCCGCCGGTCGGCGGGCCTCCCCGAACTGCCCGCGGAGGTCCGCTTCCGGATCACCTCCCACCGCGCCCGGCGGGTGACCTGACGGCCCGGGGCGTCAGAAGCCGTGGCGGGAGCCGCCGTCGACCGGGAGCATGATGCCCGTCAGGTACGAGGCCGCGGGCGACAGCAGGAAGGCCGCCGCGCGGCCGAACTCCTCGGGAGTGCCGTAGCGCCGCAGCGGAATGCCGGATTCGTTGGCCGCGCGGGCCGCCGCCGCATCGCCCGACAGGGCGTCGAGCTCGCGGACGCGGTCGGTGTCGATCCGGGCCGGGAGCAGCCCGACCACCCGGATCCCGCGCGGTCCGAGCTCCACCGACAGGGACTTGGCGAAGCCGGCCAGCCCCGGCCGCAGCCCGTTGGAGATGGTCAGACCCGGGATCGGCTCGTGGACGGAGCCCGACAGGACGAAGCCGATGACCCCGCCCTCGCCCAGCTCGGCCGTCGCCGCGCGGGCCAGGCGCACCGCGCCGAGGAAGACCGACTCGAAGGCGGCCGCCCACTGCTCGTCGGTGTTGCTCACCGCCGAACCCGGGGCGGGGCCGCCGACGCTGATGAGGATGCCGTCGAGGCGGCCGAAGCGTTCCTTCGCGGTGGCGACGAGCGCGGCCGCCGCCCGCGGGTCGGCGTTGTCCGCGCCGACGCCCACGGCGTTCGGCCCCAGAGAGGCGGCGGCCTCCGCTGCCCGCGCCGCGTCGCGGCCCGTCACGATCACCTTCGCGCCGTCCGCCGCCAGTTCGCGGGCCGAGGCGAAGCCCAGGCCGCGGGTGGCTCCGGTGACGACGTAGACACGGTCCTTCAGTCCAAGATCCATGCCCGACACGCTACGCCGTCGGCGCCGGCTCCCGCTCGGGGGTGGCGCCGGCCGCCGCGGCCGAGGCCCGGTCGCGCTTCTCGCGCCGTACGAGGACCAGCCAGCCCACCGGCACCGCGGCGGCGAACAGCCACCACTGGACGGCGTACGCCATGTGCGGGCCGATCGAGTCGTGGTCGGGATCGGCGATCGGCTCGGGGCTGCCGCCCGCCGGCGCCGGAGCGGTGAGCTCCATGTAGCCGCCGAGGACGGACTTGCCCAGGAACTGCGCCTGCTGCGCGCTGTTGATCAGCATCACCTGGCGGTCCGGCAGGCCCTTGCGGTCCTTGATGCCGCTGCCGCCGCTCGTCTCGTCGGCCTTCAGCCGTCCGGTGACGGTGACCTCGCCCGAGGGCGCGGCCGGCACCGGCGGGTACGCGCGAGGGTCGTCGCCGCCCGCCACCCAGCCGCGGTTGACCAGGACCACCCGGCCGTCGGAGAGCACCAGCGGGGTCAGGACGTGGAATCCGACCTTGTCGTCGTTGTCGGTGCGCATGCGTACGACGACCTCGTGCGCGGAGTCGTACGTGCCGGTGGCGGTGACGGCGCGCCAGAAGTCGGACCGCGGGACCTGGTGGCCGGGGGAGGTCACCTCGGTCACCGGCACCGGCTTCGCGGACAGGTTCCCGGCGATCAGTTCGTTCTGGGCGACCCGGTGCTCATGGCGGTGGTACTGCCAGAACCCCAGCTTGATCATCGCGGGGATGAGGGCGAGGGCGACGAGGGTGAGGCACACCCATTGCCGGGTCAGCACAAAGCGGTACACGCCCACGACGGTACCCCCAGCCGAGAAGACCCCGGCGGCCGGGTGGCCGTCCGGGGTCGGGAGGGGAGAGGGGAGGGGTGAGGGGGAGAGGAGGGTCACACGCGGTCGACGATGCCCACCTTCCCCTCCGCGCGGGCGCAGTGCGCCCCGCAGTACCACTGGCCCTCGACCTCGACGCCCTGTCCGATGATCTGCACGCGGCAGTGCTCGCAGATGGGTGCCATGCGGTGGATGGCGCAGGAGAAGCAGTCGAAGACGTGCACGCTGCCCTGCGCGTGCACCTCGAAGGACATGCCGTAATCGTTTCCGCATACCTCACAACGTGCCATGCGCCACAGGGTGGGACCGGACGGGCGGGACGGGAAAGCGGGTGACGGCGAGTCGCCCGACGCTCACCCGTCTGCCGCAGCCACGTCCCGCAGCAGTTGGGTGAAGGCCGCCTCGTCCACCACCGGCGTACCGAAGGACTTCGCCTTGACCGTCTTGGAGGTGGCCGAGTCGGGGTCGTTCGTCACGAGCAGGCTCGTGAGCCGCGACACACTCGTCGCCACGTGCAGCCCGGCCTCGACCGCGCGGTCCTCCAGCAGCTCCCGGTCGACCGAGGTGTCACCCGAGAAGGCGATCCGCATGCCCTGCTTGAGCGGCTTTCCGTCCTCGAAGCGCCCGGGGTTGGGGTGCGGGCACGGCGGCCGCTTGCGCGAGGGACGCCAGCTGTTGGTCCCGTACGAGGCCTGCCGGCCGATCCGCGGGGTGACGGGGGAGTCCGACCACTCCGTCAGCGGCCGGCACTCCAGCAGGGGCAGGCGTACGCCGTCCCGCGCGGCGGCGTGCAGGGAGGGCCGGAACGCCTCCGCGAGCACGCGGGCGTCGTCGAGCGCGTGGTGGGCGCGCTGCTGGACCACGCCGAAGTGCGCGGCGAGCGACTCCAGCTTGTGGTTGGGCAGCGGGAGGTTCAGCTCCTTCGACAGGGCGATGGTGCACAGCCGCTGACGGACCGGCGCGGTCTCGGCGGCCCGCGCGTACTCCCGGGCGATCATCTGCCAGTCGAACATGGCGTTGTGCGCGACCAGCACCCGGTCCGCGAGCCGGCCCGCGAACTCCTCGGCGATGTCCTTGAAGAGCGGCGCGTCCTGGAGCATGTCGCTGGTCAGCCCGTGGATCCAGACGGGGCCGGGATCGCGCTGCGGGTTGACCAGGGTGTACCAGTGGTCCTCCACATTGCCCTGAGCGTCGAGCCGGTAGACGGCGGCGGAGATTATCCGGTCGTCGCGAGCGAGCCCGGTCGTCTCCACGTCGACGACCGCGTACCCGTCGGGGTACGCGGTCGGCCACGTCGTCTCTGCGGTCGTACGGTCGTCGAGCATGGTCACAGAGGATATCGGCACACACTGACACCTGATGCCCCTCGGGTTCGGCCGGCCCGGGCGCGGGGCCGGCAAAGCGGACTACCGCGGAGGCGGGTTCGGTGACGCCAGCAGGGAGCGGACCAGGGCGCGCAGGGAGAGCAGGAACAGCCGCTCCGGGTCGGCCGGGCGGGCCAGGGCGCGGGCGAGCTCCGGGTCGTCGGGGGCCACGGAAGGGTCCCAGAGGTCGCTCTCGGCGGGGGACTGGGCGGGGGAACGCTCGCGGTTGCGTTCGACGAGGAGGTACCCCACGATCTGGAACTGGACCGCGCGCACGGCGTCGGCGGCCCGTGCCCCGCGCAGCCCGGCCGCGTGCACCTCGTGGACCAGGGCCTGCTGGGCGGGCAGGAACATCCGCTCGGTGAGGCCGCGTTCGTGGACCATCGCGATCAGGTGGGGCCGCTCGCGCAGTTCGCGGCGCAGGATCCGGGCCACGGAGAGGATCCGCTCGGCGGGGGTGCGGCCGGCCGGCCGTATCGCGCCCATCTCCTGGACGGTCCGCTCCACGAGCGCGTCGAGCAGGGACTCGCGGTTGCCGACGTGCCAGTAGATGGACGTCACCGCCGTGCCCAGCTCGGCCGCGAGCTTGCGCATGGTGAGGGCGGCCGGGCCGTGCTGCTTGACCAGCGAGGCGGCCGCCGCCAGCACCTCGTCACGGGTGAGCGCGCTTCTGGCCATGGCCTTCTCCCGCCAATCTGTCGGATCGTCAGTTCTGGTCCGTGCAGGGGTCTTTACCCTTCATCGGTCGCGGTGTAACTGTGTTACAGAACCTACCGAAGGGTGGCGCGAGACATGGCACGCGTACGGTACGGAGCGCGCACCGAGGCCGAGATCACGGCGTCGCGCGAGAAGAGTTCCCAGCTCCCCGACATCTGGTCCACCGGAGTGGTGGCGGTCTGGGAGAGCGACCCGGACGTGGTGGCGGCGGTCCTGCCGCCACCGCTCAAGCCCGCCGAGCGGCCCCTCGTACGGGCCAACATCAGCAAGGTCGACCTGCCCGGCTACCCCCTCGGCGCCGGTTCGGTGGCGGTCGCCGCACAGCACGGCGGGGTCGAGGGCTGGTACCCGCTGGTCATGCCGATGACCCACGAGCGGGCCCTGATCGGCGGCCGCGAGGTCTTCGGCGAGCCGAAGAAGCTGGGCGAGGTGGAGGTGGAGCGCGAGGGGCTCGTCGTACGGGCCTCCCTGGCCCGGCACGGGATCGCGTTCGTGGAGGTGCGCGGGGCGGTGGACCGCCCGCTGCCGCTGCCCGAACCGGCCGCCAAGACCGACTTCTACTTCAAGTTCCTCCCGGCGGTGGACGGTTCGGGATTCGACGCCGACCCGGTGCTCGTACACGTCACCCGCAACGAGAAGGTCCGCAAGCTGGAGCACATCACCGGTGACGTGGTCCTGCGCGAGTCGATGTTCGACCCGGTCGCCGACCTCCCCGTACGGCGGATCGTGGAGATCACCATCGGCGAGAAGACCACCGACCAGAAGGGCCGCGTCGTCGAGCGCGTCAGCGCCCAGGCGCTCCTCCCCTACATCCACCAGCGCTACGACGACCCGATGCAGATCCTCGACGCGCCCCCGGAGGGATCGTCGCAGGGGAGGGCGACATGAGGCTCGAACCCGGACAGGTGGCCGTCGTCACCGGCGCCGCCAGCGGCATCGGGCTCGCGATGGCCCGGCGCTTCGCCGCCGAGGGGCTGAAGGTCGTCCTCGCCGACGTGGAGGAGGGGGCCCTGCGCAAGGCCGCGGACGAGCTGGCCGCCGACGGCGCCCAGGTGCTCGCCCGGCCCGTCGACGTCAGCGACCGCGACAGCGTCATCGCCCTCGCCGACGCCGCGTACGACGCCTTCGGCGCCGTGCACGTGCTCTGCAACAACGCGGGCGTCGGCTCCGGGGCCGAGGGCCGGATGTGGGAGCACGAGCCCAACGACTGGAAATGGGCGTTCTCCGTCAACGTCTGGGGCGTCTTCCACGGCATCCAGGCCTTCGTCCCCCGCATGATCGCGGGCGGCGGCCCCGGCCACGTCGTCAACACCTCCTCCGGCGACGGCGGCATCGCCCCGCTGCCCACCGCCTCCGTCTACGCCGTCACCAAGGCGGCCGTGGTCACCATGACCGAGTCGCTGTACGCCCACCTCAAGGCGGTGCGCGCGCCCGTCGGCGCCTCCGTCCTCTTCCCCGGACCGCACATGCTGCGCACCGGGCTGTGGGAGTCGCACCGCAACCGGCCCGAGCGGTACGCGAAGCAGCGGCCGCGCAAGACCCCGTACCGCAGCCTCGACCAGTACGAGGCCGCGATGAAGCAGGCCGGCCACGCGGTGGACTTCACCCCGGTGGAGGAGGTCGCCGAGCACGTCGTCGACGGCATCCGCGCCGACCGCTTCTGGATGCTCCCGGCGAGCGAGCACAGCGACCGGCAGATCCGCGCCCGGTCGCAGTCGATGCTCGACCGCGCCAATCCCGCCTATCTGGAGAGCTTCATCCTCGACTGAGGAGCGACCGTTGAACGACAGCAGTGCGTACGAAGACCCGTACCTGATCATTTCCTCCGACTGCCACGCGGGACTGCCGACCGAGCAGTACCGCCCGTATCTTGACTCCCGCTTCCACCCCCAGTTCGACGAGTTCCTCGGCCAGCGCGACGCCCGCCGCGCCGAGGCCACGAAGCTCGGCGTCCGCAACGAGGCCTTCGCCGAGAAGTGGTTCCACGATCACGAGGAAGGCCTGCGGGGCGGCTGGGACACCGGTCAGCGGCTGAAGGAGCTCGACGGCGACGGGGTCGCCGCCGAGGTGGTCTTCCCCGACGCCGACGCCGTGGACAGCCAGACCGCCGCCCCCTTCGGGGTCGGCCTCGGGCTCTCCGGCGACCAGGACCCCGAGCTCGGCATGGCGGGCGCGCAGGCGCACAACCGCTGGCTGGCCGAGTTCGTCTCCGAGACCCCCGAACGGCACTGCGGGGTCGCCCTGCTGCCCATCACGGGCGAACCGGCGAAGGTCGTCGCCGAGGTGTACCGGGCCAAGGAGTCCGGGCTCGGCGCGCTGATGATCCCCGCGATGTGGGTGGACAAGGCGCCCTACCACGACCGCCGCTACGACCCCGTGTGGGCGGCGGCGGCCGAGACGCGGATGCCGATCGTCACCCACTCGGGATCCTCGCCGCGCCACGAGTACGGCGACCACCTGGGCATCTTCGTCTCCGAAGTCACGTGGTGGCCCTCGCGCCCGCTGTGGTTCCTGCTCTGGTCGGGGGTCTTCGAGCGGCACCCGGGGCTGAAGTTCGGCGTCGCCGAGTCGGGCTGCTGGTGGCTGCCGAACCAGCTGTGGTTCATGGACCGGCTCTACCTCGGGGCGCACGGCGGCAAGAAGCTGTCGCCGTTCGAGGAGCTCAAGCGCCCGCCGAGCGAGTACCTGGACCGCCAGGTGTTCATCTGCGCGACCAACACCAAGCGGCGCGAGCTCGCCCAGCGCTACGAGATCGGCGTGGACAACATCCTGTGGGGCTCGGACTTCCCGCACCCCGAGGGGACCTGGCCGAGCACCCGGACCTGGCTGAAGAACACCTTCCACGACATCCCCGTCGGCGAGACCCGCCGGATGCTGGGCCTGGCGGCGGCGGACGTCTTCGGCTTCGACACGCGCAAGCTGGCCCCGCTCGCCCGGCGGATCGGCCCGACCCCGGCGGAGCTGGGGCAGCCGGCCGACCAGGCCGCGGTGGAGGCCTCGTGGGCCCGCTCGCGGGAGACGGGCCGCCACTGGCTGACGGGCGAGGACTTCCCGGCCCTGGGGGTGACCCGATGACGGACACGGACGCGGACGAGGACCGGGACCGGTACACGGTCATCTCGGCGGACTGCCACGCGGGCGCGGACCTGCTGGACTACAGGCCGTACCTGGAGAAGCGGTACCACGAGGAGTTCGACGCCTGGGCCGCCACGTACGTGAACCCGTACGAGGACCTCCTCGCGGACACCGCCGACCGCAACTGGAACTCGGCGCGCCGGCTCTCGGAGCTGGAGGCGGACGGCATCGTGGCGGAGGTGGTCTTCCCCAACACCATCCCGCCGTTCTTCCCGAAGGCCTCGCTGATGGCGCAGCCGCCGACGGCCGAGGAGTACGCGATGCGCTGGGCGGGGCTCCAGGCGCACAACCGCTGGCTGGCGGACTTCTGCGCCGACGCGCCGGGCAGGCGGGCGGGCGTGGTGCAGATCCTCCTCAACGACGTGGACGCGGCGGTGAAGGAGATCCGCCGCACGCGGGAGGCAGGCCTCACGGGCGGCATCCTGCTGCCGGGCGTCCCGCCGGGCTCGACGGTGCCCGAGCTGTACTCGTCGGCGTACGACCCGATCTGGGCGGTGTGCGACGAGCTGGACGTCCCGGTCAACCACCACGGCGGCTCGGCGTCACCGCCGCTCGGGGACGAGCCGGCCGCGCGGGCCGTCTTCATGGTGGAGACGACCTGGTTCTCGCACCGGGCCCTGTGGCACCTGGTCTTCGGCGGCGCCTTCCGCCGCCATCCGGGCTTGAAGCTGGTCCTGACCGAGCAGGGCTCGGGGTGGATCCCGGGCGTGCTCGACATGCTGGACTACTACCACGGCCGCCTGGTCGCGGCCTCGGCGACGGCGGAGTCGAAGTTCGGGGCGGGCCTGGCGGAGTCGATGGGCAAGGGCCCGAGCGAGGTCTGGCGGGACAACTGCTTCGTGGGGGCCAGCTTCATGCGCCCGCACGAGGTCCCGCTGCGGGACCGGATCGGCCTCGACAAGATCATGTGGGGCAGCGACTACCCCCACGACGAGGGCACCACCCCGTTCTCCCGCGAGGGCCTCCGCATCGCCTACGCGGGCCTCCCGAGGAAGGAGGTGACCGCCATGGTGGGCGGCAACGCGGCCCGCGTCTACGGCTTCGACCTGGCCCTGCTGGACGCGGTCGCGGCCAAGCACGGCCCGACGGTCGCGGAGATCGCGGAGCCCCTGGACACGATCCCCCCGCAGGCCACGAGCCCCGCCTTCGCCCGAGGCGGCTCGGTCCGCATCTGGTAGCCCGCCGGCCCGTTGGGGCGGCTCACGGCCGTCGGAGCCTGAGCCGCTCCGGCGGGATGCCCTCGGCACCGGTGACCTCCGCGGTGCCGAACACCGTGACCGTGAGCCCGTCCAGGCCGGACAGCGGACTGAGGTCGTGGGTCTCCCCGCAGTGGTTCAGCATGAGGTTCCTCAGGCCGGGCAGGGCCCGCAGTGGAGCGAGGTCGCCGACGGAGCACTGGTTCAGCGACAGGGCGGTGAGCCGATCGTGTCGGGGCAGCCGGGCGAGGTCCGGTGCCGCGGCGGTGACGGTCAGGCTCGTGAGCGCGGGCTTGGCGACCCGGGCGAGCTCGTCGGCCTGGCCGTCGCCGGTGACCGCCAGTGACCGCAGCCCGGTCCAGCGGTCCAGACCCTCCAGTGACAGGCCCTCCGCTCCCCGGAGCAGGTGGAGGGTCTGCAGCCCTTCCGGGAGCGGGAGATCGCCGACCCGGTCCGCGGACGTCCGGCAGCCCAGGGCCAGGGTGTCCAGGCCGAGTTCGCGCAGCGGCTCCAAGGGGACGCGGTCCGGCAGGCCGACCAGGCTGAGCTCGCGCAGCGGCAGCCCGGCGAGCGGCGCGAGGTCGGTCACGTTCGGGCACAGGGACAGCCCCAGGAAGGCCAGGCGGTCGAGCGGCGCCAGCAGGGACAGGTCACCGAGGCCTTCGTTGCGGTAGACGAAGAGCCATTCGAGGTCCGGGCGCCGTCCGACCAGCTCGGGCAGGCCGGGGGCCCAGTGCAGGTTGATCCTCTTCACCTGGGTGAGCCGTCCGACCTGGGCCAACTGCTCCCCGGTGCTCACCAGCAGGCTCGCACCGGACATCGGGGCCGCCGAGAGAACCGCGTCGGCGTACTCGCCCGCATCGAACCGGCCCCAGCTGTCCGCCAGGGCGTAGGCCACGTTCAGGCGGTTGTCCCGCCGGAACCGGGCGATGATCTCCAGGGCGCGCACCCCGCCGACCAGCCCCGCCGTGCGGACGATCGCCTCCGCTTCGTCCTCGCCGAGATCGTCGTCCAGGGGCAGCAGTTCCAGCACGAGCTCGCCGGCCTTGGCCAGCTCCTCCGCCTGACCGCGGGTCCGGGGCGGCAGCAGGCGCGCCGTGCGCTCCTGTACGTCGGCGCGCACGGCCGGGTCCAGTTCCGGGGCGTGTTCCAGGCAGGCCGCCGCCAGCAGGATCAGGCGGTTGCGGGCGCCTTTGACCTTGTCCGCCCGGCGGAGCAGCCCCCGCAGGATGCGGACCCGCTCGTCCGGGCGGGCGTGGCCCACGGCCATGCGGACCACGTCGTCCCAGGTGTCGTCCTGGGCGTTCTTCACCAGCACGCCGAAGTCCCTGGCCTCCACCGCCGCCTTCGCGCCCAGGTAGTCCTGGAAGGTGCGGTGGACGAAGTCCACGGAGCCCCGGACCGGTTCGCGCAGCAGTCCGCTGCGGATCAGCAGGTGGGAGAAGACCTGCTCCGCATCGGCCCGTACCTGGGGCATCGCGTCCAGCCACTCGCCCACCATCTCCACGGCCTCCTCCCGGACCGCCTCGACCTGGCCGTTCCTGATCAGCCAGTACGCGAACCGCTGGAGCAGCGCGATCTGCTCCTCCCGGGTGAGGTACACACCCTCGACGCCGAGGATCTCCCGCTCGGTGTCGCGCCGGACCAGCAGCATGTCCAGCGCCGCGTCGTACAGCTCCTTCCGCGCCCGCGGCAGCTGCATGCGGCGGTCCTGGTTCAGGGCGCACAGCAGCGCGCACATCAGCGGGTTCGTCGCCAGCCGGCCGAGGTCGCGGCGGCCGGCGACCGCCTCCAGCAGCGAAGCCTCGTACGCGTCCACCTCCTGGCCCTCCGCCCGGGCCGCCGCGTGCCAGTGCCTGACGAAGGCCCGTACGTCCTCCCGCTCCATCGGCAGCAGCGAGTGCGGGGCGAACCCCTGACCGGCGAGCCAGCTCTCGGGGACCGCCGACGGCCGGGTCGTCACCACGTACCGCGCCTTCGGGAACGCGGTGATCAGCGAGCGCAGCCACGCCTCCGTGCGGGTGCGCAGCCGCTGCGGGACCTCGTCCACGCCGTCCACCAGGACCAACGCCCGCCCCGAGGCCATCAGTTCCTCGACCCACCCCGGCGGAGCCGTCAGCGGTACGCCCGAGGCCCGCAGGAACTCCTCCGGCAGCGGGAGGGCGTCGGCCGACGTGAAGGAGCGCAGGCGCAGCACGAACGGTACGCACGTGCTCCACGGCCCCTCGGCCTGCCGGGCGGCGTTCAGCGCCAGCCACTGCACCAGCGTGCTCTTGCCCGACCCCGCCGGGCCCCGCAGCAGGACCCGCTCCGCCGTGCCGAGCGCCTGCTCCGCCCTGACGGAGGTCTGGTGCGTCCCGGGCCCGCCCGGCATCAGCTCCTGCTCGCCGGTCACCGCGAGGCTGATGTACGCGAGGTCCAGGGGCCATTCCTGGCGCGCCCGGCCGGTGGTCACGCCGAACAGCTGAAGTCGCCCGTGGGCCTCGGCGACGTACCGCGCGTAGCGTTCCTCGAAGGCGTGGGCCGCCCCGTCCGAGCGGTCCGCAAGCCGGTCCAGCGCCCGCCCCAACTCGCCGGTCCGGCGCACCAGTTCCACGTCCGTCCGGGCGCCGAAGGCCGGGAGGGTCGTCACGTACTCCACCGCGTGTGCGCAGCACAGGCGGATCAGGCGCCCGTACAGCGCCCCGGCCGGCGGGCTCAGCCCGGGCGGGGGCGGCGGGAGGGTGGCCGCCAGGGCCGCGGGGTCCAGGTCCACTGCGAACAGCGACTCCGGAGTCAGCGGCCCGAGCGTGGCGAAGGCGTCCGCGACCGCGTCCAGCGCCGCCAGGCGCTCGTGCTCCGGCAGTGATCCGCACGCCGGGCCCATGCGGGACGCCAGGGCCTGCGTCAGGCGGCGGATCTCCGGGTCGCCGAGCTCCGCCGGGCGGCGCCAGCGCGGGGCCGGGGCGGCCGGGTCCGCCGCCAGGCCCGCCCCCGGGGACCGGCTCAGCAGGGACTTCACCAGGGCGCCCGCCGCCGTGCCCGCCACCCGTAGGACCACCGTCTCGAAGCCCGTCATCCCCCGCCCTCCCCTTGGCCCGGAGATTATCGCGTGAACCGCCGGTAACCCCGATGGATACCGATCGGTAACAACCCCTGGCGGAGCCCCCGAACCCGCTCTATGGTGCGGGCATGCCGAACCTGCCCGATGTCGTGCTGTGGTCCATACCTGCCTTCGTACTGCTCACCGTCATCGAGGTGGTGAGCTACCGCCTCCATCCCGACGAGGACGCCGCCGGGTACGACACCAAGGACGCCGCGACCAGCGTCGCCATGGGGATCGGCAGCATCGGCTTCGACCTGCTGTGGAAGATCCCGGTCGTCGCCGTGTTCACCGCGGTCTACGAACTGACCCCGCTGCGCGTGCCGTTCCTGTGGTGGACCGTCCTGCTGATGCTGCTGGTGCAGGACTTCCTCTACTACTGGCAGCACCGGCTCCACCACGTCATCCGCATCCTGTGGGCCTGCCACGTCGTCCACCACAGCAGCCGGAACTTCAACCTCACCACCGCCCTGCGCCAGCCCTGGACCAGCGCCACCACCTGGTGGTTCTACCTGCCCATGGTCGCCGTCGGCGTGCACCCGGCCGCGATCCCGTTCTGCTACGGCATCAACCTCCTCTACCAGTTCTGGGTCCACACCGAGCGCATCGGGAAGCTCCCGCGGCCCTACGAGTACGTCTTCAACACCCCCTCCCACCACCGCGTCCACCACGCCTCACAGGGCGGCTACCTGGACCGCAACTTCGGCGGGATCCTGATCGTCTGGGACCGGATGTTCGGCTCCTGGGTGGGGGAGACCGACAAGCCGGTCTACGGGCTCACCAAGAACATCGGCACCTACAACCCGCTGCGCGTCGCCACCCACGAGTACGCGGCCATCGCGCGTGACATCCGCGCCGCCCGCAGCTGGCGTGAGCGCGCCGGGCGCGTCTTCCGCGGGCCCGGCTGGCAGCCGGCCGCCCCGGCCGCCCCGGCCGCCCCCGCCGGGAGCGCCGCCCCGGCCGCTCCCGCCGAGCCCGCCGCTCCCGCCGAGCCCGCCGCCCCCGCCGGGAGCGCCGCTCCGGCCGCTCCCGCCGAGCCCGCCGGCAAGACCTCGGAGCGCGCCGCGTGAGCGACACCGAGTCCCGGGCCCTTCGTACGCCCTCCTGGGCGCGGGCCGTACCGGAAGGGGACGGGGCCGCCGGGCGCGCCCTGCTCGCGGCCTTCGCCCTCGCCACCGCCCTCGACCTCGGCTCGCTGCTGGCCGGCTGGCACCTCGGGCACGTCCTCGCGAAGCCGCTGCTGATGCCGCTGCTCGTCGCGTACGTGATCACCCGGAAGGCGCCCCGCCTGCTGGTCGCCGCCCTGCTCTTCGGGTGGGGCGGGGACCTCGCCCTGCTCTTCGACGCCGACCCCGCCTTCCTGATCGGCATGGGCTCGTTCGCCGCGGGGCACGTCTGCTACCTCGTGCTCTTCGGCCGGGGCAGGACGCACCCCGCGCTCGGGGCCGCGTACGCCCTCGCCCTCACCGGCACCGTCGCGCTGCTCTGGGCGGACCTGCCGGCAGACCTGCGCATCCCGGTCGCCGGGTACAGCCTGCTGCTCACCGCCATGGCCTACCGCTCCAGTGCGCTCGGCCTGCGGGCCGGCCTCGGCGGAGCGCTGTTCCTGCTCTCCGACACCCTGATCGCCACCGGGGTCGCGGACTGGCCCCAGCTGCCCCGCCCCGATTTCTGGATCATGGCCACCTACGCCGCCGCGCAGTACCTGCTGGCCACCGGGACACTCACTCCGACGCAGGCGTACGGTAGGAACGTCATACAAGACTGAACCATCTGATCCGGAGGGCTGCACACCCATGCGCGCCACCGTCATCCACGCCCCGCACGACATCCGCGTGGAGGAGGTGCCCGACGCTGCGATCCAGCGCCCCGAGGACGCCGTCGTCCGCGTCCTGCGTGCCTGCATCTGCGGCAGCGACCTGTGGGCCTACCGCGGCGAGGCCGCGCGCCAGCCCGGCCAGCGCATCGGCCACGAGTTCCTCGGCGTCGTCGAGGAGACCGGCCCGGCCGTGTCCGGCCTGAAGGCCGGCGACCTCGTCGTCGCCCCCTTCATGTGGTCCGACGGCACCTGCGACTACTGCTCCGAGGGCCTGTACACCTCCTGCGTGCACGGCGGTTTCTGGGGCTCGGTCGGCTTCGACGGCGGCCAGGGCGAGGCCGTCCGGGTCCCGCACGCCGACGGCACCCTCGTGAAGCTGCCCGCCGAGGCCGTCTCCGACGACCACCTGCTGACCGGCCTGCTCGCCCTCTCCGACGTCATGGGCACCGGCCACCACGCCGCCCTGGGCGCCGGCGTCCGCAAGGGTTCCACCGTGGCCGTCGTCGGCGACGGTGCGGTGGGCCTGTGCGGTGTCCTCGCCGCCAAGCGCCTGGGCGCCGAACGGATCATCGCCCTGGGCCGCCACACCGCCCGTACGGACATCGCCAAGCTCTTCGGGGCCACCGACGTCGTCGCCGAGCGCGGGGAGGCCGCGGAGGCCGCGGTCCGCGAGCTCACCGGAGGCCAGGGCGCCCACGCGGTCATCGAGGCCGTCGGCACCGAGCAGTCCATGCGCACCGCCGTGAACATCACCCGTGACGGCGGGGCCGTCGGCTACGTCGGCGTCCCGCACGGCAGCGGCACCGGCCTGGACCTCGGCGTGATGTTCGACCGCAACATCGCCCTGCGCGGCGGCGTCGCGCCGGTGCGCGCGTACATCCCGGAGCTGCTGGAGGACGTGCTCAGCGGGGCGATCGACCCGGCGCCCGTCTTCGACCGCGCCGTGTCCCTGGACGAGGTCCCGGACGGCTACCGCGCCATGGACGACCGCAGCGCGCTGAAGGTGCTCATCAAGCCCTGAAGGTCCTGAACGGCGGGAGGGGCCGGACCGGGGACATCCCCGGTCCGGCCCCTCCCGTTTCAGGCGTTCGCCCCGCTCACTTCACGGCCTTCAGCGCGTCCACCACGCCGTAGCCGTAGTACCCGGTCTGGCCCCACTTGCTCTGGCAGGTGGCGGCGTCGACCAGCGCGCCGGCGGCGTCGTAGATCTTCTCCGGGCAGGCCACCTTCGTGGCCTGGGCCTTCAGCATGGCCTGGAGCTGCGAGGGCGTGGCCTTCGGGTGCGCGCTCTTGAGCAGCGCCGCCACGCCCGCCACGTGCGGTCCGGCCATCGAGGTGCCCTGCTTGTAGCCGTAGCCGCCGCCCGGCAGCGTCGACAGCACGCGGCCGTTGGCGTCCGGGGTGGCCGGGACCTGCCACTTGTCGCCGCCCGGGGCGGCGACGTCGACCACGCCCAGACCGAAGCTGGAGTAGTACGACCGCAGGCCTTGGTCGCCGGTCGCGCTCACCGTCACCACACCCGGGAGCTGGGTGGGGATGTCCAGGCAGACGTGCGGGTCGATGGTGCGCGGGACCGGGGTGGCGTCGTCCGGGCTCGTGTCGTCGACGATGGCGTTCGACGCCAGGTCGTGGTTGGAGTTGCCCGCCGAGGCCACGCTGAGCACGCCCTTGCGCTCGGCGTACTTGGTCGCCCGGCCGAGGGCCTCCACCAGCGCCTTCTGATCGTCGTCCGCCTTGCAGTTGTAGAGCCAGGGGTCGACGTAGTAGCTGTTGTTGGTCACCTCGATCCCCTTCTCGGCGGCGAACATGAAGCCGCAGACGACCGCCTCGGTGAAGAACAGGCTGGTGCCCGGCTCGCTCACCTTGATCGCCGCGACCTGCACGCCCGGCGCGACACCCGCGACGCCGATGCCGTTGCGCGCGGCCGCTATGGTCCCGGCCACGTGCGTGCCGTGGTCGCTGCCGTCGGGGTACGGGCGCCAGGCGCCGTCCGTGGTGTCCGCGACGCCGCCGACACAGTTGGCCGACTGGCCCTTGGAGAAGTTCGGGGCGAGGTCCGGGTGGGTGTCGTCGACACCCGTGTCGATGACACCCACGGTGACGTTCCGGCTGCCATCGTTGATCTTGTGCGCCTGATCGGCCTTGATCGCCCGCAGGTCCCACTGGTTGGGCTCCAGCGGCTCCTGACCGTCCGTGGCCTTCGCCGCGGCCTTGGCGGCGTCCGCGGCGCTGAGCTTCTGCGTCGTGCCCTCCTCGGTGGTCGCGACCGTCTGGAGGGGGGCCGTCCGGGTGGCGCCGACCGACACGAACAGGCTGCGCTGCGCGCGCAGCTGCTTGGCGAAGTCCGGGTTCTGGGAGTGTGCGACGACGACCCCGATCTGCTCATAGGACGTCACCACCGTTCCGCCGGCCCGCTCGACGGCCTTCTTCGCGGCCTTCACCGAGGCGTACGTGGTCAGGTTCGCGACGTACGAGAGCTTGGGGCCGGTGGTGTCGGGCTTCGCCGCGACCGCCGTGTCCGCCGTGTTGCCCAGCGGAGCGGCGGACGCCGCGACCGAGGGCAGGAAGGCGAGCGAGGCGGTGAGCGCCAGGCCGACCGGAACGGCGATACGCCGGCGGCCGGGTCCCAGATGAGCCATGGGTTCTCCACATCATCCGTGAAAGAGCCGTCCGCGCGGGGTCGCGTCGGACGGCGGGTCCATGACAACCGAACCTAGTGCCGGCGATCTACTTTCCGCCATCAGTTCGACGAAATCGGATTCCGAAGAATCATCCGAAGAATCAACGGGTGTTGAACCGTCCCGACGCGCCGTACGTGCCGTTGACAAGGGGGGATCAGCGCCACCGTCCCCCCACACGGAGGTTGTTTTGTCCGTCGTCCCCACCGCACCCGCGTCACAAGGAGAGCCCCCCGTGACCACCGAAGCAGCGCCGCCGCACGGCAGTGCGGGAACGCCCACGGCGAGCCCCACGGCAGAACAGTTCGCAGCCGTCCAGCAGAGCGCCGAGTTCGCCGAACTGCGCAGCTCCTACCGCTCCTTCGCCTTCCCGCTCACCGTGGCCTTCATCGCCTGGTACCTGCTCTACGTCCTCCTGTCCAACTACGCCGGCGGCTTCATGGGGACCAAGCTCTTCGGCAACATCAACGTCGCCCTCGTGTTCGGCCTCGCCCAGTTCGCGACGACGTTCCTCATCGCCTGGCTGTACTCCCGGCACGCCGCCTCGAAGCTGGACCCGAAGGCCGCGGCGATCAAGGCGCGGATGGAGGCCGGCGAATGAGCGGCACCCTCCCCGCCCACCTCGCGGCGAACGTGGCCGCGGGCGCCACCGAGCACCGGCCGCTGATCATCACCCTGTTCGGTCTCTTCGTCGTCGCCACCCTCGTCATCACGATCTGGGCCGGCCGCCAGACCAAGGACGCCGCCGACTTCTACGCGGGCGGCCGCCAGTTCACCGGCTTCCAGAACGGCCTGGCCATCTCCGGCGACTACATGTCCGCCGCGTCCTTCCTCGGCATCGCCGGCGTCATCGCCCTCAAGGGCTACGACGGCTTCCTGTACTCCATCGGCTTCCTGGTCGCCTGGCTGGTGGCCCTGCTGCTGGTCGCCGAACCGCTGCGCAATTCGGGCCGCTACACGATGGGCGACGTCCTCGCCTACCGGATGCGCCAGCGCCCCGTACGCACCGCCGCGGGCACCTCCACCATCGTGGTCTCGATCTTCTACCTGCTGGCCCAGATGGCCGGCGCCGGCGTACTGGTCTCCCTGCTCCTCGGGATCACCAGTGACGGCGGCCAGATCGCCATCGTCGCGCTGGTCGGCGTGCTGATGATCCTCTACGTCACCATCGGCGGCATGAAGGGCACCACCTGGGTCCAGATGGTCAAGGCCGTCCTCCTCATCGCGGGCGCCCTGCTGATCACCTTCCTGGTGATGTGGAAGTTCAACTTCAACGTCTCCGACCTGCTCGGCAAAGCGGCCGAGAACAGCGGCAAGGGCTCGTCCTTCCTGGAACCCGGACTCAAGTACGGCATCACCGGGACCTCGAAGCTGGACTTCATCTCCCTGGGCCTCGCGCTGGTCCTCGGCACGGCCGGCCTGCCGCACATCCTGATCCGCTTCTACACGGTGCCCACCGCGAAGGCCGCCCGCAAGTCCGTGAACTGGGCCATCGGCATCATCGGCGTCTTCTACCTGATGACGATCGCCCTCGGCTTCGGCGCCGCCGCCCTGCTCAGCCCCAAGGAGATCACCGACTCCAACCCGTCCGGCAACACCGCCGCCCCGCTCCTGGCCCAGGCCGTCGGCGGCGGTGCCGACTCCACCGGCGGCGCGATCCTGCTCGCCGTGATCTCCGCGGTCGCCTTCGCCACGATCCTCGCCGTGGTCGCCGGCCTGACCCTCGCCTCCTCCTCTTCCTTCGCGCACGACATCTACGTCAACGTGATCCGCAAGGGCGAGGCCACCGAGAAGGAGGAGGTACGGGCGGCCCGCTGGTCCACCGTCGTCATCGGCGCCGTCGCCATCGTCCTCGGCGCGCTCGCCCGGGACATCAACATCGCGGGCCTGGTCGCCCTCGCCTTCGCCGTCGCGGCCTCGGCGAACCTCCCGACGATCCTCTACAGCCTCTTCTGGAAGCGGTTCACCACCCGGGGCGCCCTCTGGTCGATCTACGGCGGCCTGATCTCGTCCGTGGTCCTGGTGCTCTTCTCACCCGTCGTGTCCGGCAACGACAAGACCTCGATGTTCAAGGGGGTCGACTTCCACTGGTTCCCCCTGGAGAACCCCGGGATCGTCTCCATCCCGCTCGGGTTCCTGCTGGGCTGGCTCGGCACCGTCCTGTCCAAGGAGCAGGCCGACCCCCAGAAGTTCGCGGAGCTTGAGGTCCGCTCCCTTACGGGAACGGGCGCGCACTGACACCGTGCTCATGTGACATGAGCCGAGCACCCAACGTGGCCGCGTCGTACTTCTCTACGACGCGGCCACGCCGCGTCTCGTTCATTTGGGCATCCCTACGCGTCACACCCGTCGCGTAGGCTCGAATACAGCGCCGGGCGTTTACCCGAAGTGGCGCGAACGTCTCTATGGACCGGACAGGGAGGGGGCCCGAAATGCTTCTGGACACCTACGGCCGCGTGGCCACTGACCTGCGCGTCTCGCTCACCGACCGGTGCAATCTGCGCTGCACGTACTGCATGCCCGAAGAAGGCCTGCAGTGGCTCGGCAAGTCCGATCTGCTCACCGACGAGGAGATCGTCCGGCTGATCCGGATCGCCGTCACACAGCTCGGGATCACCGAGGTCCGCTTCACCGGCGGAGAACCGCTGCTGCGCCCCGGCCTGGTCGGGATCGTCGAGCAGTGCGCGGCCCTGGAGCCGCGCCCCCAGATGTCCCTGACCACCAACGGCATCGGCCTCAAGCGCACCGCGCAGGCGCTCAAGGCCGCCGGGCTGGACCGGGTAAACGTTTCGCTGGACACGCTCCGGCCCGAGGTCTTCAAGACCCTCACCCGGCGTGACCGCCACCGCGACGTCATCGACGGCATGGCCGCGGCCCGCGAGGCCGGCCTGACCCCCGTCAAGGTCAACGCCGTCCTGATGCCGGGCCTCAACGAGGACGAGGCCCCCGACCTGCTCGCCTGGGCCGTGGAGAACGAGTACGAGCTCCGCTTCATCGAGCAGATGCCGCTCGACGCCCAGCACGGCTGGAAGCGCGAGGGCATGATCACCGCCGGTGACATCCTGGCCTCGCTGCGCACCCGCTTCACCCTCACCGAGGAAGGCGCCGAGGAGCGCGGCTCCGCCCCCGCCGAGCGCTGGGTGGTCGACGGCGGACCCGCCACCGTCGGCGTCATCGCCTCGGTCACCCGCCCCTTCTGCGGCGCCTGCGACCGTACGAGGCTCACGGCCGACGGCCAGGTCCGTACGTGCCTGTTCGCCACCGAGGAGTCGGACCTGCGCGCCGCGCTGCGCTCCGGGGCCCCGGACGAGGAGATCGCCCGCCTGTGGAAGGTGGCGATGTGGGGCAAGAAGGCCGGGTCCGGACTCGACGACCCGTCCTTCCTCCAGCCCGACCGCCCGATGTCCGCGATCGGCGGCTGACGGCCGACGACCGGCAGCCGTCGTCGGGCGCCCGACGACGGGCGGCCGACGCCGGCCGCTACGGGCGCTCCGAGCCCTCCGGCTGGACCCACTCGTCGAGCTTCACGACGTCCTTGAGGAACCCGCGCACTCCCAGGAACTGGGAGAGGTGCTCCCGGTGCTCCTCGCACGCCAGCCAGGTCTTGCGGCGCTCCGGCGTGTGCAGCTTCGGGTTGTTCCACGCCAGGACCCAGACGGCCGCCTCGCGGCAGCCCTTGGCGGAGCAGGAGGGCGCGGGCGTCGCGGCGTCGGAGGGGGGCGGGGTGGAGCCGGGGGAGTCAGGGGAGTTCACGCCTCAACCCTACAAACCCCTGCCACGGAAAGGCGACGCCGAGCAGCCACGGGGGGAGCTGCCCGGCGTCGGTCCGTCGCTCCGACGGGGGATGCGGAGCGCGTAGGCAGTATGTCACGCAGGACCCGGTGCGGTGCACCGGAACTTCATGATTGATCTGAGCTTTTCTTGAGGTTTCCCGCGTCCAGTGCCGGACGCACAGGTGACGGGATGAAGTGCGAGGGCAGCGAGGGGGTCGATTCGCGCCCCGCGTTGGCGATGACCACCGCCACGTACGGCAGCAGCCCGCCGGCGATGAGCGTCACGATCGCCACGTGACGTTCCACGTTCCACAGGATCACCGTGGCGAGCACCGAGAGCGTCCTGATCGCCATCGAGATGACGTACCGGCGCTGCCGTCCCCGCACGTCCTCGTCGAGGCTCATCCGGGCTCCGGTGATCCGGAAGACCTGGGCCCCGTTCCGCTTCTTCCGCTCCACGCTCCACCGCCCGATTCACCCGCCGGACACACCCCGGTCCGGACCCTCCCACCGTACGCCGCCCGCTCCGCGGGGAGGAGAGGGGGTGTCCCCCGAATGGGGCCGTCCGAAATGCGCAGTACGCCGTACGGGTCGAGACTGGGCCCACATGCGCACAACGCGCCACGAGGAGGCTCGACATGTCATGGTTGTGGGCGATCATCGTCGGTTTCGTGCTCGGCCTCATTGCCCGGGCCATCCTGCCGGGCAAGCAGCACCAGCCCCTCTGGCTGACCACCCTGTGCGGCATCGCCGGCGGCATCCTGGGCAACGCCGTCGCGGTGTGGATCGGCGTCGGGGAGACCAAGGGCATCGACTGGACCCGGCACCTGCTGCAACTCGCCGGAGCGGTGCTGATCGTGGCTCTCGGTGAGATGGTCTACAAGTCGCTCAAGGGCGGCAGCAAGCAGATGACCTGAGGGGCGGCACGACGGAGGGGCCGGCCGGACGTCCCGTCCGTACCGGCCCCTCCGCCGCGCTCGATCGTCAGGCCCTAGGCGTCAGCCCGTGACCTCGACCGCCGCCAGGTTCTTCTTGCCGCGGCGCAGCACCAGCCAGCGCCCGTGCAGCAGCTCCTCCTTGGCGGGGACCGCGTCCTCGGCGGTGACCTTCGCGTTGTTCACGTAGGCGCCACCCTCCTTCACGGTCCGCCGGCCCGCCGACTTGCTCGCCACCAGCCCGGTCTCGGCGAGCAGGTCCACCACCAGGCCGGGCTCGGCCACCCGTACGTGCGGCAGCTCGGACAGGGCCGCGGCCAGCGTGGCCTCGTCCAGGTCCGCCAGCTCGCCCTGGCCGAACAGCGCCTTCGACGCGGCGATCACGGCCGCGCACTGGCCGGCGCCGTGCACCAGGGTGGTCAGCTCCTCCGCCAGCGCCCGCTGGGCGGCGCGCGCCTGCGGCCGCTCGGCGGTCTGCGCCTCCAGCTCCTCCAGCTCCTCGCGGGACTTGAAGGACAGGATCCGCATGTAGGTGGAGATGTCCCGGTCGTCCACGTTCAGCCAGAACTGGTAGAAGGCGTACGGGGTGGTCATCTCCGGGTCGAGCCAGACGGCCCCGCCCTCGGTCTTGCCGAACTTGGTGCCGTCCGCCTTGACCATCAGCGGGGTCGCCAGCGCGTGCACCTCGGCGTGCGGCTCCAGGCGGTGGATCAGGTCGAGACCGGCGGTCAGGTTGCCCCACTGGTCGGACCCGCCCTGCTGGAGGGTGCAGCCGTAGCGCCGGTACAGCTCCAGGAAGTCCATGCCCTGGAGCAACTGGTAGCTGAACTCGGTGTAGCTGATGCCCTGGTCGGACTCCAGCCGCTTGGCGACCGAGTCCTTCGTCAGCATCTTGTTGACGCGGAAGTGCTTGCCGATGTCCCGCAGGAACTCGATGGCGGACATGCCCGCCGTCCAGTCCAGGTTGTTCACCATGACCGCGGCGTTCTCGCCCTCGAAGGACAGGTACGGCTCGATCTGGCCGCGCAGCCGGTTCACCCAGTTCGCGATCGTCTCCGGGTCGTTCAGCGTCCGCTCCGCGGTGGGCCGCGGGTCGCCGATCTGGCCGGTCGCCCCCCCGACCAGCGCCAGCGGCCGGTGCCCGGCCTGCTGGAGCCGGCGTACGGTCAGCACCTGCACGAGGTGTCCCACGTGCAGGGAGGCCGCCGTCGGGTCGAAGCCGCAATAGAAGGTGACCGGACCGTCCGCGAACGCCTTGCGCAGCGCTTCTTCGTCGGTGGACTGGGCGAAGAGCCCACGCCACTTCAGTTCGTCGACGATGTCCGTCACGGTCTCTCGACTCCTTCACATGGGGAAATGCGTCACGCCAAAGGCTCAGTCTAGGTGGTCAGACGCCCTTGCTGACCGAGCTCATGTTGAAATCGGGGATCCTCAGCGCGGGCATCGCGGCCCGTGTGAACCAGTCGCTCCACTCGCGCGGCAGGGTCTGCTCGGTCCGGCCCGCCTCCGAGGCCCGCGACAGCAGGTCCACCGGCGACTCGTTGAAGCGGAAGTTGTTCACCTCGCCGACGACCTGCCCGTTCTCCACCAGGTAGACCCCGTCCCGGGTCAGGCCCGTGAGCAGCAGCGTCGCCGGGTCCACCTCGCGGATGTACCAGAGGCAGGTCAGCAGCAGACCCCGCTCGGTGGAGGCCACCATCTCCTCCAGCGAGCGGTCGCCGCCGCCGTCCAGGATCAGGTTCCCGAAGCCCGGCGCGACCGGCATCCCGGTCATGGCGGCGCTGTGCCGGGTCGTGGTCAGCCGGGCCAGCTCGCCCTCGCGGATCCACTCGGTGGCCGGGACCGGCAGCCCGTTGTCGAAGACCGAGGCGTCGTCGCCCGAGCTGTGCGCGATCACGAACGGCGCGGACTCCAGGCCCGGCGCCGCCGGGTCGCTGCGCAGGGTCAGCGGCAGCCGGGAGAGCTTCTCGCCGAGCCGGGTGCCGCCGCCGGGCTTGGAGAAGACCGTCCGGCCCTCGACCGCGTCCCGGGCCGCCGCGGACCACATCTGGTAGATCAGCAGATCGGCCACGGCCGTGGGCGGCAGCAGGGTCTCGTACCGGCCGGCGGGCAGGTCGATCTTCCGCTCGGCCCAGCCCAGCCGTACGGCCAGCTCGGCGTCCAGCACGGTCGGGTCCACGTCCTTGAAGTCCCGGGTGGAGCGGCCGGCCCAGGCCGAGCGCTGCCGGTCGGGGGACTTGGCGTTGAGCTCCAGGGTGCCGTTCGGCTGGTCGTGGCGCAGCCGCAGGCCCGTCGAGGTGCCGACGTACGTGGAGACCAGCTCGTGGTTGGCGAAGCCGTACAGCTCCCGGCCGCCGGCGCGGGCCCGGGCGAAGGCCTCGCCGAGGGCCGGGGCGAAGTCCGCGAACACCGCCGAGGAGGTTTCCGCCGGGGCCTCGGTGAAGTCCGGCGAGGCCGGGGTCCCGGTGACCAGCGGGCGGGCGTCCTCCGCGGGGCCGGCGCCGCGGGCGGCCGCCTCGGCGGCGCGGACCAGCGGCTCCAGGTCCTCGGCGGTCACGGCGGAGCGCGACACGACCCCCGAGGCCGTGCCGTCCTTGCCGTCGACCGTGGCGATGACCGTGAGGGTCCGGCCGCGGGTGACGCCGTTGGTGGTGAGGGCGTTGCCCGCCCAGCGCAGGTTGGCGGTCGACTGCTCGTCGGCGATGACGACGCAGCCGTCGGCGGTGGACAGCTCCAGCGCGCGCTCGACGATCTCGTGGGGACTCGTACGGCTCATCGGCCGGCCTCCTGCGTGGTGTTCAGACGGTGTCGTCCCGGGGGGCAGCCCCCGGACCCCCGGCAGATCCGGTGGCGACGGTGAGCGCTCATCGGCCGGCCTCCTGCGTGGTGTTCAGGATGTTCACGTCGCGGAACAGCGCGGACGGGCAGCCGTGCGAGACGGCCGCGACCTGGCCCGGCTGGGCCTTGCCGCAGTTGAAGGCGCCGCCCAGGACGTACGTCTGCGGGCCGCCGACTTTCTCCATCGAGCCCCAGAAGTCGGTGGTCGTGGCCTGGTAGGCGACGTCGCGCAGCTGTCCGGCCAGCTTGCCGTTCTCGATCCGGAAGAACCGCTGCCCGGTGAACTGGAAGTTGTAGCGCTGCATGTCGATCGACCACGAGCGGTCGCCGACCACGTAGATCCCGCGTTCCACCCCGCCGATCAGGTCCTCGGTGGACAGTCCGCCCGGATCCGGCTGGAGCGAGACGTTCGCCATCCGCTGCACGGGCACGTGCCCGGGGGAGTCGGCGAAGGCGCACCCGTTGGAGCGGCCCAGGTCGGTGAGCTTCGCGATCCGCCGGTCCAGCTGGTAGCCGACCAGGGTGCCGTCCTTGACCAGGTCCCAGCTCTGCGCCTGGACGCCCTCGTCGTCGAAGCCGACGGTGGCGAGCCCGTGCTCGGCGGTGCGGTCACCGGTGACGTTCATGACGGGGGAGCCGTACTTGAGCTTGCCCAGCTGGTCGAAGGTGGCGAAGGAGGTCCCCGCGTACGCCGCCTCGTAGCCCAGCGCCCGGTCGAGCTCGGTGGCGTGGCCGATGGACTCGTGGATGGTGAGCCAGAGGTTGGACGGGTCGACGACCAGGTCGTAGCGGCCGGCCTCGACGCTCGGCGCCCGCATCTTCTCGGCGAGCAGCCCGGGGATCTGCTCCAGCTCGGAGTCCCAGTCCCAGCCGGTGCCCGTCAGGTACTCCCAGCCGCGGCCGGCCGGCGGGGCGATGGTGCGCATCGAGTCGAACTCGCCGGTGGTGGAGTCCACGGCGACCGCGGTGAGCTGCGGGTGGATCCGTACGCGCTGCTGCGTGGTCATCGTGCCGGCGGTGTCCGCGTAGAACTTGTTCTCGTGGACGGCGAGCAGCGAGGCGTCGACGTGCGCGACCCCGTCGGCGGCCAGCAGCCGCGAGCTCCAGTCGGCGAGCAGGGCCGCCTTCTCCGCGTCCGGCACCTCGAACGGGTTCACGTCGTACGCCGAGATCCACGTCTTGTCGGCGTGCACCGGCTCGTCGGCGAGCTCCACCCGCTCGTTCGAGCCCGCGGCCTTGATGACCTGCGCGGACAGCTTCGCCATCGCCACGGCCTGCGAGGCCACCTTGGCGGCGCCGTCCATGGTCAGGTCCACCCCGGAGGCGAACCCCCAGCTGCCGCCGTGCACGACGCGGACCGCGTACCCGAGGTCGGTGGTGTCGGAACTGCCGGAGGGCTTGGCGTCCCGGAGCCGCCAGGAGGCGCTGCGGATCCGTTCGAGCCGGAAGTCGGCATGGTCGCAGCCCAGCGCGCGGGCCCGGGCGAGCGCCGCGTCGGCGAGCGCCCGCAAGGGCAGCGCGGTGAAGGCCGCGTCGATGGAATGGGGCACGGTAGTCCTCCCGGGGTCGGGGCCGGTCGCCTCGATCATGTCGCGCTCGGGGCTCTTGTGCCTACATCTTTCTGTAGGGACTCGACAGAGCCCGTACCGAGGCCCTGTGGGAGATCGATTCTGCGTGCGGGGGGCCCGGCCTATAGGTTTCTGGTACTCAGACCGCTAGTCGAAAGGGTGATCCGTTGAGCCGCTCGGTTCTCGTCACCGGAGGAAACCGGGGCATCGGCCTCGCCATCGCCCGAGCCTTCGCGCAGGCCGGCGACAAGGTCGCGATCACGTACCGGTCGGGTGAGCCGCCGCAGGAGCTCACCGCGCTCGGCGTCCTGGCGGTCCGCTGCGACATCACCGACTCCGAGCAGGTGGAGCAGGCCTACAAGGAGATCGAGGACGCGCACGGCGCCGTCGAGGTGCTGGTGGCCAACGCCGGCATCACCAAGGACACGCTGCTCATGCGCATGTCCGAGGACGACTTCGCCTCCGTCGTCGACACCAACCTCACCGGCACCTTCCGGGTGGTCAAGCGCGCGAACCGTGGCATGCTCCGTGCCAAGAAGGGCCGCGTCGTCCTGATCTCCTCGGTCGTCGGGCTGCTCGGCTCGGCCGGCCAGGCCAACTACGCCGCCTCCAAGGCCGCGCTGGTCGGCTTCGCCCGTTCGCTCGCGCGTGAGCTCGGCTCGCGCAACATCACCTTCAACGTCGTGGCCCCCGGCTTCGTGGACACCGACATGACGAAGGTGCTCACCGACGAGCAGCGCGCGGGCATCGTGGGCCAGGTGCCCCTGGGCCGCTACGCGCAGCCCGAGGAGATCGCGGCGGCCGTGAGCTTCCTGGCGTCCGACGACGCCGCGTACATCACAGGAGCCGTCATTCCCGTTGACGGCGGATTGGGCATGGGTCACTGATCACCATGAGCGGAATTCTCGACGGCAAGCGCATCCTCATCACCGGGGTGCTGATGGAGTCGTCCATCGCCTTCCACACCGCCAAGCTGGCCCAGGAGCAGGGCGCCGAGGTCATCCTCACCGCGTTCCCGCGGCCGACGCTGACCGAGCGCATCGCCAAGAAGCTGCCGAAGCCGGTCAAGGTGATCGAGCTCGACGTCACCAACGACGAGCACCTGGCCCGCCTGGAGGGCCTCGTCCGCGACGAGCTCGGCGGCCTCGACGGAGTCGTGCACTCCATCGGCTTCGCCCCGCAGGACGCCCTCGGCGGCAACTTCCTGAACACCCCGTTCGAGTCGGTCGCGACCGCGATGCACGTCTCGGCGTTCTCGCTGAAGTCGCTGACCATGGCCTGCAAGCCGCTGTTCCCGGCGGAGGGCGCGGCCGTCGTGGGCCTCACCTTCGACGCGCAGTACGCCTGGCCGCAGTACGACTGGATGGGCCCGGCCAAGGCCGCGCTGGAGGCCACCAGCCGCTACCTCGCCCGTGACCTGGGCAAGGAGAACATCCGCTGCAACCTGGTCTCGGCCGGTCCGATCGGCTCGATGGCCGCGAAGTCCATCCCGGGCTTCTCGGAGCTGGCGGACGTGTGGAACTCCCGCTCCATGCTGGAGTGGGACATGAGCGACCCGGAGCCGGCGGGCAAGGGCGTCGTGGCCCTGCTGTCGGACTGGTTCCCGAAGACCACCGGCGAGATCGTCCACGTGGACGGCGGCCTGCACGCGATGGGTGCCTGAGCGGCACGGGTACGTCCGTACGGCGGCGGCCGCGTCTTCCTTCCGGGAGGCGCGGCCGCCGCCGTTTCCGCCGGTGGGGGGTGGGGGTTCCGGCCGGGTACTCGATCAGATTTCCGCACTCCGACCGGATCTTCCCGAGTCGAAAACCGGGACAGATGCCTGCAAACTGACCGAGCCGGGATCTTCCCGGCTCGTGCGGGGAGGAGGTACGGGAGTGCGCGCGAGGCGGAGCCGAGCGGTATCGCTGCTGGTCACCTCGGTGGTCCTGACGGGGTTCCTGATCCCGGGGGCCGACGCGCAGCAGGAGGGGGAGGAAGCACCGGCAGGGCCGGGGGCGGTGGCCGTCGCCGAGCCCGCCGCCGTGAACCTCGACGAGATCCCCGCCGAGCCACCCGTACGGCTCCGGCCGGCCGAGCCCCGGGACCTCTTCGGCGCCGACTGCGACACCGTGATCGAGGGCTCGCAGGCCACGGCCACCTGCCAGAACGGCTATCCGGAGACCGATCTCCTGCGCCTGCACGTGGAATGCGACCGCTGGTGGGACGTGGACGCGGACAGCGCCGCCGTCCCCCTCGGTCCGGCCGGCCGGACCGAGCTCACCGGCCGCTGCTGGAAGGAGGTCCGCTCCGCCTGGGTCACCCACCAGCGGCCGTGACCGGCCAGGTGGCGCGGACCTCGTACGCGGCTACTTCCCGCCGAGGCACACGTACGGGTAGCCCGCCGCCTCCGAGGCCGCGGTGGACCCGTCCCCGCGCCGGATCGCCTCGATCAGCCGGGCGTGGTCCAGGTGGGCCGCCGGATCCAGCTCCGTGCCCACGTCCGTGCGCAGCCATTCCGCGACCAGCTCGCCGAGGTCCGCGTAGAGCTCGATGAGCACCTCGTTGTGCGAGGCCGCCACCACCGCCATGTGCAGGGCGACGTCCGCCGCGATGAACCGCTCCGCGCCGCCGCTCGCCCAGGCCTCCTCGCGCCGCGCCAGCAGCGCGTCCAGCTGCCCCAGGTCCCGCTCGGTGCGCCGCTCCGCCGCCAGCCGGGCCGCGGCCGACTCCAGCGTCGAGCGGAGCTCCGCGATGTGCCGGGGGTCGGCGCCCGCGAAGCGGCGGTGCATCACCCCGGCCAGCTCGCTGGTGGCGATGACGTACGTCCCCGAGCCCTGCCGGATGTCCAGCAGCCCGTTGTGCGCCAGCGCCCGGACGGCCTCGCGGACGGTGTTGCGGGCGACGCCCAGCAGCTCCACCAGCTCCGGCTCGGTGGGGATGCGGGCCCCGACGGGCCATTCGCCGGACGTGATCTGGTTCCGGAGCTGGGCGATCACCTGATCGACCAGTGCGGAGCGCCGGGGCGAGGTCAGCGGCATGCGGACGGGTTCCTCTCCGAAAGTGGACAACCAATCATCCCATGATTCTATGATGGTGTAATGCCCGACGAAGAAATACAGACCCTGAACCGGCCCGGAGCCGCGCGCACGGTACCCGCGCAGACCCGTCCCACCGCTCCGGCGAGCGCCCGGACGCCGTCGCAGCCGAGGCCCGAGCCCGCCTGGCTCGGCCCGGTCCTCATCGTCGGCATCGTGCTGGCCGCCCTCAACCTGCGGCCCGCCATCACCAGCCTCGGCGCCCTCTTCGAGGAGGTCCGCACCGGCCTCGGCATGAGCGGCACCGTCGCCGGACTCATCACCTCCGTCCCCGCCCTCTGCTTCGCCGTCTTCGGCGTCACCGCGCCGCGGCTCTCCCGCCGCTTCGGCCCGGCCGCCGTCGTCTGCGCCGGCATGGCCGCCGTCGCCGCGGGCCTGCTGATCCGGCCCTTCACGCACAACGCCGCGGGCTTCCTCGCCGCCAGCGCCCTGTCCCTGGCCGGCATAGCCCTGACCAACGTGCTACTCCCGGTCATCGTCAAGCGCTGGTTCCCCGACCGCGTGGGCACCATGACCGGCCTGTACTCCATGGCCCTGGCGCTGGGCACCTCGCTCGCCGCCGCCGCGACCGTCCCGATGACCTCCGCCCTCGGCGGCAGCTGGCGCGCCGGCCTGCTGGTCTGGGCCGTGCTCGCGCTGGTCGCCGTACTGCCCTGGCTGCCCGTCGCGGCGGCCGCCCGGCGCGAGAAGCGGGCCGCGGCCCCCGGGAGCGCCGCGACCCTGGCGGCGGACGCGGGCCCGAAGATCGTCCGCAGCCGCACCGCCTGGGCCCTGGCCTGCTACTTCGGCCTCCAGGCCACCGGCGCGTACATCACCATGGGCTGGCTCCCGCAGATCTTCCGCGACGCCGGGGTCTCCGCCTCCACCGCCGGCGTCCTGCTCGCCGTCACCATGGTCATGGGCGTTCCGCTCGCCTTCGTCATCCCCAACCTGGCCGGCCGGATGCGCAACCAGGGCGCCATCGCCGTCACCCTCGGCCTCTTCGGCCTCGTCGGATACACGGGCCTCTACCTCGCACCCGCCGCCGGAGCCTGGGCCTGGGCCCTCCTGCTCGGCGTCTCCAACTGCGCCTTCCCCCTCGTCATCACGATGATCGGACTGCGGGCCAAGTCCCCGGCCGGCGTGGTCAAGCTGTCCGCCTTCGCACAGAGCGCCGGCTACCTCATCTCCATCCCCGGACCGCTCCTCGTCGGCGCGCTCTACCAGCACAGCGGCGGCTGGGACCTGCCCCTCACCGTCATGGCGGCCCTGCTGGTCCCGCAGATCGCGCTGGGCGTCCTGGCCGGCCGGGACCGCACGATCGAGGACGAATGCGGCATGCGAGACTGAGCGGCATGTCGCCCGTACTCGAACCGAACCCGCAGAACAGCCACAAGAAGCTCGGCCTGGTGCTGGGCGCGATGCTGGTCGTGACCGTGATCATCTCCGTCATCGCCACCGCCGTCTCCCCCTGAACGCCCCGGGGGTAGGGGTAACCCCCCAACCCTTAGGGGGCCAGGGTCAGGGTCGACTGGGGTGTGTCCCGGATGGGCGCCGCGCCTTCGAATCCATAGATTCGAAGAGAGCGAGCCAGTCCCACCCCGCGTACCCACGGAGGCGGCCATGTCGGCCCCCACACACACCCCCGGTCCCCGAGTCCACGGCGCGAGCACCCGCCTGCACTGGTGGGCGCTGGCCCTGCCGGCGCTCGCCTTCGGCTTCCTGCTGCTGCTCCTCGCCGGCTCCGGCCAGGCCCATGCCGCCACCGGCGAAGCCTCCGCGATCCTCCAGGTCACCGAGCAGATCCTGCGCGTCGTCGGCTGACCGGGCCGCGCGCCCGCGCCCCTCGATCGAGCCCCGCGCCCGAGTCCGCCGGAGCCCCCAACACCCTGCGCCCCATGGCCCGATTCATGCGAAGCTGGGAGCCATGAGCGCCGACACACCCCGCAGGATCGTCCTCCTCCGGCACGCCAAGGCAGACTGGCCCCAGGTGGCCGACCACGACCGCCCGCTGGCGGAACGGGGCCGCAAGGACGCACCGGCGGCCGGGCTGAAGCTGGCCGAGACCGGCATCGACTTCGACCTGGCCCTCTGCTCCACCGCCGCCCGCACCCGCGAGACCTGGAAGCTGGCCGTCCACGAGTTGCCGCACCGGCCGCGCACCTCCTACGAGGAACGGCTGTACGACGCCTCGCTGGGCGAGCTCATCGCCCTGCTCAACGAGACGTCCGACGAGGTGGCGAACCTCCTCGTCATCGGCCACAACCCGGGCATGCACGCCCTCGCCGACGCCCTCTCCGGGCGGGCGGAGGGCGACACCCTGACCCGGATGAGCCGCACCGGCTTCCCGGCCGCCGCCTTCGCCGTCGTCTCCTTCACCGGCTCCTGGAAGACCGTGGAGCACGGGGTGGGCACGCTGACGGACTTCTGGACGCCCGAGGACCACTGAGCGCGCGTACGCGCGGGCGTACGACGCGGTGACGAGTACGGGCCCCGGCGCGACCGATCCGCCGGGGCCCGTCCTCGTACGCGCGCGACCTCAGGTCAGGCCGGCGGCCTCGACCTCTTCGCGGGTGACCCCGAGCAGGTACAGCACCGCGTCCAGGAACGGCACGTTCACCGCCGTGTGCGCGGCCTCGCGCACCACCGGCTTCGCGTTGAACGCCACGCCCAGCCCGGCCGCGTTCAGCATGTCCAGGTCGTTGGCGCCGTCGCCGATCGCCACCGTCTGGGCCAGCGGTACGCCGGCCTCCGCGGCGAAGCGGCGCAGCAGCCGGGCCTTGCCCGCCCGGTCCACGATCTCGCCGGTGACCCGGCCGGTCAGCCGCCCGTCGACGATCTCCAGGGTGTTGGCCGAGGCGAAGTCCAGGCCCAGCCGCTCCTGCAGATCGTCCGTCACCTGAGTGAACCCGCCGGAGACCACACCCACCTGGTAGCCGAGCTGCTTGAGGGTGCGGATCAGGGTCCGGGCGCCCGGCGTGAGCCGCACCTCGGAGCGCACCTTGTCCACGACCGAGGCGTCCAGCCCGGCCAGCAGCTTCACGCGGGCGTGCAGCGACTGCTCGAAGTCCAGCTCGCCGCGCATGGCCCGCTCGGTCACCTCGGCGACCTCCGCCTCGCAGCCCGCGTGCGCGGCGAACAGCTCGATGACCTCGTCCTGGATCAGGGTCGAGTCCACGTCCATGACGACCAGGCGCTGGGCCCGGCGGTGCAGCCCGGCCGAGACCACGGCCACGTCCACGCCGATGTGCGAGGAGGCGGTGGCCAGCTCGGTGCGCAGCGGCTCGGTCTCCACACCGGAGACGGCGAACTCGACCGCGGTCACCGGGTACTTGGCGAGCCGGAAGATGCGGTCGATGTTGCCGCCGGTCGCGGTGATCCGGGAGGCGATGGCCGCCGTGGACTCGGCGGTCAGCGGATGCCCGAGCACGGTGACATGGGAACGGCCGCTGCCGCGCGGCCGGTTGTCGCCGGTGCCCGAGAGGATCTCGGCCTGGAGCTTCAGCGAGTCGGCCCAGCTGTGGACGGTGGCCCGCAGCTCGCCTTCGCCGCCGGAGGCGGGCTTGGTGACGAGGGCGCACAGGACGATGCGGCCACGGGTGACGACCTGCTCGATGTCGACGACGTCGACGGAGTAGGCGGCGAGGGTGTCGAACAGCCCGGCGGTGATCCCGGGACGGTCCTTGCCGAAGATCTTGACGAGGAGGGTGGGGACGTCGGAGGTCTGCGAAGCGCTCATGGTGCCCTCACCGTATCTTCCCGTCCCACATGCTCGGACCCCTGTCCCACCTGCCGGAACCATTTTCCGGCGCCGGGGCCTGCGCCGCCGCTGATCGCAGGTGCCCGGGGGGCGGCGGGGGAGTGGCGGCGGGGTGAATGCGGGCCTGCCGCGAGGTGTCGGGGGTCCTCGGGCCGGCGCGGTGGCCGAGCGTGTTCGATTCGGTACGCCCCGTCCCCTTTCCGCCGCCTCAGCCCGCAGGCCCCAGCGGTGGCGGCGGGGGAGGGGGCGGCGGCGGGGTGAACGGCGGGCGCGGGCGCGGCGCCGGGTGCCCGGAGGGCCTGCGCGGCGGCCGGGTGACGGTGACGTCCCAGGATCCGTCCGGCTCGGGGTCGGGAAACCGCTGCGGCCCATCGCCCGGACGGGGGTACGGGAACGGCGCCCCCGGCGGGGGCCGGTGCGGCCGCGCGGGCGCGCCGGGAGCCGGTCCGCCCGCCCCCGCCCCTCCCGCCCCGGCCCCCGGCACCGGCCACCGCACCGCCGGACGCCGCCGTCGCGCCAGCAGGGCACCCGCCCCGCCCGCCACCGCACCCCAGACCGCCCCCAGCAGCAGCGCGTACAGCACGTCGCCCCGCAGCTCCACCCCGGCGTCCAGCACATCCGTGCCGGGCACCGACAGCGACGGCCCGCCGGGGGGACCCCCGGCCGACACCCGGGTCAGCAGGGCCAGCGCCGCCAGCGCCACCCCGGTCACGGCCGACAGCCGCACCGCGCACTGCGCGATCCCGCGCCCGGGAGTCCGTACGGCGGCCGGCACACCGGCGCAGAGCAGCAGCAGCGCCGCTCCCGCGACCAGCAGCCAGACCCGCCCGTCGTACTCCGCGAGCCGGCCCACCGTCACCGGCTCCCGCGCCGCCACCCCCAGCAGATCGTCCAGCGGATCCGGCAGCAGCCGGCCCGGGGCGCCCGTGACCCGGCCGTCGAAGGGTACGAACAGCCCCAGCAGCACCCCGGTCCAGGCCCCGTTCGGCGCTCCCAGCAGGGCGGCGCCCAGCACCCGCCCCGGATGCCCGTCGACCGCCGCCGCCCACACGGCGGCCGCCAGCGCGGCCACCACCGCCACCAGCAGGGCCGTCACCAGCGCCGACACCGCGGGCCGCAGCCGTGCGAAGGCCGCGGGCCCCCGCCGCGAAGCCAGCAGCGCCACCGCCAGGACGGACAGCGCCCACACCCCCGCGCCCAGCAGGGTCGGCCCGGACTCCACCGAGAAGCCCAGGCGGGTCCGGCCGTCGACGAGGTCCCCCACGCGGTCCGGGAGCAGCCCGCCGATGTCCCCGATCCCGGGGACCACCACCTTCGGCGGCGCGGTCGCCGGCAGCCGCGGCCCGTCCAGGGTGACCACGCCGTGCCCGGCCCGGGCCAGTCCGCCCGCCGCGGCGACGAGCAGCGCCGCCACCACGCCCGCACGGGCGGCCAGTTCCCCGCGGGGCGCCCCGGGCCGGAGCGAGCGCAGGAAGATCCGGGCCAGTACCAGCGCCCCGGCCAGTCCCACCCCCAACGGCATGACCTCCAGCGAGGACGTGGCCGCGGGCCCGGGGACCCCGAGGACCGACACGTCCCCCGACGGGGTCACCGTGCCGCCGATCGCGAGCACCACCGCCGCCGCGGTCATCGCCCCGAGCGAGCCTCCCGTGGCGTCGGCGCCCAGCAGACGGAGCCCGAGGGCGGAGACCGCGGCCATGGTGACGAGGGCCCAGCCGGTGGCGGCGATGCCCGACAGCAGCACATCCCCCCAGCGAATGCGGCGCATGCGTACCCCCGGTGCGTGTCGAGCGTGCGAGCCGAGCCGGACGGGGTCGGGCAGGGCGAGAAGTCCCGTATCTCACTCTCCGGGTGACTTTCGCCCCCGTCAACGGGCAGACGTAGACGCCCCGGCAAGACCCCGATTCCACATGTGGCCCCAGGCCTGAAATAGTTCCCCCGGATGTTCGCCATCCCTAGACTCCCTGACGTCGGACTCCCTGGCGTCAGGGGGATTCTCGGGGGACTTAAGTGGGGCTGGAGTGCCGGAACTCGTACTGGAATTGAATGGAAGGACCTGGACGCTCGATCCGTCCAGGTCGTACTCGTTGGGGCGTGACCCCCAGGGAGACGTGGTCATCGACGACGCCCGGGTGTCGTGGCGGCACGCCACCATCGCCTGGAACGGCCGGGGTTGGGGCATCGAGGACCACGGCAGCACCAACGGGACCTACGTGCGCGGCGCGCGGGTCCAGCAGACCGAGCTCGTGCCCGGCACACCCGTGTACCTGGGCAACGCCACCGACGGGCCGCGGCTGAATCTGAGCGCCGCCGCCGCGCCGCAGCAGGCCGTACCGCAGCAGGCCGCTCCCGCCTACCAGGCTCCGGCGCCCGCCTACCAGGCCCCGGCCCAGCAGGCCGCCCCGGCGTACCAGGCCCCGGCCCAGGCGCAGGCCCAGCCGGCGCAGCAGCAGGCCTGGCAGCAGCCGCAGCAGGCCGCCGCCCACCAGCAGCAGCACCAGCAGGCGCAGCAGCCTCATGTCCCGCAGCAGCAGCACGCGGCCCCCGCCTACGGCGGTGACCGCAGCCCCACCACGTTCCACCAGATCGCCGTCGGCCGCGTCATGCGCATCGGCCGCGCGCTGGAGAACGAGCTGGTCGTCTCGGACCTCCAGGTCTCCCGCCTCCACGCGGAGTTCCGCTCCACCGGCGGCCGCTTCGAGATCCACGACCTCGGCAGCCACAACGGCACGTACGTCAACGGCCAGCCGTTGCCCAAGTCCGGCACCGCGCTCCTCGGCCCGAACGACATCGTCGGCGTCGGCCACTCGACGTTCCGGATCGTCGGCGACCGGCTGGAAGAGTTCGTCGACACCGGTGACGTCTCCTTCTCGGCCCGCCACCTCACGGTCACGGTCGACGGCGGCAAGCAGATCCTCAAGGACGTCACCTTCGGCGTCCCGGAGAAGTCGCTCATCGGCGTCATCGGCCCCTCCGGCTCCGGAAAGTCCACGCTGCTCAAGGCGCTGACCGGCTACCGGCCCGCCAACGAGGGCGACGTCCTCTACGACAACCGCAACCTGTACAAGCAGTTCGCGGAGCTCCGCCAGCGCATCGGCCTGGTCCCGCAGGACGACATCCTGCACAAGGAGCTGAAGGTCAGCACGGCCCTCAAGTACGCGGCCAAGCTGCGCTTCCCCGGCGACACCGCCGAGGCCGAGCGCGCCGCCCGCATCGACGAGGTGCTGCGCGAGCTCAAGCTGGACATCCACAAGGACAAGAAGATCACCTCGCTCTCGGGCGGTCAGCGCAAGCGCGTGTCCGTGGCCCTGGAGCTCCTCACCAAGCCCTCGCTGATCTTCCTGGACGAGCCGACCTCCGGCCTCGACCCGGGCATGGACCGCGACGTCATGCAGCTGCTGCGCGGCCTCGCCGACGACGGCCGCACGGTCCTCGTCGTCACCCACTCCGTGGCCGAGCTGTCGCTGTGCGACAAGCTGCTGGTCATGGCCCCGGGCGGTTCGGTCGCGTACTTCGGCCCGCCGGACGAGGCGCTGAACTTCTTCGGCTACAGCACGTGGGCGGACGTCTTCTCGGCCTTCGAGAACTACCGCGACTACGACTGGGCCGGCCGCTGGAAGGGCTCGCAGCACTACCAGCTGTACGCCGCCGACCTCGACGCGGTCGCCCCCCAGCAGGTCGCGATGCCCCCGATGCAGCAGATGATGCCGCCGAAGGCGCAGGGCTGGGGCGACCAGCTGTGGACGCTGATCCGCCGCTACGTCTCGGTGATCGCCTCCGACAAGGGCTTCATGGCCCTGATGCTGATCCTGCCCGCGGTCCTCGGCGTGGTCTCGACGGTCATCCCCGCGACCTTCGGCCTCGCGCCGCCGAAGCCGCCGTCCCGGTTCAACGGCGACGCCGGCACGATCATGCTGATCCTCTGCGTGGGCATGTGCTTCTCGGGCGCCGCGAACTCGGTCCGTGAGCTGATCAAGGAACGGGTCATCTACGAGCGCGAGCGCGCCACGGGTCTGTCCCGGTCGGCGTACCTCATGTCCAAGGTGATCGTCCTCGGCTTCATCACGGCCATCCAGGGCGTGGTCATCTGCGCCATCGGCTTCGCCCCGCGCGACCTGCCCACCGAGGGCCTGCTCATGCCGCCGGCCGTCGAGCTCTGCCTCTCGGTCACCGCGCTCGGCTTCACCTCGATGATGTTCGGCCTCGTGATCTCCTCGCTGGTCAAGACCGCCGAGAAGACCATGCCGCTGCTGGTCATGTTCGCGATCGTCCAGGTCGTCTTCACCGGCATCCTCTTCCAGGTCTACGACTCGCCGGGCCTGGAGCAGTTCGCCTGGCTGATGCCCTCGCGCTGGGCGGTCGCCGCCTCGGGCACCACGCTCGACCTCGGCAAGCTCATGCCGCCGTGGGACCAGGAGAACCCGACCAACACCGACCCGCTGTGGGAGCACTCCATCGCGCAGTGGGGCGTGAACATCACGATCCTGCTGCTCATCGGTGTGGCCTGCGGTTTCGCGGTGCAGAAGCTGCTGCGCCGCCACGAGCCCGAGGTCATGCGCAACTAGCCGGCCCGGGCCCCGCCCACCCGTACGAACGCCTCAGGGCGGCATCCCGGATACCGGGGTGCCGCCCTGAGGCGCACGGGGGGTCGCTACGCAGGTGCCTCAGTAGGCGCTGTTGACGTTGTCGATCGAGCCGTAACGGTCGGCGGCGTAGTTGGCCGCGGCGACGATGTTGGCGACCGGGTGGTACTGGTCCAGCGGGGTGCCGGGGACGTGGTACGCGAGGAAGGTCGGCTTGATGACCTGGAGCAGGCCCTTCGAGGGGATGCCGTTCTGGGCGTTGATGTCCCAGTTGTTGATCGCCCGCGGGTTGCCGCTCGACTCGCGCATGATGTTCTTGTACAGGCCGTTGTACGTGCCCGGAATCTTGTGCGCCTTCATGATCGCCAGCGACTCCTTGATCCAGCCGTCAAGGTTGTTCGCGTAGACCGGCTTGCGGACGGTGGAGCGGCTGGCGGCCGCCTTCGCCTCGCGGTCCTTCTTCGCCTTGGCCTCGGCGTCGGCCTTCGCCTTCGCGGCGTCCGCCTTCGCCTTGGCGGCGACGGCCTTGGCCTTGATCGCGGCCTCGACCTTCGCGGCGTCGGTGGCCAGCTTGGACTGGGTACCGAGGTGCTGCACGGTCTTGGACTGGACACCCTCGACAGCCTGGGTCCACGCCACGGGGGCGGCGGTCACGGTCGTACCGGCGTCGGCGGAGCCGGCGGGGACGACGGTGGCGGCCAGGGCGGCGGCGCCGATGGTGGCGAACGCGGCGAAGGACATCTTCTGCGCCTTCGTCAGACGACGACTGTGGCCGGGGGTGCTGGTCTTGGACATGCGTAGCAACCTCTTCGAATCGGGGGGCCGCAGGAAAGCGCCGCTCGGATCCGGGATCCGCGGCGCTGTGCGACGGGAGCAATTCTTAGCGGCGGCAAAATCGCCTGGCAAAGGTGTGACGTACGATGCCGCTTAGTGGATCAGGGGGCGCCGACGGGCCCGGAATTCCGGGCCGGGCGCTAGGCGCGGCAGTGCTGACACGGCCTTTATGCGTCCACTAGGCGCCTTCGTAAGTGACGTGGGTCCTATGCGCGGGCTCACATCGACCGCGTAACGGTCTCACCAAGCGTTGCTACAGCAATGCATTCTGTAACGGAATTCTCCACCTTGAGGACCACGACCCCGCCCCTACCCTCATCCCCGGTGCGGAGACGGACCCCCCGGCCCCCTCCCCGAGGAGGAGGACACACCGCCCCCCGCCCTAGGGCCCGAGCCCGATCCCGCAGGTCAGAGCCGCGAGTACGGTGAGGCCATGACTGGTAGTCCCGTGTTCGGCGGCCCCCGCGGCGGCCTCGCCGCCGTCAGCACCGCGCTGCTCGCCATGAGCCGCCGGCTGGAGGTCCGCGACGTCCTGCGCACGATCGTCGTCTCCGCCCGCGAGCTGCTCGACGCCGAGTACGCGGCCCTGGGCGTCCCGGACGACCACGGCGGCTTCGCCCAGTTCGTCGTGGACGGCATCAGCGAGGAGCAGTGGCGCCGGATCGGCCCCCTGCCCCGCCAGCACGGCATCCTCGCCGCGATGCTCCACCAGGACGGCCCCGAGCGACTGGCCGACGTACGCGAGGACCCCCGCTTCGAAGGCTGGCCCCCCGCCCACCCCGAGATGTCCGACTTCCTCGGCCGGCCCGTCCGTGACGGCGAGGAGACCCTCGGCGCCCTCTTCCTCGCCAACAAGAGGAGCCCCGGCGGCTTCACCGAGGAGGACGAGGAGCTCCTCGCCCTCCTCGCCCAGCACGCCGCGATCGCCCTCACCAACGCCCGGCTCTACGAGCGCAGCCGCGAGCTCACCATCGCCGAGGAGCGCTCCCGCCTCGCCCACGAGCTGCACGACGCCGTCGCCCAGAAGCTCTTCTCGCTGCGCCTCACCGCCCAGGCCGCCGCCGCCCTCGTCGACCGCGACCCCGCCCGCGCCAAGGGCGAGCTCCAGCAGGTCGCCGCCCTCGCCGCCGAGGCCGCCGACGAGCTGCGCTCCGCCGTGACCGAGCTCCGCCCGGCCGGCCTCGACGAGGACGGCCTGGTCGCCACCCTCCGCGACCAGATCCACGTACTCGACCGCGCCCACACCGCACACGTCACCTTCGCCTGTGACGGCGTACGGGCCCTCCCGGCGACCCAGGAGGAGGCGCTGCTCCGCGTCGCCCAGGAGGCCCTCCACAACGCCCTGCGGCACTCCGGCGGCGACCGCGTCGAGGTCGCCCTCGCCCGCCGGGCCGCCGGAGCGGTCCTGACCGTCACGGACAACGGAAGGGGCTTCTCCCCCTCCTCCGTCCGCGCGGCCGGACGCCACCTCGGCCTCGTCTCCATGCGGGACAGGGCCGGCGGCGTCGGCGGCCGCCTCACCGTGCACTCGGAGCCCGGTACGGGCACCACGATCGAGATGGAGGTCCCCGGTGGCTGACACGCCCATCCGCGTCCTGTTGGTGGACGACCACCAGGTGGTCCGCCGCGGCCTGCGCACGTTCCTGGAGGTCCAGGACGACATCGAGGTGGTCGGGGAGGCCGCCGACGGGGACGAGGGCGTGACCCGCGCCGAGGAGCTGCGGCCCGACGTGATCCTGATGGACGTCAAGATGCCGGGCACCGACGGCATCGAGGCCCTGCGCAGGCTGCGCGCGCTGGCGAACCCGGCGCGGGTGCTGATCGTCACCAGCTTCACCGAGCAGCGGACCGTGGTCCCGGCCCTGCGGGGCGGCGCCGCCGGGTACGTCTACAAGGACATCGACCCCGAGGCGCTCGCCGGGGCCATCCGCTCCGTCCACGCCGGGCACGTACTGCTCCAGCCCGAGGTGGCCGACGCCCTGCTCTCCCAGGAGGGACCCCCCTCGCCCGGCCGGGCCGGCTCCCTGACCGAGCGGGAGCGGGAAGTGCTGTCCCTGATCGCGGACGGCCGGTCCAACCGGGAGATCGCCCGCGCGCTCGTCCTGTCCGAGAAGACGGTCAAGACGCACGTCTCCAACATCCTCATGAAGCTGGACCTCGCGGACCGCACGCAGGCCGCGTTGTGGGCGGTCAGGCACGGGATCACGGACTGAACCCGGGCAGCGGCGGTCCGTCCCGCTCCGATCGCGGATTCATACGGTCGGGTGGATGTCGCCCACATGGCGTATCCCGTTCATCCGATGACCGTTCTTCATGACGTGCCGCGGCGGCTGGCCGCGGCAGACGTACTGGAGGACGAAGAACGTGAAGAACATCAAGAAGGCCACTGCCGTCACCGTGATCGCAGGCGGCCTCCTTGCCGCGGGTGCCGGAGTCTCCTCGGCGCACGGCGGTGCGTCGGCCGAGGGCCAGGCCGTGGGCTCGCCCGGCGTCGTCTCCGGGAACCAGGTCCAGGTCCCCGTCCACGTCCCCGTGAACGTGGTCGGCAACGCGGTCACCGTGATCGGCCTGCTGAACGGCGCCTGGGGCAACACCGGCGTGAACGCCTGACCCGCCCCGCCCACCGGCCCCGCTTCCCCCACCTCTCCCCGGGAAGCGGGGCCGCGGCGCGTCCGGCCCCGTGCCGGGCCCGGGCCCGCCTTTCAGCCCCGCTCGCGCTCCTCGACCGCCGCGTTGTACGCCGCGACCAGCGCGCGCCGGGCCACCCGCTCCACCGGCCGCAGCGCCTCCGCCCGCGCCGCCATCTCCGAGGCGGCCACGGCCCCGCCCGGCCCGTGCTCGTACGCCAGCGACACCAGCAGGTCCACCCGCTGCGCGAGCGCCAGCACCCGCACCGCCCGCGGCGGGTACCCCGGCGCCAGCACCTCGCGCCCGGCGTCCGCCCGTGCCCGGTACGCCGACAGCGCGGCCTCCGCCACCGGACCCGACCCCGCCACGTCCAGCCGGGTCAGCACCACCGTCGCCTCGCGCAGCGCCTCCGCCAGCTCCCGCTCCGCCTCGCCCAGCGAGGGCACGTCCGCCGGCGGGGCCTCCCGTACCGGCAGGCAGTGCCACGTCACCGAGACGTGGACGTCCCCGGCCGGCCCCGCCTCGGCCACCTCCGGCACCAGACCCAGCGCCGCGCCCACCGCGACCACCGCCTCCTCGGCCTCCAGCGCCCGCGCGTTGAACTCCGGGGGCCCGCTCAGCCCCAGCGGATGCCCCGGCGCCGGCAGGGCGACCCGCAACCCGGTCACCCCCAGTGCCCGCAGCCGGCCGAGCGCCAGCGTCAGGCCCACCGGACCCGATTCGCCCGGCAGCCCTTCCACCCGGTGCACGGCGTCCTCGCCCACGATCGACAACACGGCCTCGTCGGGCGAGACCAAACCGGCCAGCAGTGCGTTCCCCCAGGCGGCCAACCGCCCTGAACGTGGTTCGAAAAGCATCCCCCCACTTTACGGATCACCCCGGATCGGCCCGCGCGGCCAACCTGGCGCCCGGACCCCTCGCCGAGTGGCGTAGGTTTTCCCCTGGGGCTGCGCCTACCGGTGCACAGACGAACCGAGACTGCAAGGGGAGACAACACGCTCATGAGCGATGTTCTGGAGCTGGTGGACGTATCCGTGGTCCGCGAGGGCCGGGCTCTGGTGGACCAGGTCTCCTGGTCGGTGAAGGAGGGGGAGCGCTGGGTGATCCTCGGCCCCAACGGCGCCGGCAAGACCACGCTGCTGAACCTCGCCTCCAGCTACCTCTTCCCCACCAAGGGCGCCGCCACCATCCTCGGCAGCACCCTCGGCAAGCCCGGCAGCGACGTCTTCGAGCTGCGCCCGCGCATCGGCGTCGCCGGCATCGCGCTCGCCGACAAGCTCCCCAAGCGCCAGACCGTGCTCCAGACCGTCCTCACCGCCGCGTACGGCATGACGGCGACCTGGCAGGAGGAGTACGAGGAGATCGACGAGCAGCGCGCCCTCGCCTTCCTCGACCGCCTCGGCATGACCGACTACCTCGACCGGAAGTTCGGCACCCTCTCCGAGGGCGAGCGCAAGCGCACCCTGATCGCCCGCGCCCTGATGACCGACCCCGAGCTCCTCCTGCTCGACGAGCCCGCCGCCGGCCTCGACCTCGGCGGCCGCGAGGACCTCGTGCGCCGCCTCGGCCGCCTCGCCCGCGACCCGCTCGCGCCGTCCATGGCGATGGTCACGCACCACGTCGAGGAGATCGCCCCCGGCTTCACCCACGTCCTGATGATCCGCCAGGGCAAGGTCGTCACCGCGGGCCCGATCGACCTGGAGCTGACCTCGCGCAACCTCTCGCTGTGCTTCGGCCTCCCCCTGGTCGTCGAGCGCAACGACAGCGACCGCTGGACCGCCCAGGGCCTCCCGCTGCGCTAGTAACGGGGCGATCGCACCCTGTCCCGACCGCGCCCGCCCCACCTACCATGACCATGTGAACATCGACGCGTGGCTTTGGTGGCTCATCGGCGCGGTCGGACTGGGCATCCCCCTCGTCCTGACGGCGATGCCCGAGTTCGGCATGTTCGCCGTCGGCGCGGTCGCGGCCGCCGTCACCGCGGCCTTCGGCGGGGGAGCGGTCGCCCAGGTCCTCGTCTTCGTGATCGTGTCGGTGGCGCTCATCGCCGTCGTCCGCTCTATCGCCAACCACCATCGCGAACAGCGCCCCCAACACCGCACCGGAATCGACGCGTTGAAGGGCAGGAGCGCACTCGTCCTCGAACGCGTCGACGGCAGCGGAGGCCGGATCAAACTCGCCGGCGAGATCTGGTCCGCCCGCACCCTCGACGCGGACAGCAGCTTCGAACCGGGCCAGCAGGTGGACGTCGTGGAGATCGACGGGGCCACTGCGATCGTCATGTGAGCTTCTGATCAAAGCAGCCGACCCGCGGCCCCGGGGTCTGCGAGACTCCGCTCAACGGGGCAGCACAGACAGCCGGAAGGGCACGGGGAACCGCATGCAACCGATCATCATCGTCCTGATCATTCTGGTGGTTCTGGTCTTCATCGCACTGGTCAAGACGATCCAGGTGATCCCGCAGGCCAGCGCCGCCATCGTCGAACGCTTCGGCCGCTACACGCGCACCCTCAACGCGGGCCTCAACATCGTCGTCCCGTTCATCGACTCGATCCGCAACCGCATCGACCTGCGCGAGCAGGTCGTCCCGTTCCCGCCGCAGCCGGTCATCACCCAGGACAACCTGGTCGTCAACATCGACACGGTCATCTACTACCAGGTGACCGACGCGCGGGCCGCTACGTACGAGGTCGCCAGCTACATCCAGGCCATCGAGCAGCTCACCGTCACCACCCTGCGCAACATCATCGGCGGCATGGACCTGGAGCGGACCCTGACCTCCCGCGAGGAGATCAACGCGGCCCTGCGCGGAGTCCTCGACGAGGCAACCGGCAAGTGGGGCATCCGCGTCAACCGCGTCGAGCTCAAGGCGATCGAGCCGCCGACCTCCATCCAGGACTCGATGGAGAAGCAGATGCGCGCCGACCGCGACAAGCGCGCAGCGATCCTCCAGGCCGAGGGTGTCCGGCAGTCCGAGATCCTGCGGGCCGAGGGTGAGAAGCAGTCCTCCATCCTGCGCGCCGAAGGTGAGGCCAAGGCCGCCGCACTGAAGGCCGAGGGCGAGGCGCAGGCCATCCGTACGGTCTTCGAATCCATCCACGCCGGAGACGCCGACCAGAAGCTCCTCGCCTACCAGTACCTCCAGATGCTCCCGAAGATCGCCGAAGGCGACGCCAACAAGCTCTGGATCGTGCCCAGCGAGATCGGAGACGCCCTCAAGGGCCTCTCGGGAGCCATGGGCAACTTCGGCCCCATGGGCGGAGGTTCGGGCTTCAACCCGCAGAACACCGGCAAGGACGGCGGCGACGGCACCGGCGCCGCCGACAAGGCCGCCGCCGAGCGCCGCGAGCAGCCCCCCATCGACTGACCGGCCCGTCCCCTCCTGCATGATCAGTGAGGCCCCTCGACCTTCATGGCGGGGAGGCGACTCACTCATGCAAAGGGGATGGCTCCGTCCATGTCTCTGCTCTCCATGTCCCCCTGGGAATCGCTCGCGGTGTTCGCGGCCGGCGTCGGCGCCGGCACGATCAACACCATCGTCGGCTCCGGCACCCTCATCACCTTCCCGGTGCTGCTCGCCACCGGACTCCCGCCGGTCACCGCCAACGTGTCCAACACCCTCGGCCTGGTGCCCGGCGCCGTCAGCGGAGCCATCGGCTACCGCAAGGAGCTCCAGGGCCAGCGCGCCCGCATCATGCGGCTCGGCGCCGTCTCCCTCGTCGGGGGGCTCGCCGGCGCCGTCCTGCTCGTCACCCTGCCGTCGGACTCCTTCGACACGATCGTGCCGATCCTCATCGCGGTCGCCCTCGTGCTCGTCGTCCTCCAGCCCCGGCTCGCCGCAGCCCTGCGCAGGCGCCAGGAAGCCACCGGCACGGAGCCCGGACACCCCGACGGCGGCTCGGCCCTGCTCACCGGGATGCTGCTCTCCAGCGCGTACGGGGGCTACTTCGGCGCAGCCCAGGGCGTGCTCTACGTCGGGCTGATGGGCCTGCTGCTCCACGAGGAACTGCAACGCATCAACGCCGTCAAGAACGTCCTCGCCGCCCTCGTCAACGGCATCGCGGCCGTCTTCTTCCTCTTCGTCGCCGAGTTCGACTGGACGGCCGTGCTGCTGATCGCCGTCGGCTCCACCCTCGGCGGCCAGATCGGCGCCAAGGTCGGCCGCCGCCTGTCCCCGACCGTGCTCCGCGCGGTCATCGTCGTGGTCGGCGTGATCGCCATCGTCCAGTTGCTGCTCCGCTGAGCGACGTACGGGAAATACGTCGCCCAGCGCAGGTACCCACGACGGCGAGCGCCCCGCGTACTAGGCGGAACGCTCCAGCCACTCCGGCAGGACGTCCTGCCCGCCGACCCCCAGGGCCAGCAGCATGGCGTCCGCCGGAGACGGCACGAAGGGCTTGCGCAGGAGCGGCATCCCCGCCTCCTCCGGAGTCCGGGCCGCCTTGCGGTGGTTGTCCTCGGCACAGGAGGCCACCGTGTTCAGCCACGTGTCCCCACCACCCTGCGCCCGCGGCAGTACGTGGTCCACGGTCGTCGCGCGCTTCCCGCAGTACGCGCAACGGTGCTGGTCCCGGACCAGCACCCCCCTCCGCGACCAGGGAGCATGTCTTCGGAACGGCACCCGTACGTACCGGCACAGCCTGATCACCCGGGGCAGCGGAAGATCCATGGAGGCACCGCGCACACGCAGTTCGGGGTGCGACTGCTCGACCACGGCCTTGTCCTGAAGGACCAGGACCACAGCCCGGTTCAGCGTCACCGTCGACAGCGGCTCGAAGCTCGCATTCAGCACCAGCGTGTCCCGCATCTCGCCCACCTCCCGTGTGCAGGCCCGCGACCACACCGGCGGCAGGGCCCGCAACCACTCTGGCCGCGCGCGCCACGCGGGACAACGCAATAAAAATGCCCGGTCCTGGTCGCCTTTAGACCAGGACCGGGCAAACGCACGGCGAACGATCAGCCCGCGGGGGCCTCGTACTCACCGATCAGCTGCGCCCGTCCCAACGAGTGGAACCGCAGATTGAATCCGACGACCGCCGGCGAGGCGTCCGCACCGGGACCCAGCTTCTCCTGGTCCACCGCGTACACGGTGAACACGTAGCGGTGCCGCTCCCCGGCCGGCGGAGCCGCCCCGCCGAAGTCCCGCGTGCCGTAGTCGTTCCGTACGTGCACGGCCCCGGCGGGCAGCCCCTCGAACTTCCCGCTGCCCGCCCCCGCCGGCAGCTCGGTGACCGACGCGGGCAGATCGAAGAGCACCCAGTGCCAGAAGCCGCTGCCCGTCGGGGCATCCGGGTCGAAGCACGTCACGGCGAAGCTCTTCGTCCCTTCCGGGAAACCCTCCCACCGCAGGTGCGGGGAGACGTTGCCGCCCTTCAGCACCTGGGCGTCACCCAGCTCACCACCGGGTTCGAGATCCGCGCTCTCCACGGAGAACGCGTGCACCCGGGGGTGGAAATCGTGGGGAAGGGGCGCCCTGTTCTGCTCGGCCACTGCTGAACCTCCTGATCGCGAACCAGTACGGGTGCCGGCAGCGGAACGCCGGCACCCGGCCGAGCCTAGAACCAGTTGCGCTGCGAACCCACGGACGCGATCCACTGGTTGAGGTACGCCGCCCAGTCGGTCCCCTGGTACGACTGCAGCCCCACCTGGAAGCAGCGGTAGGTGTCGCTGCCCTCGGAGAACAGCCCCGACTTCTTGTCCATCTCCAGCACGACGTCCATCTCACGGCCGTCCGAGACGAAGGTCAGCTCGACCTGGTTCAGCCCGCGGTACTGCGACGGCGGCAGGAACTCGATCTCCTGGTAGAACGGCAGCGTCTGGCGGGTCCCGCGGATGTGCCCGCGCTCCATGTCCGCGCTGCGGAAGCTGAAGCCCAGCTGACGGAAGGCGTCGAGGATCGCCTGCTGCGCCGGCACCGGGTGCACGTTGATCGGGTCGAGGTCGCCGGCGTCCACCGCGCGCGCGATCTCCAGCTCCGTGCTGACCCCGATGTTCATCCCGTGCAGGTGCTGGCCCCCGAAGTGGGTGATCGGCGTCTCCCACGGGATCTCCAGACCGAACGGCACCACGTGCAGGGCGCCCGCCTGCACCTGGAAGGCACCGCCGAGGCGCTGCTTGGTGAAGACGATGTCCTGCTTGTACTCCTGGTCGTTCCCCTCCACCTCCACCCGCGCCTGGAGACCGACCGACAGGCCCTCGATCTGCTGCTCCACGGAACCGCCCTGGATGCGGACCTCGCCCTGGACGATCCCGCCCGGCACGACGTTCGGCTCGGTGATGATCGTGTCCACCGAAGCACCGCCGGCACCCAGCGCCGCGAACAGCTTCTTGAACCCCATGCTCTGACTCCCCTTGAAGGCTCGTGCGACTACCGCTTACGAGTACACCCTGACAAACGCGGAACCTTAGGCCCCGGTTGCAGGTCCACGCGTTGGACTACGCTCGACCGGATGAGCGCGCGCCCCGACCGTACGCCCCTGGCCCGGTCCTTCTTCGACCGGCCGGTCCTCACCGTGGCCCCGGACCTCCTCGGCCGGATCCTGGTCCGCCGTACCCCCGAGGGCCCCATGGAACTGCGCATCACGGAGGTGGAGGCGTACGAGGGGGAGGCCGACCCGGGCTCCCACGCCTACCGCGGCCGCACCCAGCGCAACGCGTCGATGTTCGGTCCGCCCGGACACGCGTACGTGTACTTCATCTACGGGATGTGGTTCAGCCTGAACCTCGTGTGCGGTCCGCCGGGGCACGCGAGCGGGGTGCTGCTGCGCGCGGGCGAGATCACCGTGGGCGCGGATCTGGCTCGCAAACGTCGGCTTTCAGCCAGAAGCGACCGAGAACTGGCCAAAGGCCCGGCCCGGCTGGCCACCGCTCTGTCGGTCGACCGCTCCCTGGACGGCACCGACCTCTGTGACGGCCCCGATTCCCCCCTGGCACTCCTGACGGGCACCGCCACCTCGTCCGACCTGGTGAGCAACGGTCCGCGCACGGGAGTCGGCGGCGCCGGCGCGGATCACCCGTACCGCTACTGGATCACGCACGACCCCACGGTGAGCCCGTACCGACCCCATGCGCCACGCCGCCGTTCAACTTGACTCCACCTTGGCGGACGCCTAACGTAGCCCGAGCCGCTTGAACGGGGCACTGCCATCAGCAGACCTCCGGGGCGGCCAACCCACTACCTACGACGTTCCCCTGGCGGGGTCGATTTCGGCGTGCCCGAATTCGAATCCGGTGGCTCGATTATGAGTCGCAAGGGATAAGCGCTAAAGTGGTGGAACGCCGAAAGGCAAAGGCCCCCAACGGCCGCCGAATTCAAATCCGAGTCGGAAACGACGAGGAAATGATCTGGTAGAGTTGGAAACGAAGAACGAAAGCCCGGAGGAAAGCCCCAGTAAGTGTTACTGCGGGTGAG
>NZ_CP023692.1:6007500-6175000 GCF_008704935.1 Streptomyces vinaceus
GGACACACAGCTCCGTACGGCACAATGGCCGGTGCTTGTTGACCTTGCAGATGTGGAGCGGTCGGTATGACGACACGAGGTACGGACGCAGACACCGCCCCGCGGACGGTCGGCGCGAGCAGGGCCCTGGCCCTGCTGCTGGTGATCACGGGCGCTCTGGGTCTGCTCGCCGCCTGGGTGATCACGATCGACAAGTTCAAGCTGCTGGAGGACCCGAACTTCACGCCGGGCTGCAGCCTGAACCCGATCGTCTCCTGCGGCAACATCATGAAGAGCGAGCAGGCGTCCGCCTTCGGCTTCCCCAACCCGATGCTGGGGCTCGTCGCCTACGGCATCGTCGTGTGCGTCGGCATGAGCGTGCTGGCGGGGGCCCGGTTCCGGCCCTGGTACTGGCTGACGCTCAACGCGGGCATGCTGTTCGGCGTCGGCTTCTGCACCTGGCTCATGTACCAGTCGCTGTACAACATCAACTCGCTGTGCCTGTGGTGCTGCCTGGCCTGGGTCGCCACGATCTTCATGTTCTGGTACGTCACCGCGTTCAACGTGCGCGAGCGGCTGCTGCCCGCACCGGGCTGGCTGCGGGCCTTCCTCGACGAGTTCCCCTGGGTGCTGCCCGTGCTGCACGTCGGGATCATCGGCATGCTGATCCTGACGCGCTGGTGGGACTTCTGGACCTCCTGAGGGCGCGGCCCGCTGTCGGTGGGCTCGCTTAGGCTTCCTGTGTGGAACCAGACCTGTTCACCGCCGCTGCCGAAGAACGCCAGGAGAAGGACCCCGCGAGTTCCCCGCTCGCCGTCCGGATGCGCCCGCGCACCCTGGACGAGGTCGTCGGCCAGCAGCACCTGCTGAAGCCCGGATCGCCGCTGCGCCGGCTGGTCGGGGACGGGGCGGGCGGTCCGGCCGGAGCCTCGTCGGTGATCCTCTGGGGCCCGCCGGGCATCGGCAAGACCACCCTCGCGTACGTGGTGAGCCAGGCGACGCAGAAGCGGTTCGTGGAGCTGTCGGCGATCACGGCGGGCGTGAAGGAAGTGCGCGCCGTCATCGAGGGCGCCAAGCGGGCGGCCGGAGGGTACGGCAAGGACACGGTCCTCTTCCTCGACGAGATCCACCGCTTCAGCAAGGCCCAGCAGGACTCGCTGCTCCCGGCCGTCGAGAACCGCTGGGTGACGCTGATCGCCGCGACCACGGAGAACCCTTACTTCTCGATCATCTCCCCGCTGCTCTCGCGCTCGCTGCTGCTCACGCTGGAGCCGTTGACGGACGCGGACCTCAGCGCGCTGATGCGGCGCGCGCTGACCGAGGAGCGCGGGCTGGGCGGGGCCGTGACCCTGCCGGAGGACGCCGAGGCGCACCTGCTGCGGATCGCCGGGGGCGACGCCCGGCGGGCGCTGACGGCGCTGGAGGCCGGGGCCGGATCGGCCATCGCCAAGGGGGAGTCCGAGATCACCCTCCAGACGGTGGAGGAGGCCGTCGACCGGGCGGCGGTGAAGTACGACCGGGACGGCGACCAGCACTACGACGTGGCGAGCGCGCTGATCAAGTCGATCCGCGGCTCGGACGTGGACGCCGCGCTCCACTACCTGGCGCGGATGATCGAGGCCGGGGAGGACCCGCGGTTCATCGCGCGGCGCCTGATGATCTCGGCGAGCGAGGACATCGGGCTGGCGGATCCGACGGCCCTGCCGCTCGCGGTGGCGGCGGCGCAGGCGGTCGCGATGATCGGCTTCCCGGAGGCGGCGCTGACCCTCTCGCACGCGACGATCGCGCTGGCGCTCGCCCCGAAGTCGAACACCGCGACGACCGCGATCGGCGCGGCCCTGGCCGACGTCCGGGCGGGTCTGGCGGGCCCGGTCCCGACGCATCTGCGGGACGGCCACTACAAGGGCGCGGCCAAGCTGGGCCACGCCGTGGGGTACGTGTACCCGCACGACGTCCCCGGCGCGATCGCGGCCCAGCAGTACGCCCCGGACGCGGTGCACGGCAAGCGGTACTACGAACCGACCCGCTACGGCGCCGAGGCGCGGTACGCGGACGTGGTGGAGAAGGTCCGCGAGCGGCTGCGCGGCGGCGCCTGACCCCGCCGGCGTGCGGGCACGATGCCGCCTAGCGGCCCGCCGCCGCGAACAGCGTGTGCATCGCCCGGCGCAGCTCGCAGACGTCGCGCACGGGCGCCGGGAAGTCGAAGCGGGCGTCGAAGGAGGAGCCCCCGCCCGTGAAGCGGACCCGCAGGCCCAGGCGGTCCAGGGCCAGCGGGACCGCGGTGGTGCCGGCGCTCTCCCGCGGACCCAGTAGCGCGCACAGGTCCGCGATCCGGTCGCGGTGCGCGGCGGCCAGGTGCTGGAGGAGTTCCGTCTCGTGGTCCACCATCGGGTCGGGCTCCGCCGCGGCCAGCTCCTCCGGGTCCACGTGCTCGGCGCCCCACAGGTCGTCCACCGAGATCTCGCCGACCTCCAGGCGGAGCATGACGTAGGAGGGGCGGCCGTGCAGGCCGAGCAGCTCGCCCACGGGCCGGCGCTCCGCCAGCAGTGCGGCGCAGGCCGTGCGGTCGTCCCCGCGCACCCGCGTCAGCCACCCGGCCAGCCACGCGCGGCCTCGGATACGATGGGCCACGGACACCGGCGCCACATCCGTGATCTCGATCACGGCCGTGAGGTCGTCGTCCTGGGCGTGAGCGGCTGCTCTGGCAGCCGCGGATTCCTCTGACACCAGGAGAATCACGTCCCCGTCCGGGGTGACGGTCCGCGCGGCCGGCATCCCCGTTCCGAACTCTGCCTGGTCAGGCGACCGCCCCTGGTCGAAAGCACCCGGCAGGATGAGGGATACTGAGGCGTTGGACTCTACGAGGGTTCGTACGCGTTCGGCTCCGGTGAGCTGCCGAACGCCTTCCCTGGGACGCGGCTGACCTTGCTTATCGTCGGCGCAAGCGGATTCTGTTTCGTCTGAATCCGGACTGCGCTGCGCACTGGGCAGGGGGATCCCATGTGGTCGAGACATTACGTCCTCCTCGATAAGGTAAGCCTCACCTAACTTACATGGAGGTAGGTTCCCCGTGAACCAGAAGCGACCCAAGGTCAAGAAGTCGCGTGCCCTCGGCATTGCGCTGACCCCGAAGGCCGTCAAGTACTTCGAGGCCCGCCCCTACCCGCCGGGCGAGCACGGCCGTGGCCGCAAGCAGAACTCGGACTACAAGGTCCGTCTGCTGGAGAAGCAGCGTCTGCGCGCTCAGTACGACATCTCTGAGCGTCAGATGGCCCGCGCGTACGACCGCGCCAAGAAGGCCGAAGGCAAGACGGGCGAGGCGCTGGTCGTCGAGCTCGAGCGTCGCCTCGACGCCCTGGTCCTGCGTTCGGGCATCGCCCGCACCATCTACCAGGCCCGCCAGATGGTCGTTCACGGCCACATCGAGGTCAACGGCGCCAAGGTCGACAAGCCGTCGTTCCGTGTCCGCCCGGACGACGTCATCACCGTGCGCGAGCGCAGCCGCGAGAAGGTTCCGTTCCAGGTTGCCCGTGAGGGTGGCTACGCAGGCGAGGGCGAGACCCCGCGCTACCTGCAGGTCAACCTGAAGGCCCTGGCCTTCCGCCTGGACCGCGACCCGAACCGCAAGGAAATCCCGGTCATCTGCGACGAGCAGCTCGTCGTCGAGTACTACGCCCGCTGATCCAGCGGCCGTAGCCTCACAGGCTGGTCAGCCCGTCGGTTCCCCTCTGGGGGAGCCGGCGGGCTTCCTGTTTCCCGCGGACCCGGAATTCCGGTACGGCGGCGGATCTCCGGCGCGATAGGGTCGGAGAAAGACCTGTCCGGTGATCAACACGCAGAGACCTGCAGAGAGCGGTGCAACGTGTCCGGTGGAGAGGTGGCCGGGATCCTCGTGGCCGTCTTCTGGGCCATCCTGGTCTCCTTCCTCGCCGTGGTGCTGGTGAGGCTGGCCCAGGTGCTCAAGGCGACCACCAAGCTGGTGGCGGACGTGACCGAGCAGGCCGTCCCGCTGCTGGCGGACGCCTCCACCACCGTCCGCTCCGCGCGCACCCAGCTCGACCGGGTCGACGCCATCGCGAGCGACGTCCAGGAAGTCACCTCGAACGCCTCCGCGCTCTCCTCCACCGTGGCCTCCACGTTCGGCGGGCCGCTGGTCAAGGTCGCGGCGTTCGGGTACGGCGTCCGCAAGGCACTGGGCAAATCCACGGAAGCCGCGCCGCAGAAGACGTCCCGTCGTACTGTGATCGTCGGCCGTACGGTGCCGGCGGCCCGGCGCCGGAAGCAGAAGGGCTGAAACCTCCGATGTTCCGCCGAGCCTTCTGGTTCACCGCCGGCGCAGCCGCCGGCGTGTGGGCCACCACCAAGGTCAACCGCCAGCTCAAGAAGCTGACACCGGAGAGCCTCGCCGCCCAGGCCGCCGACAAGGCCGTGGAGGCGGGCCACCGCCTCAAGGACTTCGCCCTCGACGTCAAGGCGGGAATGTCCCAGCGCGAGGACGAGCTGAACGACGCACTGGGGCTCCATCAGGACCCCGACCGGCCCGACAACGTCACCGCCCTCCCCGGGCCGCGGCGCCTGCGGGCCATCCAGAACGACAAGACCACCCCCCTGAAGTTTTCGTACAACCGGAATGAGGACCACTGATGGAGTCGGCTGAAATCCGCCGCCGCTGGCTGAGCTTCTTCGAGGAGCGCGGTCACGCCGTTGTCCCTTCGGCGTCGCTCATCGCGGACGACCCGACTCTGCTGCTGGTCAACGCGGGCATGGTCCCGTTCAAGCCGTACTTCCTCGGTGAGACCAAGCCCCCGGCCCCCCGGGCCACCAGCGTGCAGAAGTGCGTCCGTACGCCGGACATCGAAGAGGTCGGCAAGACCACCCGCCACGGCACGTTCTTCCAGATGTGCGGCAACTTCTCCTTCGGCGACTACTTCAAGGAAGGCGCCATCAAGTACGCCTGGGAGCTGCTCACCAGCTCCGTGGCGGACGGCGGCTACGGCCTGGAGCCGGAGAAGCTCTGGATCACCGTCTACCTCGACGACGACGAGGCCGAGACGATCTGGCGCGACGTGATCGGCGTACCCGCCGAGCGCATCCAGCGCCTGGGCAAGAAGGACAACTTCTGGTCCATGGGCGTCCCCGGCCCCTGCGGCCCGTGCTCGGAGATCAACTACGACCGCGGACCCGAGTTCGGCGTCGAGGGCGGCCCGGCCGTCAACGACGAGCGCTACGTGGAGATCTGGAACCTGGTCTTCATGCAGTACGAGCGCGGCGCCGGCGACGGGAAGGAAGACTTCCCGATCCTCGGTGACCTGCCGTCGAAGAACATCGACACCGGTCTCGGCCTCGAACGCCTCGCGATGATCCTGCAGGGCGTGCAGAACATGTACGAGACCGACACCCTGCGCGTGGTCATGGACAAGGCCACCGAGCTGACCGGCGTGCAGTACGGCGCCGCCCAGAACACCGACGTCTCGATGCGCGTGGTCGCCGACCACATCCGCACCTCCGTCATGCTCATCGGCGACGGGGTCACCCCCGGCAACGAGGGCCGCGGCTACGTGCTGCGCCGCATCATGCGCCGCGCCATCCGCAACATGCGCCTCATGGGCGCCACCGGCCCGGTCGTCCAGGACCTCGTCGACGTCGTGATCAACACGATGGGGCAGCAGTACCCGGAGCTGGTCACCGACCGCAAGCGCATCGAGACCGTCGCGCTCGCCGAGGAGGCCGCCTTCCTCAAGGCCGTCAAGGGCGGCACGAACATCCTCGACACCGCCGTGACCGAGACCAAGGCCGCCGGCGGCACGGTCCTCTCCGGCGACAAGGCGTTCCTGCTCCACGACACCTGGGGCTTCCCGATCGACCTCACCCTGGAGATGGCCGCCGAACAGGGCCTCTCCGTGGACGAGCCCGGCTTCCGCCGCCTGATGCAGGAGCAGCGCGACCGGGCCAAGGCCGACGCCAAGGCCAAGAAGACCGGCCACGCCGACGTCTCCTCGTACCGCGAGATCGCCGACAGCGCCGGCGCCACCGAGTTCACCGGCTACGCCACCAACCAGGGCGAGTCCACCATCGTCGGCCTCCTGGTCAACGGCGTCCCCGCGCCCGCCGCCTCCGAGGGCGACGACGTCGAGGTAGTCCTCGACCGCACCCCGTTCTACGCCGAGGGCGGCGGCCAGCTCGCCGACCAGGGCCGGATCAAGCTCGACTCGGGCGCCGTCATCGTCGTCCGCGACGTGCAGCAGCCGGTCCCGGGCGTCTCCGTGCACAAGGGTTCGGTCCAGGTCGGCGAGGTGACCGTGGGCGCTTCCGCCTACGCCGCCATCGACGTGAACCGCCGCCGGGCCATCGCCCGCGCCCACTCGGCCACGCACCTGACCCACCAGGCGCTGCGCGACGCCCTCGGCCCGACGGCCGCCCAGGCCGGTTCCGAGAACTCGCCCGGCCGCTTCCGCTTCGACTTCGGCTCGCCGAACGCCGTCCCCGGCACGGTCCTCACCGACGTCGAGCAGAAGATCAACGACGTGCTCTCGCGCGAGCTCGACGTCACCGCCGAGATCATGAGCATCGACGAGGCGAAGAAGCAGGGCGCCATCGCCGAGTTCGGCGAGAAGTACGGCGAGCGCGTGCGCGTCGTGACCATCGGCGACTTCTCCAAGGAGCTGTGCGGCGGTACGCACGTCGCCAACACCGCCCAGCTGGGCCTGGTGAAGCTGCTGGGCGAGTCCTCCATCGGCTCCGGCGTACGCCGCGTCGAGGCCCTCGTGGGCGTGGACGCGTACAACTTCCTCGCCAAGGAGCACACGGTCGTCGCCCAGCTCCAGGAGCTGGTCAAGGGCCGTCCGGAGGAGCTGCCGGAGAAGATCGCCTCCATGCTCGGCAAGCTGAAGGACGCCGAGAAGGAGATCGAGAAGTTCCGCGCGGAGAAGGTCCTCCAGGCCGCCGCCGGTCTCGCCGAGAACGCCCAGGACATCAAGGGCGTCGCCCTCGTCGTCGGTACCGTCCCGGACGGCACCGGCGCCGACGACCTGCGCAAGCTGGTCCTCGACGTCCGCGGACGCATCCAGGGAGACCGCCCGGCCGTCGTGGCCCTGTTCACCACGGCGAACGACCGCCCGCTGACCGTCATCGCCACCAACGAGGCCGCCCGCGAGCGCGGTCTCAAGGCCGGCGACCTGGTCCGTACCGCCGCCAAGACCCTCGGCGGCGGCGGTGGCGGCAAGCCGGACGTGGCCCAGGGAGGCGGCCAGAACCCGGCCGCGATCCCGGACGCCATCGCCGCGGTCGAGCGCCTCGTCGTCGAGACGGCCTGACCATGACGCTGCGCCGTGGCCGCCGTCTCGCCATCGACGTCGGGGACGCCCGGATCGGGGTCGCCTCGTGCGACCCCGACGGGGTCCTCGCCACACCGGTGGAAACCGTTCCGGGCCGGGACGTCCCCTTCGCCCACCGGCGGCTGCGGCAGCTCGTCGAGGAGTACGAACCCCTCGAAGTCGTGGTCGGCCTCCCCCGCTCGCTCAGCGGGCGGGAGGGGCCGGCCGCGGCCAAGGTGCGGGCCTTCGCCAAGGAACTCGCCAAGGGCATCAAGCCGGTGACGGTCCGTCTGGTGGACGAGCGGATGACCACGGTCACCGCCGCCCAGGGGCTGCGGGCCTCGGGGCGGAACGCCAAGAAGGGCCGTTCGGTGATCGACCAGGCGGCCGCGGTGGTGATCCTTCAGAACGCTCTTGAGACCGAACGGGTATCAGGTAATCCGCCCGGAGAGTGCGTCGAAGTGGTTGTCTGATCGCGATACGGTAACGTTCCGCGCGATGCGACGGCATTCGAACAAGTCGTCGCCCACCACTTCAGAGGCGGAACCGGGTGCCGCGGCGGACAGGGCCGTTGCCTCCGTCTCGCGGCTCTAGGGGACCGATGACTGAGTATGGCCGGGGCCGTGGCCCCGAACCGTGGCACCCGGAGGACCCCCTGTACGGGGACAACGGGTGGACCGGGCACGAGGCCCAGCAGGCTCAGATGCCCTACGCCGGCGGCCCCCAGCAGCAGCAGTACCCGCAGGAGCCGCAGTACCAGCAGGATCCCCAGTACCAGCAGCAGCCGCAGTACCAGGACCCGCAGTACCAGCAGGACCCGCAGTACCAGCAGCAGCAGTACGGGCAGCAGGGCCAGTACCCGGACCAGCAGCAGGGCTATGCCCCGCAGCAGCCCCACCAGGCCCACCAGCAGCTCTACCAGCAGCAGCCCCAGCAGCCGGTGTACGACGGCCAGGGCCAGGGCCAGGGCTGGGACACCGGCCAGGTCCAGGCGCAGGCGCAGGTCCAGGCGCAGGCCCAGTACGCCGCCGTCCCGCAGGCGGACCCGTACCTCGGGGCGGACCCGTACGCCCAGCAGCCGGTCGGCGGCTATCCCGGCGAGGCCCCCGACCTCTACGGCACGCCCGAGGCCTACCCGCCGCCGCAGCCCCCGGGCCGGCGTCACCTGGTCACGGAGCCCGAGCCGGAGCCCGAGCTCTCCGCCGAGCCGGCCGACGAGGACGCCGCGGCCCTGCCCGGCGAGGACGACGGCCCCGAGACCCCGGGCGGCGGCGGACGGCGCGGCCGCTCCAAGGACAAGAAGCCCAAGGGACGCAACGGCGCGGCCTGCCTGATCGCCGCCGTCGTGATCATCGGCGTGCTCGGCGGTGGCGGCTACTACGGCCTGGACTACCTCAAGTCCAAGTTCAGCACCGGCGAGGACTACGCCGGCGAGGGCGAGGGCTCCGTCACCATCGACATCCCCAAGGGCACCGGCATGGGGGAGATGGGCCGCATCCTGAAGGCGCACGGCGTCGTCAAGAGCGCCGACGCGTTCGTCGCCGCCGCCAAGGCCAACCCCAAGGGCGGGGCCATCCAGGCCGGCTCCTACACGATGAAGCAGCACATGTCGGGCAAGGCGGCCGTCGACCTCATGGTGGGCGGCGCCGGCGTCAACGCGCTGGACGTCATCCCCGGCTGGAAGACCAGCCAGGTCTACAAGGCCATCGACGAGCGGCTCAAGCTCAAGGAGGGCACGACCAAGGACGTCGCCACCAAGGAGGCGAAGAACCTCGGTCTGCCCGACTGGGCCGCCAACAAGGACCTCAAGGACCCGCTGGAGGGCTTCCTCTACCCGGCCCGCTACGACCTGAGCAAGGACGCGACCCCGCAGTCGATGCTCAAGCAGATGGTGGCCAAGTCCAACGAGGCCTACGAGAGCGCGGACGTGAAGGGCCAGGCCTCCAAGCTGGGTCTGTCCAGCCCGCTGCAGCTCATCACCGTCGCGAGCCTCGTCCAGGCCGAGGGCAAGTACCAGCACGACTTCGACAAGATCTCCCGGGTCGTCTACAACCGGCTCAAGCCGGGCAACACGGAGACCTACGGTCTGCTCGACTTCGACTCGACGGTCAACTACATGCGGGGCCAGAGCACCCTGGACGTGGGTTCCGTCAACGACCTGCGCAAGCTCGACGACCCGTACAACACCTACAAGATCAAGGGCCTGCCGCCCGGACCGATCGGCAGCCCGGGCCCGGACGCGCTCAAGTCGGCGATCAACCCGGCCACCGGTCCCTGGTACTACTTCGTGTCGGTGAACGAGAACGAGACACTGTTCGCCGTGACCAACGAAGAGCACAACAGGAACCGCCAGAAGTACGAAGAGGAGAGGAAGAAGGAAGGGCAGTGATACGCGCAGCCGTGCTCGGTTCACCGATCGAGCACTCCCTTTCACCGGTGCTCCACCGCGCCGCGTACCAGGAGCTCGGCCTCGACGACTGGTCGTACGACCGCTTCGAGATAGACGAGGACGCGCTCCCGCAGTTCGTCGCCGGGCTCGGCCCCGAGTGGGCCGGGCTGTCGCTGACGATGCCGCTCAAGCGCGCGGTCATCCCGCTGCTCGACGGCATCAGCGACACCGCCGCCTCCGTCGAGGCGGTCAACACCGTCGTCCTGACCGAGGACGGCCGCCGCCTGGGCGACAACACCGACATCCCCGGGATCGTCTCCGCGCTCCACGAGCGCGGGGTCGACCGGGTGGAACGCGCCACCATCCTCGGCGCCGGGGCCACGGCCTCCTCGGCCCTGGCCGCACTCGCCCGGATCTGCTCCGGCGAGGTCACGGTGTACGTCCGCTCCAAGGCCCGCGCCGACGAGATGCAGGAGTGGGGCGAGCGCCTCGACGTGGCCGTCCGTACGGCCGACTGGGAGGACGCCTCCGAGGGGCTCGGCGCGCCGCTGGTCATCGCGACGACCCCGGCGCGCGCCACGGACTGGCTGGCCGACCGGGTACCGGCCGGTGCGGGCACCCTCTTCGACGTCCTCTACGACCCGTGGCCGACCGAGCTCGCGGCGGCCTGGTCGCAGCGCGGCGGAAGGCTCCTGGGCGGTCTGGACCTCCTCGTCCACCAGGCGGTGCTCCAGGTCGAGCAGATGACCGGCCGCCACACCGCGCCGCTGGCCGCCATGCGGGCCGCGGGAGAGGCCGCGCTGCGCTCCCGCCACTGATCCGCTGCCCCCGCCCCCGCCGTGACCGCACCTGATGCACTGCGCGGGTCGATCTTGCCCGCGTACGGCCGCACTCGCCAGGGTGTGCCCGGGTGCACCGCCGTCCGCCAGCTGGACCGGAGGGCGGCGCACCGGCCCGGACGTGGGAGGATCGGGTGTGGCGGGTCCGGGCCGAGCACCCGGCCGCGTCGCCGCAGTACCCAGGCGCGAGCATGAGGAGCATCGTTGAGCAGGTTGCGTTGGCTGACCGCAGGAGAGTCGCACGGACCGGCACTGGTCGCGACGCTGGAGGGCCTTCCCGCCGGCGTTCCGGTCACCACCGAGCTGGTGGCCGACCACCTGGCCCGGCGCCGGCTCGGCTATGGCCGCGGTGCCCGGATGAAGTTCGAGCAGGACGAGGTCACCTTCCTCGGCGGCGTGCGCCACGGGCTGTCCCAGGGCTCCCCGATCGCCGTCATGATCGGCAACACCGAGTGGCCGAAGTGGGAGACCGTCATGTCGGCCGACCCGGTCGACCCGTCGCTGCTCAAGGACACCGGCCGCAACGCGCCGCTGACCCGTCCGCGCCCGGGCCACGCCGACCTGGCGGGCATGCAGAAGTACGGCTTCGACGAGGCCCGGCCGATCCTGGAGCGCGCGAGCGCCCGTGAGACCGCCGCCCGCGTCGCCCTCGGCGCCGTCGCCCGCTCCTTCATCAAGGAGGTCGCGGGCATCGAGATCGTCTCGCACGTGGTGGAGCTGGCCTCGGCCAAGGCCCCCTACGGCGTCTACCCGACCCCCGCCGACGTGGAGAAGCTGGACGCCGACCCGGTGCGCTGCCTCGACGCGGACGCCTCGAAGGCGATGGTCGCGGAGATCGACCAGGCCCACAAGGACGGCGACACCCTCGGCGGCGTCGTCGAGGTCCTCGCGTACGGGGTCCCGGTCGGCCTCGGCTCGCACGTGCACTGGGACCGCCGCCTGGACGCGCGCCTCGCGGCCGCGCTGATGGGCATCCAGGCGATCAAGGGCGTCGAGGTCGGCGACGGCTTCGACCTGGCCCGCGTCCCCGGCTCGCAGGCGCACGACGAGATCGTCTCCACCCCCGAGGGCATCAAGCGCACCTCCGGCCGCTCCGGCGGCACCGAGGGCGGTCTGACCACCGGTGAGCTGCTGCGCGTACGCGCCGCCATGAAGCCCATCGCGACGGTCCCGAAGGCGCTCGCCACGATCGACGTGGCCACCGGTGAGGCCGCCTCCGCCCACCACCAGCGCTCCGACGTCTGCGCCGTCCCCGCGGCGGGCATCGTCGCCGAGGCGATGGTCGCCCTCGTCCTCGCGGACGCGGTCGTGGAGAAGTTCGGCGGCGACTCGGTGCCCGAGACCCGGCGCAACGTGCAGTCGTACCTCGACAACCTGCAGATCCGGTGACGGGCGGACCACTGGTCGTCCTCGTCGGGCCCATGGGGTCCGGCAAGTCCACGGTGGGGGCGCTGCTGGCCGAGCGGCTGGGCGTCCCCTACCGGGACACCGACGCCGACATCGTCGCGGCCCAGGGCCGCGAGATCTCGGACCTCTTCGTCGACGAGGGCGAGCCGTACTTCCGCGAGCTGGAGCGGCAGGCGGTCGCCGCCGCCGTCGCCGAGCACACCGGAGTCCTCGCCCTGGGCGGCGGCGCCGTCCTCGACGCGGGCACCCGGGAGCTGCTGGCCGGTCTGCCCGTCGCCTATCTGTCGATGGACGTCGAGGAAGCCGTCCGGCGCGTCGGGCTGGGCCAGGCACGCCCGCTGCTCGCCGTCAACCCGCGCCGCCAGTGGCGCGAGCTGATGGAGGCCCGCCGCCCCCTGTACACCGAAGTCGCGCGCGTCGTGGTGGCCACCGACGACCGCACCCCCGAAGAGGTCGCCCAGGCGGTCCTCGACGCTCTGGAGTTGAAGGACGTATGACAGACCAGGTGACGCGCATCCAGGTCGGCGCCAGCGCCGGACACGACGCGTACGACGTGCTGGTGGGCCGGCAGCTCCTCGGCGAGCTGGGCGGCCTGATCGGTGCGAAGGCCCAGCGGGTCGCCGTGATCCACCCCGAGGCGCTGGCCTCGACCGGCGAGGCGCTGCGCGACGACCTGGCCGAGCAGGGCTACGAGGCGGTCGCCATCCAGGTGCCGAACGCCGAGGAGGCCAAGACCGTCGAGGTCGCGGCGTACTGCTGGAAGGCGCTCGGCCAGTCCGGGTTCACCCGCACCGACGTGATCGTCGGCGTCGGCGGCGGGGCCACGACCGACCTCGCGGGCTTCGTCGCGGCCTCCTGGCTGCGCGGGGTGCGCTGGATCGCCGTCCCGACCACCGTCCTGGCGATGGTGGACGCGGCCGTCGGCGGCAAGACCGGCATCAACACCGCCGAGGGCAAGAACCTGGTCGGCGCCTTCCACCCGCCGGCCGGCGTGCTGTGCGACCTGGCGGCGCTGGACTCGCTGCCGGTCAACGACTACGTCAGCGGCCTCGCCGAGATCATCAAGGCCGGATTCATCTCCGACCCGGCGATCCTCGACCTCATCGAGGCGGACCCGGCGGCGGCCCGTACGCCCGAGGGCCCGCACACGGCGGAACTCATCGTGCGCTCGATCCAGGTCAAGGCGGACGTCGTCTCCAGCGACCTGAAGGAATCGGGACTGCGGGAGATCCTCAACTACGGGCACACGCTCGCGCACGCCATCGAGAAGAACGAGCGCTACAAGTGGCGCCACGGTGCGGCAGTCTCGGTGGGCATGGTCTTCGCGGCCGAGCTCGGCCGGCTCGCGGGCCGGCTCGACGACGCCACGGCCGACCGGCACCGGGAGATCCTGGCCGCAGTCGGGCTGCCGCTGACCTACCGCGGCGACCAGTGGCCCAAGCTGCTCCAGACCATGCAGGTCGACAAGAAGTCCCGCGGCAACCTGCTGCGCTTCATCGTCCTCGACGGCCTGGCCAAGCCCACCGTCCTGGAGGGCCCCGACCCGGCGCACCTGATCGCGGCGTACGGCGAGGTGTCCGCGTGAACCGCAAGGTGCTGGTCCTGAACGGGCCGAACCTGGGCCGGCTCGGCTCGCGCGAGCCCGACGTGTACGGGGCCACCTCGTACGCCGGGCTCGTCGAGAGCTGCCGCGCGCTCGGCGAGGAGCTCGGCTTCGACGTCGAGGTCCGCGAGACCAACGACGAGGGCGCGATCGTGCGCTGGCTGCACGAGGCGGCGGACGGCAAGATCCCGGTCGTGATCAACCCGGGCGCCTTCACGCACTACTCGTACGCCATGCGGGACGCGGCGGCCCAGCGCACCGCGCCGCTGATCGAGGTGCACATCTCGAACCCGTACGCGCGCGAGGAGTTCCGGCACACCTCGGTCATCGCCTCGGTGGCCACGGGCACGGTGGCGGGCTTCGGCATCGGCTCGTACCGGCTGGCGCTGCGCGCGCTGGCGGACGAGGTCGCACTCTGACGGTGCTGGTGGGCGGCTTCCGCCCCGCAGTCATATAACGTTCTCGCATCAGTCGGTGGAACGAGACGGAGTGGCAGCGGATGCAGCAAGGAGTGGGGGGCGGCGCGGGCTGGGGGCAGCCGGGACATCATGCGGCCGTGCCCCCGCAGCCGCCCGTACCCCCTGCACAGGGATGGCCGGTCCCGGCGCCGCCGGCCGCACCGCCGCACGCGCACGCACCCCGGCACGCGTCGCCGCCGCCCGGCCCCGAGGCCACGGGGCACATTCCGCTCCCGCCCGCGGCGAGCGGGACCGGCGGGGCGACGCTGGCCGTACTGCTGATCGGCCCGGCGGGCGCCGGGAAGACCACCGTGGCCCGGCACTGGGCGAGCACCCGCTCCGTGCCCACCGCGCACGTCAGCCTGGACGACGTCCGGGAGTGGGTGTGCTCGGGCTTCGCGGACCCGCAGGCGGGCTGGAACGACCACTCCGAGGCCCAGTACCGGCTGGCCCGGCGCACCTGCGGCTTCGCCGCCCGCAACTTCCTGGCCAACGGGATCTCCTGCATCCTCGACGACGCCGTCTTCCCGGACCGCCCCGTGGTGGGCCTGGGCGGCTGGAAGCGGCACGTGGGCCCCGCCCTGCTGCCCGTCGTCCTCCTGCCCGGTCTGGAGATCGTCCTGGAGCGCAACGCCGCCCGCTCGGGCAACCGGCGCCTCTCGGACGAGGAGGTCGCGCGCATCCACGGCCGCATGGCGGGCTGGTACGGCTCGGGGCTGCCGATCATCGACAACTCGGACCTGGACGTGGAGGCCACCTCCCGGGCCCTGGACGAGGCACTGGCGCGCAGCCTGACCACCCCCGCCTTCTAAGCGGTCAGGTTTGGAGAAGCGTGGGGCCGCACCCCGCGGCTAGCGTGAATTCCACGCCGAACCCACTGCTTCAGGAGTGATCATGAGCACCTCTCCCACCCAGGGAATCCAGACCGTCCTGCACCCCGTCTCGGACCTGGCCGCCGCCAAGGACGTGTACACCGCGCTGCTCGGCGTCGCGCCGAGCACCGACGAGCCGTACTACGTCGGCTACGAGGCCGGCGGCCAGCAGATCGGGCTCGTGCCCGGCGGCGCCGAGCAGGGCATGACCGCGCCGGTGGTCCACTGGCACGTACGGGACATCGAGGCGAAGCTCGCCGAGGTGACCGCCGCCGGGGCCAAGGTCAAGGACGGCACGCGCGACGTCGGCGGCGGCCGCCTGGTGGCCACCTTCACCGACCCCGACGGCAACGTCCTCGGGCTGATCCAGGACCGCTGAGGCGCTTTCCGCACATCTGGTGAGATCGAGCCAGGCTGCCCGACCGACCGACGGAGACACCATGAGCATGGACAGGCCCGCGCTGCACGATGCCGACAGCCACGACCTGATCCGCGTGCACGGCGCGCGGGTGAACAACCTCAAGGACGTCAGCATCGAGATCCCCAAGCGGCGCCTGACGGTGTTCACCGGTGTCTCCGGCTCGGGCAAGAGCTCGCTGGTGTTCGACACGATCGCCGCCGAATCGCAGCGACTGATCAACGAGACGTACAGCGCCTTCGTGCAGGGCTTCATGCCGACGCTGGCCCGCCCCGAGGTCGACGTACTCGACGGTCTGACCACGGCCATCACCGTCGACCAGCAGCGGATGGGCGGTGACCCGCGCTCCACGGTCGGCACCGCCACCGACGTCAACGCCATGCTGCGCATCCTCTTCAGCAGACTGGGCAGGCCGCACATCGGCTCAGCCAAGGCCTTCTCCTTCAACGTCGCCTCGATCAGCGGGGCGGGCGCGGTCACCGTCCGGCGCGGCGGGCAGGAGGTCAAGGAGAAGCGCAGCTTCAGCATCACCGGCGGCATGTGCCCGCGCTGCGAGGGCCGCGGCGCGGTCACCGACATCGACCTCACGCAGCTCTACGACGACACCAAGTCGCTGAACGAGGGCGCGTTCACGATCCCCGGGTACACCGGGGGCGGCTGGAACTCGCGCCTCTACATCGAGTCCGGCTTCTTCGACCCGGACAAGCCGATCGCCAAGTACACGAAGAAGGAACTGCAGGACCTCCTGCACCGCGAACCCACCCGCATGAAGATCGCGGGCATCAACATGACGTACGAGGGCCTGATCCCGCGCGTCCAGAAGTCGATGCTGTCCAAGGACACCGAGTCCATGCAGCCGCACATCCGGGCCTTCGTGGAACGGGCGGTCACCTTCACCACCTGCCCCGACTGCGCGGGCACCCGCCTGAACGAGGGGGCCCGCTCCTCGAAGATCAAGCGGAAGAACATCGCCGACCTGTGCGCGATGGAGATCCGCGACCTGGCCGAATGGGTCCGCGCACTCGACGAGCCCTCGGTGGCGCCGCTGCTCGCGACGCTCCTGGGAACCCTCGACTCGTTCGTGGAGATCGGCCTCGGCTACCTCTCGCTCGACCGGGCGTCGGGCACGCTCTCGGGCGGCGAGGCCCAGCGCGTCAAGATGATCCGCCACCTCGGCTCCTCGCTCACCGACGTCACGTACGTCTTCGACGAGCCCACCACCGGCCTGCACCCGCACGACATCCAGCGGATGAACAACCTGCTCCTGCGGCTGCGGGACAAGGGCAACACGGTGCTCGTCGTGGAGCACAAGCCGGAGACGATCGCGATCGCCGACCACGTCGTCGACCTCGGCCCCGGCGCCGGCTCGGGCGGCGGCACCGTCTGCTTCGAGGGCACCGTCGAGGGGCTGCGCACCGGCGGCACCATCACGGGCCGGCACTTCGACGACCGGGCCTCGGTCAAGGAGAGCGTGCGCAAGCCCACCGGCACGCTGGAGATCCGCGGGGCCAAGGCCCACAACCTCCGCGACGTCGACGTGGACTTCCCGCTCGGGGTGCTCACCGTCGTCACCGGAGTCGCCGGCTCCGGCAAGAGCTCGCTCGTGCACGGCTCGATCCCGTCCAGCGAAGGGGTGGTCTCGGTCGACCAGGGCGCCATCAAGGGATCGCGGCGCAGCAACCCGGCCACGTACACCGGACTGCTGGACCCGATCCGCAAGGCGTTCGCCAAGGCCAACGAGGTGAAGCCGGCCCTGTTCAGCGCCAACTCCGAGGGCGCCTGCCCGACCTGCAACGGCGCCGGGGTCATCTACACCGACCTGGCGATGATGGCCGGGGTCGCCACCACCTGCGAGGAGTGCGAGGGCCGGCGCTTCGACGCCTCGGTCCTCGACTACCACTTCGGCGGCAAGGACATCAGCGAGGTCCTCGCGATGTCGGTGACCGAGGCCGAGGCGTTCTTCGGAGCGGGGGAGGGGCACCTCCCGGCAGCGCACCGCATCGTCGCCCGCCTCGCCGACGTGGGCCTCGGCTACCTCACCATCGGCCAGCCGCTCACGACCCTCTCCGGCGGCGAGCGCCAGCGGCTCAAGCTGGCGACGCACATGGCCGAGAAGGGCGGGGTGTACGTCCTCGACGAGCCGACGGCGGGCCTGCACCTCGCCGACGTCGAGCACCTGCTCGGCCTGCTCGACCGGCTCGTCGACTCCGGGAAGTCGGTGATCGTCGTCGAGCACCACCAGGCGGTCATGGCGCACGCCGACTGGATCATCGACCTGGGCCCCGGCGCCGGCCACGACGGCGGCCGGATCGTCTTCGAGGGCACCCCCGCCGAGCTCGTCGCCGCGCGGACCACCCTCACCGGCGAGCACCTCGCGGCGTACGTGGGCGGCTGACGGGGCGGCGCGGCCCGGGGCGGTGCGGCCCGGGGCGGTGCGGCCCGGGCACGGCAGCCGGGGCCGCCCGCCGGGCCCGGCCCCGTACGGGTGTGCTCACCAGGCCGGATGGGCGGGGCGCTCGTACGCTCGAAGACATGTCAGACGTGTACGCGGCCCGCCGGGGCCTGCTTCGCGACCGCTGTGCCGCCGCGGGGAACGCCGCCGCACTGATCACGCGTCCGGCGAACGTCCGCTACCTCGCCGGGGCCTCCCCGCCGTCCGCCGTCCTGCTGGTCGGGCCGGACGGCGAGGACATGCTGTTCACCGTCGGCCCGCCCACCGGCGAGGCCGACGAGGGCCGCCTCGACGAGCGGCTGAGGCTCTCCGTACTCGCCGGCCCCGGCAGCGACGCCGCCGTCGCGGCCGGGGACATGGCCGGGTCGCTGCGGGCCGAATCGCTGGCCGTGGAGGAGCACCACCTCACCGTCGCCCGCCACCGCGCCCTGCGCTCCGTCGCCCCCGGGCTGCGGCTCGTGGACCTGGGCACCGCCGTGGAACAGCAGCGCCTCGTCAAGGACGAGGAGGAGATCGCCTGCCTGCGGATCGCTGCCGAGATCGCCGACCAGGCTCTCGGCGAGCTGCTGGAGTCGATCCTGGTCGGCCGGACCGAGCGCCACCTCGCCCTGGAGCTGGAGCGCCGCCTCGTCGACCACGGGGCCGACGGGCCGGCCTTCCCGACCTGCGTCGGCACCGGGCCGAACTCGGGCCTCTCCCGGCACCGGCCCTCCGACCGCCGGGTCGAGGAGGGGGACTTCCTCTCCGTGTGCCTGGGAGCCAACTACCGCGGCTACCGCTGTGAGATCGGCCGGACCTTCGTGATCGGCACCAGCCCGGCCGACTGGCAGATCGAGCTCTACGATCTGGTTTTCGCGGCCCAGCGGGCGGGCCGGGAAGCGCTCCTGCCGGGCGCCGCGTACCGCGAAGTCGACCACGCGGCGCGGTCCGTACTGGACTCCGCGGGGCACGGTGTGACCCTCGCTCCGTCGACCGGACACGGGGTCGGCCTCGAAATCGACGAGGACCCGCAGCTTGCACCTACGGCAATGGGTAAACTGGACGCTTGCGTGCCGGTCACCGTCGAACCGGGAGTTCACCTCCCGGGCCGTGGAGGTGTCCGGATCGATGACACGCTCGTCGTGCGCCCCGAGGCGGACGGCGGTCCCGAGCTACTCACCATTACGACCAAGGAGCTGCTCGCGCTCTAGTCCGCCGTGGCGGACTGTGCGCGCACCCGTGGTCTTCCAGTGCAGGAGATTCCGCAACCGTGGCTTCCACGAACGACCTCAAGAACGGCATGGTGCTCAAGCTCGACGGTGGCCAGCTCTGGTCCGTCGTCGAGTTCCAGCACGTCAAGCCCGGCAAGGGCCCGGCCTTCGTGCGCACCAAGCTCAAGCACGTGCTCTCCGGCAAGGTCGTCGACAAGACGTTCAACGCCGGCACGAAGGTCGAGACGGCCACCATCGACCGCCGCGACATGCAGTTCTCGTACATGGACGGCGAGTACTTCGTCTTCATGGACATGCAGACCTACGACCAGCTGATGGTCGACAAGAAGGCCGTCGGCGACGCCGCCAACTTCCTCATCGAGGGCTTCACCGCTTCCGTCGCGCAGCACGAGGGCGAGGTGCTCTACGTCGAGCTCCCGGCCGCCGTCGAGCTCGTCATCGAGCACACCGACCCGGGCGTCCAGGGCGACCGCTCCACCGGTGGCACCAAGCCCGCGCGCCTGGAGACCGGCCACGAGATCCAGGTCCCGCTGTTCGTGACCACGGGCGAGAAGATCAAGGTCGACACCCGTACCTCCGACTACCTCGGCCGGGTGAACAGCTAACCGTGGCTGCCCGCAGCAACGCGCGCAAGCGCGCCTTCCAGATCCTGTTCGAGGCCGACCAGCGCGGTGTGCCCGTGCGCGAGGTCCTCGCGGACTGGATCCGCCACGCGCGGTCGGACGACCGGCAGCCGCCCGTCAGCGCCTTCACGATGGATCTCGTCGAGGGGTACGCCGACAAGGTGAACCGCATCGACGACCTGATCGTCACCTACGCCGTGGACTGGGAGCTCGACCGCATGCCGGTCGTGGACCGGAACATCCTGCGGCTCGGTGCCTACGAGCTGATCTGGGTGGACGACACCCCGGACGCCGTGGCCATCGACGAGGCCGTCCAGCTGGCCAAGGAGTTCTCGACGGACGAGTCCCCCTCGTTCGTGAACGGGCTGCTGGCCCGCTTCAAGGACCTGAAGCCGAGCCTGCGCCGGGGCGAGTAGCCCAGGCCGGTCCGGCGAGCACGGAGGGCCCGCAGCGCACACGCGCTGCGGGCCCTCCGTGCGTCGGTGTCCGTCGGTGTCCGTCCGCGTCCGTCGGAGGACGGCGCTACGCGAAAACCGGCGTGGGCCGGGAGCCACTCCTGGCTCCCGGCCCACGCCGGTAACGTTTCTGCTGGTCCTGGGCGCGGGGACTAGATGTCCTCGTGCGCCACGGCGCGACGCGCATCCGCGTCGAGCACGCCCCAGCTGATGAGCTGCTCGGTCAGGACCGAGGGGGACTGGTCGTAGATCACGGCCAGGGTGCGCAGGTCGTCCTGGCGGATCGACAGCACCTTGCCGTTGTAGTCCCCGCGCTGGCTCTGGATCGTGGCGGCGTACCGCTGCAGCGGGCCGGCCTTCTCGGCGGGCACGCCCGCCAGGCGCTCCAGGTCGAGGCGCAGCTTCGGCGGCGGCTCGGCGGCCCCGCCCGGGGTGGTGCCCGGCAGCAGCTCCTGCACCGGAACCCCGTAGAAGTCCGCCAGCTCGGCGAGGCGCTGGACGGTCACGGCGCGGTCCCCGCGCTCGTACGACCCGACCACCACGGCCTTCCACCGGCCCTGGGACTTCTCCTCGACACCATGGAGGGAGAGGCCCTGCTGGGTGCGGATGGCGCGGAGCTTGGCCCCGAGCTGTTTGGCGTATTCGCTGGACATAACGCTCCCGGACGCTGTGACGCTGTGACGACATGGGCACTGACGACATGGACCACGTGCGGCTCCGCCGCGCGGCCTGGTAACTCACTGTGAGGTTACGCAGCGTTACTTGGATGCGTCAAGCCGAATGATGTCGCACGCCCACGGACGAGGGGCCCGCCCGGGCCCGGTGCCGGTTCCCCGCCCGGGCCCTGGTAACGTGGACGGCGTACATCAGACGTCCTTTAAGGTCCGTCCCGTGAGGCGGAGAAGGAGGTCCTTTTCATGGACGCTCAGGCTGCTCAGAACGTCGGTGCCCAGGGCACCGAGGCGATGCGCCCCGTGCTCGAAGCACAGGACATCGCGCGGGTGCTGACCCGCATCGCCCACGAGATCGTCGAACGCGCCAAGGGCGCCGACGACGTGGTGCTCCTCGGCATTCCCACCCGCGGCGTGTACCTCGCCCGCCGGCTGGCCGCCAAGCTCGAAGAGATCACCGGCACGAAGATCCCGGTCGGATCCCTCGACATCACCATGTACCGCGACGACCTGCGGATTAAGCCCGCCCGCGCGATCGGCCGCACCGAGATCCCCGGCGACGACATCGACGGACGCCTCGTCGTCCTCGTCGACGACGTGCTCTTCTCCGGCCGCACCATCAGAGCCGCCCTCGACGCGCTCGGCGACCTCGGCCGCCCCCGCGCCGTGCAGCTCGCCGTCCTGGTCGACCGGGGCCACCGCGAGCTCCCGATCCGCGCCGACTACGTCGGCAAGAACCTCCCCACGTCGCTGCGGGAGACCGTCAAGGTCCAGCTCCAGGAGGAGGACGGCCGAGACGCCGTGCTGCTCGGCCAGCGGACCGACACGGCGGCCGGGCAGTAGCCCGTACGAGTGAGGGCCCCGACCGCGGGGGCCCGCGCGCGAGCCTGCCCGCCGGGGCCGCGCCCCCTGCCGCCCGCGGCCCTGCCGCCCCGCTGCTCTGCACCTCCCCCCGGCTCTGACCTCATCGACCAACGGAGCACCCTGATGAAGCGCCACCTCATCTCGGCCGCCGATCTCACGCGCGACGACGCCGTCCTCATCCTCGACACCGCCGAGGAGATGGCACGCGTCGCGGACCGGCCGATCAAGAAGCTGCCCACCCTGCGCGGCCTCACCGTCGTCAACCTCTTCTTCGAGGACTCCACCCGCACCAGGATCTCCTTCGAAGCGGCCGCCAAGCGCCTGTCCGCCGACGTCATCAACTTCTCCGCCAAGGGCTCCTCGGTCTCCAAGGGCGAATCCCTCAAGGACACCGCGCTGACCCTGGAGGCGATGGGCGCCGACGCCGTCGTCATCCGCCACCACGCCTCCGGCGCCCCCTACCGGCTCGCGACCTCCGGCTGGATCGACTCCGCCGTCGTCAACGCCGGCGACGGCACCCACGAGCACCCCACCCAGGCCCTCCTGGACGCCTTCACCATGCGCCGCCGCCTGGTCGGCCGCGACGCCGGCCTCGGCAAGGACCTGAACGGCCGCCGCATCACGATCGTCGGCGACGTCCTGCACAGCCGCGTCGCCCGCTCCAACGTGCAGCTGCTGCACACCCTCGGCGCCGAGGTCACCGTCGTGGCCCCGCCCACCCTGGTCCCGATCGGCGTCGAGAGCTGGCCCTGCGAGGTCTCGTACAGCCTCGACGACGTGCTGCCGAAGTCCGACGCGGTCATGATGCTGCGTGTGCAGCGCGAACGCATGAACGCCGCCTTCTTCCCGACCGAGCGCGAGTACTCCCGCCGGTACGGGCTCGACGGCGACCGCATGGCCAAGATGCCCGAGCACGCCATCGTGATGCACCCCGGCCCGATGAACCGCGGCATGGAGATCACCGCCGAGGTCGCCGACTCCGACCGCTGCACGGCCGTCGAGCAGGTGGCCAACGGCGTGTCCACCCGGATGGCCGTCCTGTACCTGCTGCTCGGTGGCTCCGAGCCCGCCGTCACCACCACCAGCACGCCCCGCATCGAGGAGAGCAAGTAATCATGAGCAAGATCCTGATCCGTGGCGCGAAGGTACTCGGTGGCGAGGCGCAGGACGTCCTGATCGACGGCGAGACCATCGCCGAGGTCGGAGCGGACCTGTCCGCCGAGGGCGCGACCGTCATCGAGGCCGAGGGCCAGGTCCTCCTCCCCGGCCTCGTCGACCTCCACACCCACCTGCGCGAGCCCGGCCGCGAGGACTCCGAGACCGTCCTGACCGGCACCCGCGCCGCCGCCTCGGGCGGCTACACGGCCGTCTTCGCCATGGCGAACACCTTCCCCGTCGCCGACACCGCCGGCGTCGTCGAGCAGGTCTGGCGCCTGGGCAAGGAGTCCGGCTACTGCGACGTGCAGCCCATCGGCGCCGTCACCGTCGGCCTGGAGGGCAAGCAGCTCTCCGAGCTGGGCGCCATGCACGACTCCGCCGCCCGCGTCACCGTCTTCTCCGACGACGGCAAGTGCGTGGACGACGCGGTGATCATGCGCCGCGCCCTGGAGTACGTGAAGGCCTTCGGCGGCGTCGTCGCCCAGCACGCCCAGGAGCCCCGCCTGACCGAGGGCGCCCAGATGAACGAGGGCGTCGTCTCCGCCGAGCTCGGCCTGGGCGGCTGGCCGGCCGTCGCGGAGGAGTCGATCATCGCCCGCGACGTCCTCCTCGCCGAGCACGTCGGCTCCCGCGTGCACATCTGCCACCTCTCCACCGCCGGCTCCGTCGAGATCGTCCGCTGGGCCAAGTCCCGCGGCATCGACGTCACCGCCGAGGTCACCCCGCACCACCTCCTCCTCACCGACGAGCTGGTCCGCTCGTACAACGCGGTCTACAAGGTCAACCCGCCGCTGCGCACCGAGCGCGACGTGACGGCCCTGCGCGAGGCGCTCGCCGACGGCACGATCGACATCGTCGCCACCGACCACGCCCCGCACCCGCACGAGGACAAGGACTGCGAGTGGGCCGCGGCCGCCATGGGCATGGTCGGCCTGGAGACCGCGCTCTCCGTCGTCCAGCAGACGATGGTGGAGACCGGGCTGCTCGACTGGGCGGGCGTCGCCGAGCGCATGTCCTTCGCCCCGGCGCGGATCGGCGGCCTGGAGAACCACGGACGCCCCGTCTCGGCAGGTGAACCCGCGAACCTGACCTTGGTCGATACCTCGTACCGTGGTGTCGTGGACCCCGCACACTTCGCCTCCCGCAGCCGCAACACGCCTTACGAGGGCCGTGAGCTGCCGGGACGCGTCACTCACACCTTCCTGCGGGGCCGGGCAACGGTCGTGGACGGGAAACTGGCGTGACACCTGCAGTGATCCAACTGGCCGCAGAGGCTGCCGAGCGACAGTCGGCGGAGGTGACGGACTGGGGCGCACGCATCGCGTGGGTGGTCGGTCTCCTCGTCTTCATCGCCTTCGTGTACTGGCTGATGCGGCAGGGCTGGAAATGGCGCGGCGCCCTGCAGAGCGATCTGCCGGAGCTGCCCGCCGCCCCCGACGGACTCCCCGAGCACCGGCTGGCCTTGACCGGCCGGTACCACGGGTCCACCACCGCAGGGCAGTGGCTCGACCGGATCGTCGCCCACGGTCTGGGGGTGCGCAGCCGGGTCGAGCTCACGCTCACCGACGCGGGCCTCGACGTGGTCCGTCCGGGTGCCACCGACTTCTTCGTACCGGCCGCGCAGCTGCGCGGCGCCCGCCTCGACAAGGGAATCGCGGGCAAGGTACTCACCGAGGGCGGTCTCCTCGTCGTCACCTGGGCGCACGGCGACAAGCTGATCGACTCCGGATTCCGCTCCGACCGCGCGGCCGAACACGCCGCCTGGGTCGAAGCCATCAATCTCATGAACCAATCCATCACGACGGAAGGCGCCGAACGATGACGACCTCCACCAGGGGAGCAGCCAAAGCTCCCGCCGTACTCGTCCTGGAGGACGGTCGGATCTTCCGCGGCCGCGCCTACGGCGCTGTGGGGGAGACCTTCGGCGAGGCCGTGTTCTCCACCGGCATGACCGGCTACCAGGAGACCCTCACCGACCCGTCGTACCACCGGCAGGTCGTCGTGATGACCGCCCCGCACGTGGGCAACACCGGCGTCAACGACGAGGACCCCGAGTCCTCCCGCATCTGGGTCGCCGGCTACGTCGTACGCGACCCCGCCCGCGTCCCGTCCAACTGGCGCTCGCAGCGCTCGCTGGACGAGGAGCTGGTCAAGCAGGGCGTCGTCGGGATCTCGGGCATCGACACCCGCGCGCTCACCCGCCACCTGCGCGAGCGGGGCGCGATGCGCGTCGGCATCTTCTCCGGCGAGGCCGTCATGGACGACGCCGTGCTGCTGGCGAAGGTCCAGGACGCCCCGCAGATGAAGGGCGCGAACCTCTCCGCCGAGGTCGCCACCAAGGAGGCGTACGTCGTCCCCGCGATCGGCGAGAAGAAGTTCACCGTCGCCGCCGTCGACCTCGGCATCAAGGGCATGACCCCGCACCGGATGGCCGAGCGCGGCATCGAGGTCCACGTCCTGCCCGCCACCGCGACCGTCGAGGACGTGTACGCGGTCGACCCGGACGGCGTGTTCTTCTCCAACGGCCCGGGCGACCCGGCCACCGCCGACGGCCCCGTCGCGGTCATGCAGGGCGTCCTGGAGCGCAAGACGCCGCTGTTCGGCATCTGCTTCGGCAACCAGATCCTGGGCCGCGCGCTCGGTTTCGGGACGTACAAGCTGAAGTACGGCCACCGCGGCATCAACCAGCCGGTGCAGGACCGCACCACCGGCAAGGTCGAGGTCACCGCGCACAACCACGGCTTCGCCGTCGACGCGCCCCTCGACAAGGTGTCCGAGACGCCCTACGGCCGCGCCGAGGTCTCGCACGTCTGCCTGAACGACCAGGTCGTGGAAGGCCTCCAGCTGCTCGACCAGCCGGCCTTCTCCGTCCAGTACCACCCCGAAGCGGCAGCCGGCCCGCACGACGCCGCCTACCTCTTCGACCGCTTCGTAACCCTGATGGAGGCCGAGCGTGCCTAAGCGCACCGATATCCAGTCCGTCCTGGTCATCGGCTCCGGCCCGATCGTCATCGGACAGGCCGCCGAGTTCGACTACTCCGGCACCCAGGCCTGCCGCATCCTCAAGGCCGAGGGCCTGCGGGTCATCCTGGTGAACTCCAACCCCGCCACGATCATGACCGACCCGGAGATCGCCGACGCCACGTACGTCGAGCCGATCACCCCCGAGTTCGTCGAGAAGATCATCGCGAAGGAGCGCCCCGACGCGCTGCTGCCGACCCTCGGCGGCCAGACCGCGCTCAACACCGCCATCTCCATGCACGAGCAGGGTGTGCTGGAGAAGTACGGCGTCGAGCTCATCGGCGCCAACGTCGAGGCCATCAACAAGGGCGAGGACCGCGACCTCTTCAAGGGCGTCGTCGAGGCCGTCAAGGCCAAGATCGGCTACGGCGAGTCCGCCCGCTCGGTGATCTGCCACTCGATGGAGGACGTCCTGGCGGGCGTCGAGACGCTCGGCGGCTACCCCGTCGTCGTGCGCCCCTCCTTCACCATGGGCGGCGCCGGCTCCGGCTTCGCCCACGACGAGGAGGAGCTGCGCCGCATCGCCGGCCAGGGCCTGACGCTCTCCCCGACCACCGAGGTGCTCCTGGAGGAGTCCATCCTCGGCTGGAAGGAGTACGAGCTGGAGCTGATGCGCGACACCAAGGACAACGTGGTGGTCGTCTGCTCCATCGAGAACTTCGACCCGATGGGCGTCCACACCGGCGACTCCATCACCGTCGCCCCGGCCATGACGCTGACCGACCGCGAGTACCAGCGCCTGCGCGACATCGGCATCGCGATCATCCGCGAGGTCGGCGTCGACACCGGCGGCTGCAACATCCAGTTCGCGATCGACCCGGCCGACGGCCGCGTCATCGTCATCGAGATGAACCCGCGCGTCTCGCGTTCCTCGGCGCTCGCCTCGAAGGCCACCGGCTTCCCGATCGCCAAGATCGCCGCCAAGCTGGCCATCGGCTACACCCTCGACGAGGTCCCCAACGACATCACCGAGAAGACGCCGGCCTCGTTCGAGCCCACCCTCGACTACGTCGTGGTCAAGGCCCCGCGCTTCGCCTTCGAGAAGTTCCCGGCCGCCGACGCCACCCTCACCACCACCATGAAGTCGGTGGGCGAGGCCATGGCGATCGGCCGCAACTTCACCGAGGCCCTCCAGAAGGCCCTGCGCTCCCTGGAGAAGAAGGGCTCGCAGTTCACCTTCGTCGGCCCCGTCGGCGACAAGGACGAGCTGCTCGCCACCGCGGTGCGTCCGACCGACGGCCGCATCAACACCGTCATGCAGGCGATCCGCGCCGGCGCCACCCCGGAGGAGGTCTTCGAGTCCACGAAGATCGACCCCTGGTTCGTCGACCAGCTCTTCCTGATCAAGGAGATCGCCGACGAGCTGGCCGCCGCCGAGAAGCTCCACCCCGAGCTGCTCGCCGAGGCCAAGCGGCACGGCTTCTCCGACGCCCAGATCGCCGAGATCCGGGGCCTGCGCGAGGACGTCGTGCGCGAGGTCCGCCACGCGCTGGGCGTCCGCCCGGTCTACAAGACGGTCGACACCTGCGCCGCCGAGTTCGCCGCGAAGACCCCGTACTTCTACTCCTCCTACGACGAGGAGTCCGAGGTCGCGCCCCGCGAGAAGCCCGCGGTGATCATCCTGGGCTCCGGCCCGAACCGCATCGGCCAGGGCATCGAGTTCGACTACTCCTGCGTCCACGCCTCCTTCGCGCTTCACGACGCCGGCTACGAGACCGTGATGGTCAACTGCAACCCGGAGACCGTCTCCACCGACTACGACACCTCCGACCGCCTGTACTTCGAGCCGCTGACGCTCGAAGACGTGCTGGAGATCGTCCACGCCGAATCGCTGGCCGGCCCCATCGCCGGTGTCGTCGTCCAGCTCGGCGGCCAGACCCCCCTGGGCCTCGCCCAGGCCCTCAAGGACAACGGCGTCCCGGTCGTCGGCACCCCGCCGGAGGCCATCCACGCCGCCGAGGACCGCGGCGCGTTCGGCCAGGTCCTCGCCGAGGCCGGCCTGCCCGCCCCCAAGCACGGCACCGCCACCACGTTCGCGGGCGCGAAGGCCATCGCCGACGAGATCGGCTACCCGGTCCTGGTGCGTCCCTCGTACGTGCTCGGCGGCCGCGGCATGGAGATCGTCTACGACGAGGAGCGGCTGTCCTCGTACATCGCCGAATCCACCGAGATCTCCCCGACCCGCCCGGTCCTGGTCGACCGCTTCCTCGACGACGCCATCGAGATCGACGTCGACGCCCTGTACGACGGCACCGAGCTCTACCTCGGCGGCGTCATGGAGCACATCGAGGAAGCCGGCATCCACTCCGGCGACTCGGCCTGCGCCCTGCCCCCGATCACCCTCGGCGGCTTCGACATCAAGCGCCTGCGCGCCTCCACCGAGGCCATCGCCAAGGGCGTCGGCGTACGCGGCCTGATCAACATCCAGTTCGCGATGGCGGGCGACATCCTCTACGTCCTGGAGGCCAACCCGCGCGCCTCCCGGACCGTCCCCTTCACCTCGAAGGCCACCGCGGTCCCGCTCGCCAAGGCCGCCGCCCGCATCTCGCTGGGCGCCACCATCGCCGAGCTGCGCGAAGAGGGCATGCTCCCCAGGAACGGCGACGGCGGCACCCTGCCGCTGGACGCGCCGATCTCCGTCAAGGAGGCCGTCATGCCGTGGTCGCGCTTCCGCGACATCCACGGCCGCGGCGTCGACACCGTCCTCGGCCCGGAGATGCGCTCCACCGGCGAGGTCATGGGCATCGACACGGTCTTCGGCACCGCCTACGCCAAGTCGCAGGCCGGCGCCTACGGCCCGCTGCCCACCAAGGGCCGCGCGTTCATCTCGGTCGCCAACCGCGACAAGCGCTCGATGATCTTCCCGGCGCGCGAGCTCGTCAACCACGGCTTCGAGCTGATGGCCACCTCCGGTACCGCCGAGGTCCTGCGCCGCAACGGCATCAACGCCACCGTCGTGCGCAAGCTCAGCGAGGGCGAGGGCCCCGGCGGCGAGAAGACCATCGTCCAGCTCATCCACGACGGCCAGGTCGACCTGATCGTCAACACCCCGTACGGAACCGGCGGCCGCCTCGACGGCTACGAGATCCGTACGGCGGCCGTCGCCCGCGGGGTCCCGTGCCTGACCACGGTCCAGGCGCTCGCCGCGGCCGTCCAGGGCATCGACGCGCTGAACCACGGAGACGTGGGCGTGCGCTCGCTCCAGGAGCACGCGGAGCAGCTGACCGCGGCCCGCGACTAGCCAGCCGTACGAGGAGGGGGACACGGACGCACCATGCGCGTCGGTGTCCCCCTCGTCATGAGCGCACAAGGGATCTTCTCGACATGTACAAACTCTTCTTCAACCTGGTCTTCAAGCGGATGGACCCGGAGCAGGCCCACTACCTGGCCTTCCGCTGGATCCGGCTCGCGGCCCGCACCCCCGTCCTGCGCACCTTCGCGGCGGCCGCCCTGGCCCCCCGGTACGAGGAGCTGCGCACCGAGGCGCTCGGCCTGCGCATGCACGGCCCCTTCGGCCTCGCGGCCGGGTTCGACAAGAACGCCGTCGCCATCGACGGCATGTCGATGCTCGGCTTCGACCACATCGAGATCGGCACGGTCACGGCGCAGGCGCAGCCGGGCAACCCCAAGAAGCGGCTGTTCCGGCTCGTGCCGGACCGCGCGCTGATCAACCGCATGGGCTTCAACAACGAGGGCTCCGCGGCCGTGGCGGCCCGCCTGGGGGCCCGCCTGCCCGTCTTCAAGACGGTCGTGGGCGTCAACATCGGCAAGACCAAGATCGTGCCGGAGGAGGAGGCGGTGGCGGACTACGTCGCCTCCACCGAGCGCCTGGCCCGCCACGCGGACTACCTCGTCGTGAACGTCTCCTCGCCGAACACGCCCGGCCTGCGCAACCTCCAGGCCACCGAGTCCCTGCGCCCGCTCCTGACGGCCGTACGGGAGGCCGCGGACCGCACCGTGACCGACCGCCGCGTCCCGCTGCTCGTCAAGATCGCCCCGGACCTCGCCGACGAGGACGTGGACGCGGTCGCCGACCTGGCCCTGGAGCTCGGCCTGGACGGCATCATCGCCACCAACACCACCATCGCCCGCGAGGGCCTCGGCCTGAAGTCGGCCCCGGAGCTCGTGAAGGAGACCGGCGGCCTGTCCGGCGCCCCGGTCAAGGAGCGCTCCCTGGAGGTCCTGCGCCGCCTGTACGCCCGGGTGGGCGACCGCCTGGTGCTGGTGGGCGTCGGGGGCATCGAGAACGCCGAGGACGCCTGGCAGCGCATCCTGGCCGGCGCCACCCTGATCCAGGGCTACAGCGCGTTCATCTACGAGGGCCCGTTCTACGCCCGCGCGATCCACAAGGGCCTGGCCGCGCGCCTGGCCGTCTCCCCGTACGCGACCCTCGCCGAGGCCGTCGGCGCCGAAACCCGGAAGGCCACGCAGTGACCGAGACCCCCGTGAGCCAGACGCCCGTGACCGGGGCCGTGACCCCCTTCGGCACCCGCCTGCGCGCGGCGATGGACGCGCGCGGCCCGCTGTGCGTCGGCATCGACCCGCACGCGGCCCTGCTCTCGTCCTGGGGCCTGAACGACGACATCGCGGGCCTGGAGACGTTCTCCCGCACGGTCGTCGAGGCGCTGGCCGACTCGGTGGCCGTCTTCAAGCCCCAGGCGGCCTTCTTCGAGCGCTTCGGCTCCAAGGGCATCGCGGTGCTGGAGCGGACCGTGGCCGACGCCCGGGCCGCCGGCACGCTGGTCGTGATGGACGCCAAGCGCGGGGACATCGGCTCGACGATGGCCGCGTACGCCCAGACCTTCCTGGAGCCCTCCTCCCCGCTGTTCTCCGACGCCCTGACGGTCTCCCCGTACCTGGGCTACGGCTCGCTGGAGCCGGCGGTGGACCTCGCGCGCCGCTCGGGAGCCGGTCTGTTCGTCCTCGCGCTCACCTCGAACCCGGAGGGGGCCGAGGTCCAGCGCGCCGTGCGCGAGGACGGCCGCACCATCGGCGCGACGATGCTCGGCCACCTCGCGCGGGAGAACGCGGGAGCGTCCCCGATGGGCTCGTTCGGAGCGGTGGTCGGCGCCACGCTCGGCGACCTGTCCTCCTTCGACCTGGACATCAACGGTCCGCTGCTGGCCCCCGGCATCGGCGCGCAGGGCGCGACGGCGGCCGACCTCCCGGCGGTCTTCGGCCCGGCCGTCCGCAATGTGGTCCCGAACGTCTCGCGGGGTGTGCTGAAGCACGGTCCGGACGCCGCCGCCCTGCGCGCCTCGGCGACCCGGTTCGCGGACGAAATCCGCGCGGCGGTCTCCGCCTGAGCACCTCGCGTCGTACGGGCTGACGAAAATCGAACGTCTTTCCCCGGACAAAACCGGGGTGGTTTGTCCGTGATGTACGGTTCAGTGGAGGCTGACCAGGACTTTTCGTCCGTTCTCGCTGACTGGAGCGGTCATGGCCGCTAGTCTCCGATCAGAGTGACGAGCAGCGAACGAGTTCCACCGCTGTTCGGGCATTCGCCTGGTGTGGCGCCTTCGGGCTCCCCACTGGTCCGTATCCGACAGTTCGACATCCGAGGTGACGTAGGCGTGGCTCTTCCGCCCCTTACCCCTGAACAGCGCGCAGCCGCGCTCGAAAAGGCCGCCGCGGCTCGCCGGGAGCGGGCCGAGGTGAAGAATCGACTCAAGCACTCCGGCGCCTCGCTCCAAGAGGTCATCAAGACGGGCCAGGAGAACGACGTCATCGGCAAGATGAAGGTCTCCGCCCTGCTGGAGTCCCTGCCTGGCGTGGGCAAGGTCCGCGCCAAGCAGATCATGGAGCGCCTCGGCATCTCCGAGTCCCGGCGTGTCCGAGGTCTCGGTTCCAACCAGATCGCGTCTCTGGAGCGTGAGTTCGGCACTCCTGCCGGCTGACGCGTTGCCTGAAGTTCTCCCGGCGTTCTCAGGCAGTCCCGAGAACCTGGATAATCGCTCTATGGCAGCAGAGGTTCGTCCGCGGCTGACCGTGCTCTCCGGCCCCTCGGGGGTCGGCAAGAGCACGGTCGTCGCGCATATGCGCAAGGTCCACCCCGAGGTATGGCTCTCGGTGTCGGCCACCACCCGCAAGCCGCGGCCCGGTGAGCGACACGGAGTCCACTACTTCTTCGTCAACGACGACGAGTTCGACAAGCTGATCGCCAACGGCGAGCTGCTGGAGTGGGCCGAGTTCGCGGGCAACCGCTACGGCACACCGCGCGGCGCGGTGGTGGAGCGACTGGAGAACGGCGAGCCCGTCCTCCTGGAGATCGACCTCCAGGGCGCGCGGCTCGTCCGCGATTCCATGCCCGACGCCCAGCTCGTCTTCCTCGCGCCGCCCAGCTGGGACGAGCTGGTCCGTCGGCTCACCGGCCGCGGCACCGAATCGGCCGAGGTCATCCAGCGCAGGCTGGAGTCCGCCAAGGTCGAGCTCGCTGCCGAGTCCGAGTTCGACACCACCCTGGTGAACACCTCCGTCGAGGACGTGGCGCGCGAGCTGCTAGCCTTGATGGAAGTTGTCTGATCGTTGATCGATGTTCATTTCGATCAATGCTTGATCTTTCACCCATTCTTCGGAAGGTAGAGCGTGTCCTCTTCCATCACTGCGCCCGAGGGCATCATCAACCCGCCGATCGACGAGCTGCTCGAGGCCACGGACTCGAAGTACAGCCTCGTGATCTACGCGGCCAAGCGGGCGCGTCAGATCAACGCGTACTACTCGCAGCTCGGTGAGGGCCTGCTGGAGTACGTCGGCCCGCTGGTGGACACCCACGTCCACGAGAAGCCGCTTTCGATCGCGCTGCGCGAGATCAACGCGGGTCTGCTGACCTCCGAGGCCATCGAGGCCCCGGCCCAGTAAGGCACCGAGAATTCCTTTCACCACAGGCCCGGCAGAACATCTGCCGGGCCTGTGGTGTGTCATAGACACGTACGACGATCAGCGAGAGAGGGCGTGTGCGGTGGGTAAGCCGAAGGTCGTGCTCGGAGTCAGCGGCGGGATCGCCGCCTACAAGGCGTGCGAGCTGCTGCGCCGGCTCACCGAGTCCGGGCACGAGGTACGGGTCGTCCCCACGGCGGCGTCCCTGAACTTCGTGGGCGAGGCCACCTGGGCCGCCCTCTCCGGCAACCCGGCGGGCACCGAGGTCTGGGAGACCGTCCACGAGGTCCCGCACGTGCGCATCGGGCAGGGCGCCGACCTGGTCGTCGTCGCCCCCGCCACCGCCGACGTGCTCGCCAAGGCCGCCCACGGCCTCGCCGACGACCTGCTCACCAACACGCTGCTCACCGCGCGCTGCCCGGTGGTGTTCGCCCCCGCCATGCACACCGAGATGTGGGAGCACCCCGCCACCCAGGAGAACGTGGCGACGCTGCGCCGCCGCGGGGCCGTCGTCATCGAGCCCGCCGTGGGCCGGCTCACCGGCAAGGACACGGGCAAGGGCCGGCTGCCCGACCCCGAGGAGATCTTCGAGGTGTGCCGCAGGGTCCTGGCCCGCGGCGTGGCCGGGCCCGACCTGGCCGGCCGGCACGTGGTGATCAGCGCCGGCGGGACGCGCGAGCCCCTCGACCCGGTCCGCTTCCTGGGCAACCGCTCCTCCGGCAAGCAGGGCTACGCGCTGGCCCGCGCCGCCGCCGCCCGCGGGGCCCGGGTCACCCTCGTGGCCGCCAACACGGCCCTGGCCGACCCGGCCGGGGTGGACGTCGTACGGGTCGGGACGGCCGTACAGCTGCGCGAGGCCGTGCTCAAGGCGGCGGCGGACGCCGACGCCGTGGTGATGGCCGCGGCCGTGGCCGACTTCCGTCCGGCCGAGTACGCCAGCGGCAAGATCAAGAAGAAGGACGGGCAGGATCCGGCCCCCGTGGCGCTCGTCCGCAACCCCGACGTCCTCGCCGAGATCTCGGCCGAGCGGGCCAGGGAAGGCCAGGTCGTGGTCGGTTTCGCCGCCGAAACGGACGACGTGCTCGCGAACGGCCGGGCCAAACTGCTCCGCAAGGGGTGTGATCTTCTCGTCGTGAACGAGGTCGGCGAAACGAAGACCTTCGGTTCGGAGGAGAACGAGGCGGTCATTCTGGGCTCCGATGGGACCGAGACCCCGGTCCCCTATGGTCCGAAGGAGGCGTTGGCCGAGGTGATATGGGATCGGATCGCCCCGCGACTCGCCCCCCGACGCGCCTGAGCGACGGCTCTTCTCGTAGCGGATTCCATGAGCCAGAATGGAGTGCCGCAGGTCACATGGCTCCCATTGGGCGAGACAGGTGGTCCGGCAAACGGTGGCGACCGATAAACTGCATTCGGAACGTGATCGGGCGCAGCCCCCGGTGTGGTTCCGCCAAATGATCAGCCAGCAGCCGCTGCAACCCCAGGGAGCGTTGTGTCCCGTCGCCTGTTCACCTCGGAGTCCGTCACCGAGGGTCACCCCGACAAGATCGCTGACCAGATCAGCGACACGATCCTCGACGCACTTCTCACCGAGGACCCGACCTCGCGTGTGGCCGTGGAGACCCTCATCACCACCGGTCTCGTCCACATCGCCGGTGAGGTGACGACGAAGGCGTACGCGCCGATCGCGCAGCTCGTCCGCGACAAGATCCTCGAGATCGGTTACGACTCCTCGAAGAAGGGCTTCGACGGCGCCTCCTGCGGCGTGTCGGTGTCCATCGGCGCGCAGTCCCCGGACATCGCGCAGGGCGTCGACACCGCGTACGAGAAGCGGGTCGAGGGCGACGAGGACGAGCTCGACAAGCAGGGCGCAGGCGACCAGGGCCTGATGTTCGGCTACGCGTGCGACGAGACCCCCGAGCTCATGCCGCTCCCGATCCACATCGCGCACCGGCTCTCGCGCCGCCTGTCCGAGGTCCGCAAGAACGGGACCATCCCGTACCTGCGCCCCGACGGCAAGACCCAGGTCACCATCGAGTACGACGGCGACAAGGCCGTCCGCCTCGACACCGTCGTCGTGTCCTCGCAGCACGCCTCGGACATCGACCTGGACTCGCTGCTCGCCCCGGACATCCGCGAGTTCGTCGTCGAGCACGTGCTGGCCCAGCTCGTCGAGGACGGCATCAAGCTCGACACCGAGGGCTACCGCCTGCTGGTCAACCCGACCGGCCGCTTCGAGATCGGCGGCCCGATGGGCGACGCCGGCCTCACCGGCCGCAAGATCATCATCGACACGTACGGCGGCATGGCCCGCCACGGCGGCGGCGCCTTCTCGGGCAAGGACCCGTCCAAGGTCGACCGCTCCGCCGCGTACGCCATGCGCTGGGTCGCCAAGAACGTGGTCGCCGCCGGCCTCGCCTCGCGCTGCGAGGTCCAGGTCGCGTACGCCATCGGCAAGGCCGAGCCCGTCGGCCTCTTCGTCGAGACCTTCGGCACCGCCAAGGTGGAGGTCCAGAAGATCGAGGACGCGATCGGCCAGGTCTTCGACCTCCGTCCCGCCGCGATCATCCGCGACCTCGACCTGCTGCGCCCGATCTACGCCCAGACCGCCGCGTACGGCCACTTCGGCCGCGAGCTGCCGGACTTCACCTGGGAGCGCACCGACCGCGTGGACGCGCTGCGCGCGGCCGCCGGCCTGTAAGACCCCCGCGTACCGCGCGTACGCAGCCCTGCGGCCCCGGACCTCCTGGTCCGGGGCCGTACTGCGTGGGCGCCACCGCGCCGCCCGTCACCGCGCCCACCGCCACCGCGGCTCCGCTGTCGGTGGCGTTTGGTATGAATGCAGCTGTGAGCAGCGAGAACGAATCCGAGCCGACGGGCCCCGCGGGCGCCCGGCCGGAGCAGCTCGCGCTGATGCGGGAGATGGTCGCCGAGGCGAAGGCCAAGGCGCCCAAGGCCAAGCCGCGCACCTGGCGCGGGGCCGCCGTCGCCGAGGAACTGCCCGTGGCTCGCGTCCTCGTCAACAAGGGCGTCCTCCACCTCGACCGGCTCTTCGACTACGCCGTCCCGGCCGAGCTGTCCGAGGCGGCCCGGCCCGGCGTCCGCGTCCGGGTCCGCTTCGGAGCCGGCGGCCACCGGGTGCACGGCGGGCGCCGCGAGGGCGGCGGGCTCATCGACGGGTTCATCGTCGAGCGGCGCGCCGAGTCCGACTACGACGGAGCCCTCGCCGCCCTCGCCCAGGTCGTCTCGCCCGAGGTCGTCCTCGGCCCGTCGCTGCTCGCCCTCGCCCGGGCCGTCGCCGACCGGTACGCCGGCAGCCTGGCTGACGTGCTCCAGCTCGCCCTGCCCGCGCGCAGCGCGCGCGCCGAGGCCAAGCCCTCGCCCGAGCCGCTGCCCCCGCCCGCCGTCCCCGAACCGGGCGGGTGGGTGCGGTACGGGGCCGGCCCCGCCTTCCTGCGGGCGCTGGCCACCGGCGGCACCCCGCGGGCGGTGTGGACGGCGCTGCCCGGCCCCGGCTGGGCCGACGAGCTGGCCCGGGCCATGGCCGCCACCCTCGCCTCCGGCCGCGGCGCCCTCGCCGTCGTCCCCGACGGGCGCTCCGCCGCACGGGTCGACGCCGCGCTCACCGCCCTGCTCGGCGAAGGCCGGCACGCGCTGCTCACCGCGGAGTCCGGCCCCGAGAAGCGCTACCGCCAGTGGCTCGCCGTGAGCCGTGGTTCGGTGCGCGCCGTCGTCGGCACCCGGGCCGCGATGTTCGCGCCCGTACGGGACCTCGGGCTGGTCGCCGTCTGGGACGACGGGGACTCCAGCCACAGCGAGGACCGCGCCCCCTTCCCGCACGTGCGGGAGGTACTGGAGCTGCGCGCGCTGAGCGACGGCTGCGGATTCCTCGCCGGGAGCACCAGCTGCACCGTCGAAGCCGCGCAGCTGGTCGAGTCGGGCTGGGCGCGGCCGCTCGTCGCCGACCGCGAGACGGTACGGGCCTGCGCGCCCCGGATCCGGACCGTCGGCGACGAACTCCTGGCCCGGGACGAGGCGGCCCGCGCCGCGCGGCTGCCCAGCCTGGCCTGGGAGACCGTACGGGAGGGGCTGAAGTCCGGGCCGGTGCTCGTCCAGGTGCCGCGCCGCGGCTACGCCCCGCGGCTGGCGTGCGAGCGCTGCCGCACCCCCGCCCGCTGCACGGTCTGCGCGGGACCGCTGGAAGCCCCCGACGCGCGGGACCTGCACTGCGGGTGGTGCGGGCGGCAGGAGGGCGCCTGGCACTGCGAGGAGTGCGGGTCGTTCCGGCTGCGCGCCCAGGTGGTGGGCGCCCGGCGGACCGCCGAGGAGCTCGGCCGGGCCTTCCCGGCGGTGCCCGTACGGACCTCGGGGCGCGACCACATCCTGGACGAGGTGCCGGACCGGCCCGCGCTGGTGGTGTGCACCCCGGGGGCCGAGCCGGTCGCGGCGGGCGCAGGGTACGCGGCGGCCCTGCTGCTGGACGGCTGGGCGATGCTGAGCCGGCCCGACCTGCGGGCGGGGGAGGAGGCGCTGCGCCGGTGGATCGCGGCCGCCTCGCTGGTCCGGGGGGAGGGGCAGGTCGTGGTGGTCGCGGAGCCCACGCTGCGGCCGGTCCAGGCCCTGGTGCGGTGGGATCCGGTGGGCCATGCCGTACGGGAGCTGGCGGAGCGGGCCCAGCTCGGGTTCCCGCCGGTGTCCCGGATGGCGGCCGTGGCCGGCCGCGGCGAAGCGGTGGAGGCCTTCCTGGCCGGAGCCGGGTTGCCGCCGGACGCGGAGGTGCTGGGTCCGGTCCCGGTGCCCGGGCGGCGCGGGGAGCCCTCGCCGGGCGACCGGGCCCTGGTCCGGGTCCCGCCGGGCAGCGGGGCCGCGCTGGCGGCGGCCCTGAAGTCGGCCCAGGCGGCGCGGCTGGCCCGCGGGGTCCCGGCGTCGGAGGCGGTCCGGGTCAGGATCGATCCGCCGGACATCGGCTGAGGGCGGCGGAGCGCCCCGGAGCCGGGCCCGTGCAGCCGAACGCCCCCGGCGGGACGGGGTGTCCCGCCGGGGGCGGTGGTCGGCGGACCGGCCGTCGCAGAGTCGGCGTCCCGGCGGCCGGCCCGCGGATCAGCCGTTGCGCGGGCCCGGGAACGCTGCCGCGGAGCGGGGGACGGGCGCGGACGCGGCCTGGGGCTCCTCGCGCAGCGGTTGCGGCGGCACCGAACGGGCCGCGGGGACCGTGGGCAGCGGCCCGAGGGTCCGCGTGGTCGTTCCCTCGGCCAGCGGCTCCGCCGACTCCGCGGCCTGGGCCCGCCGGGCCCCGTACCGCCGGTGGACGGCCTGCTTGGTGACGCCGAGCGCGGAACCCACGGCGTCCCACGAGAAACCGAGCGAGCGGTCGAAGTCCACCGCTGCGGTCACCAGCGTCTCGACGCTGTCCCGCAGCTCCTGCGCGAGACGTACGGTGGGTGCGGGGGCCCGGCCGTAGACGACGAAGCCCGTGGAGGGACCGGAGCGGCGCGGGCGGTACACGTTGCCGAGCTGGGCGGTGAGCGTACGCAGAGCATCCACCTGCCGGCGAACCCGCTCGATGTCCCGCACCAGGAGGTGCAGGCTGGCCCGTGCTTGGGCGTCGTGGGTGGCGTGGTCGGCCATGAAGAAGCCTCTCGAACCGGTGCTGAAGAGCGGATCGGGCCGCAGACACCGATCTCATCGCGCGGCCCGGTTTCGGTCAATCTCTCTTGACCAACGCGCCAAACGGCACTGAAGTCACGCACCGGGGGCGTGTCGGCATATGCGAGAGGCGCGCGTGTGTGCGTACGCCCCCTGACGGGGCGTCGGGAGCCCCTCCACGGCCCGTGGGTGGGCCCTGCGGCCGTCGGCCGGGCCCCGTCCACCGGCCCGGGCGGCCCGGGCGGCGCGGGGACCATAGACTGGTGCGCTGCTGACAGCCGAGATAGCGAGGTAGGACCCCAGTGAAGCTCGTCTTCGCAGGCACCCCCGAGGTCGCCGTGCCCGCCCTGGACGCCCTCATCGCCTCCGGGCGGCACGAGGTCGCGGCGGTCATCACCCGGCCCGACGCCCCGGCCGGCCGCGGCCGCCGGCTGGTCGCCAGCCCGGTCGCCGAGCGCGCCGAAGAGGCCGGCATCGAGATCCTCAAGCCCGCCCGGCCGCGCGACCCGGAGTTCCAGGCCCGGCTGCGCGAGATCGGCCCGGACTGCTGCCCGGTCGTCGCGTACGGCGCGCTGATCCCCAAGAGCGCCCTGGAGATCCCCCGGCACGGCTGGGTCAACCTGCACTTCTCGCTGCTGCCCGCGTGGCGCGGGGCCGCCCCCGTCCAGCACTCGATCATGGGTGGCGACCAGGTCACCGGCGCCTCCACCTTCCTCATCGAGGAGGGCCTGGACACCGGACCCGTCTACGGGCACCTCACCGAGGAGATCCGGCCCACCGACACCAGCGGCGACCTGCTGACCCGCCTCGCCTTCGCCGGCTCCGGCCTGCTCGCCGCCACCATGGACGGCATCGAGGACGGCACCCTGCGCGCCGTCGAGCAGCCCGCCGACGGGGTCTCGATCGCGCCCAAGATCACCGTCGAGGACGCCCGGATCGACTGGAACGCCCCCGCGATGCGCGCCGACCGCGTGGTGCGCGGCTGCACCCCCGCGCCCGGTGCGTGGACCGTCTTCCGCGGGGAGCGGCTCAAGATCATCTCCGTCGGCCTGGTCACCGACCGCACCGACCTGGCGCCCGGCGAGCTCGCCCCGGCCAAGAACAACGTCCACGTCGGCACCGGCTCGCACGCCGTGGAGCTGCTCTGGGTGCAGCCGCAGGGCAAGAAGCCGATGCGCGGGGCCGACTGGGCGCGCGGGGTGCGGATCGCTCCCGGCGAGCGCCTCGGCGGCGCCGACGTAGGCTGATCCGTACCGGCCCACCGGCCGGCCCCGTCCCGAGCCCGCCCCCGTCAGCCGCACCTCGTACACCCCGTAAACCCGGAGCACCTTTCACGTGAGCGATCAGTCCCGTCCCCCGCGCAGCGCCGCAGGCCAGCGGCAGGCCAAGCCGTACCGCCGCCCCAAGAAGGACCCCGTACGGCTGCTGGCCTTCGAGGCGCTTCGGGCGGTGGACGAGCGCGACGCGTACGCGAACCTCGTCCTGCCCCCGCTGCTGCGCAAGGCCCGCCAGACCGAGGGCTTCGAGGCGCGGGACGCGGCGCTGGCCACCGAGCTCGTCTACGGGACGCTGCGCCGCCAGGGTACGTACGACGCGGTCATCAAGGCCTGCATCGACCGGCCCCTGCGGGAGGTGGACCCGCCGGTGCTGGACGTGCTCTCGCTCGGCGCCCACCAGCTGCTGGGAACGCGGATCCCGCCGCACGCGGCGGTGTCGGCCAGTGTGGAGCTGGCCCGCGTGGTGCTCGGGGACGGGCGCGCCAAGTTCGTGAACGCCGTCCTGCGCAAGATCGCCGCGCACGATCTGGACGGCTGGCTGGAGCGCGTGGCCCCGCCGTACGAGGAGGACGCCGAGGAGCACCTCGCGGTGTACCACTCGCACCCGAGGTGGGTCGTCAGCGCCCTGTGGGACGCCCTGGGCGGCGGCCGGGCCGGTATCGAGGACCTCCTCGAAGCCGACAACGAACGGCCCGAGGTCACGCTGGTGGCGCGGCCCGGGCGGTCCACGACCGACGAACTGGTGGAGGCGCTCGGCGAGGACTCGGCGCTGCCGGGGCGCTGGTCGCCGTACGCGGTGCGGATGGCCGAGGGCGGCGAGCCCGGCGCGCTGGAGGCGGTGCGCGACGGGCGCGCCGGCGTCCAGGACGAGGGCAGCCAGCTGGTGGCGATGGCCCTCGCGGCCGCACCCGTCGAGGGCCGCGACGAGCGCTGGCTGGACGGCTGCGCGGGACCCGGCGGCAAGGCGGCCCTGCTGGGAGCCCTGGCGGCGCAGCGCGGGGCGTTCCTGCTGGCCTCCGAGAAGCAGCCGCACCGGGCGCGGCTCGTGGAGCGCGCCCTGGCCGGCAACCCCGGCCCGTACCAGGTCATCGCGGCGGACGGCACCCGGCCGCCGTGGCGGCCCGGCTCCTTCGACCGGGTCCTGATGGACGTCCCCTGCTCCGGGCTGGGCGCGCTGCGCCGCCGCCCGGAGGCCAGGTGGCGGCGGCGCCCCGAGGACCTGGAGGGCTTCGCGCCGCTCCAGCGCGCGCTGCTGCGGGAGGCCCTGTCGGCGGTCCGGGTGGGCGGGCTCGTGGGCTACGCGACCTGCTCCCCGCACCTGGCCGAGACCCGGGTCGTGGTGGACGACGTCCTGCGCGGCCGGGGCGCGGGCGCCTCGCCGGTGGACGCCGAACTGATCGACGCCAGGCCGTACATGGGGGGCGTCCCGGCCCTGGGTGACGGCCCGGACGTACAGCTGTGGCCGCACCTGCACGGTACGGACGCGATGTACCTGGCGCTGATCCGGCGCACGGGATAGGTACGGGCCGTGGCGGGCGCGACGCCCCTCGACGGCCCGGGCACCGCGGAGGGCTGAGGCCCCGGGGCCGGGGCGGAGGGGAGCGGGCGGGGCCCAGTTGCGGGGTCGTGGCCGGAAGTGCGTCACGGCATGGCAGGCTTGGGGCATGGCCGCTCAGATTTATCCCAGCATCCTGTCCGCCGACTTCGCCCGGCTCGCCGAAGAGGCGAAGGCCGTCGAGGGGGCCGACTGGCTGCATGTCGATGTCATGGACAACCATTTCGTCCCGAACCTCACCCTCGGTATGCCCGTCGTGGAGTCCCTGAGCCGCGCCACGGACATCCCGCTGGACCTGCACCTCATGATCGAGGACCCGGACCGCTGGGCCCCCCAGTACGTCGAGGCCGGCGCCGGGTCGGTCACCTTCCACGCCGAGGCCGCCGCCGCGCCCGTGCGGCTCGCGCGGGAGATCCGGGCCAAGGGGGCCCGGGCGTCCATGGCGCTCAAGCCCGCCACGCCGATCGAGCAGTACGAGGACATCCTCCCCGAGCTCGACATGCTGCTGATCATGACGGTCGAGCCCGGCTTCGGCGGCCAGCCCTTCCTCGACATCATGCTCCCCAAGATCCGCCGTACCCGGGAGCTCATCGCCAAGCACGGCCTGGAGCTGTGGCTCCAGGTCGACGGCGGGGTCTCGGCCACGACGATCGAGCGGTGCGCCGAGGCCGGCGCCGACGTGTTCGTCGCCGGAAGCGCGGTCTACGGGGCGGTCGACCCGGCCGCGGCCGTACGCACCCTGCGGGAGCAGGCGGACGTCGCGATTGCCGCGGCGCCCTGGGCGTGCGCCCACTGAAACGAGAGTTGGTGAACAGCTCGGTGAACGGGAGCTGTCCAGGCTGATCAACGGCCGCCGGATCTGACAGGATGAACGGCGAGTCGAGAGTGTGAACAGCAGTGAGGAGAACGCGGTGTCTGCAATGTCGGCGGGACGGTCAGCCCTGCGGATGGGACCCGCGGAGCTGGTGCAGGCGGCGGCCATGGCGCGCCGCTTCTACCTGGAGGGCAAGTCCAAGATCCAGATCGCCGAGGAGTTCGGCGTGAGCCGCTTCAAGGTGGCCCGGGTCCTGGAGACCGCCCTCGAACGCGACCTCGTACGGATCGAGATCCGGGTGCCGGCCGAGCTCGACGCCGAGCGCTCCGACGCGCTGCGGGCGCGGTACGGGCTGCGGCACGCGGTGGTCGTGGAGTCCCCGGCCGACGCGACCGAGGACGCGCCGGACCCGGAGAACCTGGGCGCGGTCGCCGCCGACCTGCTCGGCGAGCTCGTCAACGAGGGCGACGTACTGGGCCTCGCGTGGGGGCGGTCGACCATCCACATGGCCGCCTCCCTGCACCGGCTGCCGCAGTGCACCGTGGTGCAGCTGACGGGCGTGTACGACGCCGGTACGGCCGAGCGCGGGTCCGTGGAGGCCGTGCGGCGCGCGGCCCAGGTCTCGGGCGGCGACGCGCACCCGATCTACGCGCCGATGCTGCTCCCGGACCCGGCGACCGCGGCCGCGCTGCGCAACCAGACGGGGATCGCCCGCGCCTTCGAGTACTTCGACAAGGTGACGGTGGCCGCGGTCTCGATCGGCTCCTGGGAGCCGGGGATCTCGACCGTCCACGACATGCTCACGGACGAGGAGCGGGCGCACTACGCCTCGCTCGGCGTCGCGGCCGAGATGTCCGCCCATCTGTTCGACGCGGAGGGGCGGCGCGTGGGCCGGGACCTCGGCGAGCGCTGCATCACCGTCGAGGCGGACCGGCTGCGCCGGATCCCCGAGGTCGTGGCCATCGCGGGCGGGCTGCGCAAGGCGTCCGCGATCGGGGCGGTGCTCCGCTCCGGGCTGGTGACGAGCCTGGTCACCGACACGGCGGTCGCGGACTACCTGCTGACCGAGTCGGAGCCGGGGCTGCGGCCGGCGCTGGAGCGCGCAGACCCGGACGACTGAGTCCTCCCGATCGGATCGCGGTCCCCGGTGACACCCCCGCGCCGCCGCCCGGCCCGGGCCCGGAGCGGGTCCTGGGGTGGATGGTGCCGTAATTGAGATCCGAACGGCGGCCCGTGCGGGGGGCTGTGGGGCGCATACTGGTCTCAATGACAAAGTCAGCAGTACCTCGCCGCCATTTGCCGTCCAGCCCGTTCAAGGCCCCCGTGGAACCGCCGCTCCGGCAGTTCAGCGTCGGCGACCGGGTCTCTCACGATGAGCACGGCCTCGGCCGTGTCGTCGGTATCGAGGAGGGGATCGCTGTCCTGGTCGACTTCGGGTCGGTCCAGAAGAGAATTCTGAGTCCTTACACCAAGATGTCCGCGCTCTGAGGCCGTCGCCGTCCGACTGCCGTCACCGGAGGGTCGGGCGGGCGGGCGATTCGCGAGCGAATCGGATGTTTGGCACGATCGGTGCATGATCTTCAGGGACGTGCCCCGGTCGTTGCTGCGTTGCGTCGTGGGCGCGGTCTTCCTTTGCGTCGCGCTGGTGGGCGCGGCGGGGTGCGGTGGGCAGAGCGCTGCGCCGTCCGCTGCAGCATCGGCTTCCGTGCCCGGCCCTACGGTGCCGGGCTCTTCCGTGTCGCCGCCCGCCTGGGCCAGGGGGATGGCGACCGTACGGGCGGACGCGCTGCCGGCGCAGGCGCGTGAGGTGCTCGTGCTCATCGACCAGGGCGGGCCGTACGCGTACCGGCAGGACGGCACCGTCTTCGGGAACTTCGAGAAGGTCCTCCCGAAGCAGAAGCGCGGCTACTACCACGAGTTCACGGTGAGGACGCCGGGGGAGCGCGACCGCGGGGCGCGGCGGATCGTGACCGGTGAGGGTGGGGAGTTCTACTACACGGACGACCACTACGAGACCTTCAAGGCGGTCCTGCTATGACCCTGGATCCGCGACCGCCCGGGCCGGCGCTGGCCGCCGCCGAGGAGGCGGGCTGGACGACGCTCCGGGTGGACCTGGCCGGTGTGCGCGGCAAGGCGGAGCTCTTGCGTCGCTGGGGGGCGGCGCTGTCCGTGCCGTCGTGGTTCGGGGGGAACTGGGACGCGCTGGGGGACGCGCTGATCGACCTGTCCTGGCTGCCGCAGGCGCCGGGGCGGCTGGTGGTGGTGACGTCCTGGCGGTCGTACGCGGATGCCAGGCCCAGGGAGTGGGAGACGTTGCAGGAGGTCGTGGAGGCGGCCGTCCAGTGGTGGCGGGAGGCCGGGAGCGGGGCGCTGGACGTCGTCGTGGCGCAGGAGCCGCGCGCCGGCGGGGGCGCCGCGCCGAGGGCGTCCCGGCCGTGATCCGGGGCCGGACGTGAGAGTGGGGCAGAGGCCTCGCCACTGCCCCACGGGGTCTAGGGGGTGTCCGGGGCCCGGCACGCGAAAGCGGCCGGGGCCCGGACGCCCCCTAGCCCTTCGGGATCCACGGAGGTGTCTGGCCCCAGGACCAGACCGGGATCTTGGCCGCGTCCACCGGTGGGGGGTTGGGGCCCGAGTAGATCAGGGCCATGCGGGTGCCCCACTCGATGTAGTACGCGAACACCGCGCGGAATTCGGGGTCCGTCGGGAGGCCGACCTCGTCCGCCGTGTCCATCAGCAGGTCCACCCAGCGGCGGCGCTGCTTCTCCGTGATGCCCCGGCCCAGGTGCTTGGTGGCCATGTGCTGGTGGCCGCCGTGGTGGGCCGAGTACTCCGCCGGGCCGCCGAAGACCTCCGACAGCCAGACGGCGACGTGCTGGGGGTGCTCCGAGTCCATGCCCGCGAAGACCGGGGCCAGGATCTCGTCCTGCAGGGCGTGCGCGTAGAAGGCGTCCGTGAGGCGGTTCATCGCCTCCGCTCCGCCCATCCACTCGTAGATGGTGGGGGTGGTGCCGGGTGTGGTGCTCATGACTGGGGTGCGGCCTTTCCGGGGCCGGCCACGTCGGTGACGCGGTAGTGCTGCATCTCCTCGATGGCCTTCACGTACGGGCGGATCGCGCTGAAGAAGGCCGGGAAGTGCTCGCCCTTGCGGAATCCGTTGAGGTGGGCGTCGACCGACGTCCACCGGATGCGCAGGATGTAGCGCTCCCGGTCGTTCTCCTCCTCGCAGCGGGCCAGCTCGTAGTCGATGCACTCGGGTGACGCGGCCAGGGCCTGCGCGGCCTGCCGGTACGAGTCCTCGAAGGCCTGCTGGTCGCCCAATGCGATCCGGTAGCGGATGTATTCGACGGTGGTGGTCATGGGGCGTGCCTCTCCCTGTGATCGGGTGCCGGTCGGCTCGCTGTCAGACTTGCGTGATCATGCCCCGATCGGGAGGACTTTCGTCATTCCGACCCAGACTTCCGGGAGTCCGGTACGTCGGGGCCGGCCGCGCGGACCTGCTGGACCTTGGCCAGCGAGTCGCGGAGCTCGGTCAGCCACTCGTCCGTGTTGCGCCCGACGAGGCGCACGCACCAGGCGAGGGCGTCGGCCCGGCTGCGGGCGACGCCGCCCGCCACCAGGGTGTCGAGGACCTTGCGCTCCGGCTGGCGCAGGCGCGTCATGACCGGGACCGCCAGGTGCGTGAACAGGACGCGGTCGTCGCCGGACTGGACGGCCCAGGCGACCTTGCGGCGGTAGAGCTCCTCCGCCTCCCGCGCGACCTCGATGCGCTGCTCGCGGGTGCGCTCGCGGAACTCCTTGACGGATTCGGTCGCCGGGATGGTGCCGACGACCGTGATCTCCTCGCGGTCGACCGAGACGTCGACCAGGGACTCGTACACGTCCACCGGAAGGCGGTCCGCGAACCAGGTGCGAAGCTGCTCGCTCTGCTCGGATGTAATCATGTAATCAACGTTGCATCCGGTTTCGGCTTGATCGCAAGCAGATTCGTGTTCGCTCTCAGCCCATAGAGCTCAGCCCATCGAGCGGTACCGGTGGATCAGGGAGACCGCCATCGCCCCCTCGCCCACGCCCGAGGCCACGCGCTTGACCGAGTGCGCGCGCACGTCGCCGGCCGCGAAGACCCCGGGGACGCTCGTCTCCAGCGGGTACGGGGCGCGCTCCAGGCTCCACTCGGCCGGGAGCTCCCCGCCGTTCGCGATCAGGTCGGAGCCGGTGAGCACGAAGCCGTACTCGTCGCGCTCGACCACGCCCGACAGCCAGTCCGTGTGCGGGCGGGCGCCGATGAAGGTGAACATGAACCGGGCCGGGACCCGCGTGTCCTCACCCGTCGTCGCGTCGTGCAGGGTCAGCTCCTCCAGGTGCTCCTCGCCGTCCAGCCTGACCACCGTCGTACGGACCTTGACCTCGATGTTCGGGGTGCGGTCGATCTCGTCGATCAGGTAGCGGGACATGCTCGCGTCCAGGGATTCGGCGCGGACCAGGATGGTCACCCGGGCCGCGTACTTGGCGAAGTGCACCGCCGCCTGACCGGCCGAGTTGGCGCCGCCCACGATGAACACGTGCTGCGAGATGCACGCCGAGCTCTCCGTCGTCGCCGCGCCGTAGTAGAGCCCCGCACCCTCGAAGCGGTCCGCGCCCGGGGCCTCCAGCCGGTTGTACGAGACCCCCGTGGCCAGCAGCACCGTCTCGGCGCTGATCTCCGTACCGTCGGCCAGCGTCAGGATCTTCGCCGGGTCGTCCCGGGTCAGCGACACCACCTCCACCGGGTGCAGGATCTCGGCGCCGAAGCGGGAGGCCTGGATGGTGGCGCGGCGGGTCAGGTCCCCGCCGGAGAGGCCCGACGGGAAGCCCAGGTAGTTCTCGATCAGGCTGGAGGTGCCGGCCTGGCCGCCCGGGGCGCGGGAGTCCAGCATCAGCGTCGACAGCCCTTCCGAGGCCGAGTAGACCCCGGCCGCCAGGCCCGCGGGGCCGGCGCCGACGATGACGCACTCGTAGTGCGGGCGCGAGGCGGTGGTGGCCAGCCCCAGGCGCTGGGCGAGCTCGGTGTCGGACGGCGCGGAGAGCACCGCCCCGTCCGGGAAGCGGACCAGGGGCAGCGCCGCGCCGGGCTGGGCGGCGATCAGGGTCAGCGCCTCGGGATCCCGTTCGACGTTCAGGAAGCGGAACGGCTGGCCGTTGCGGGTGAAGAAGTCCCGGACGGCGTGCGTGCCGGGGGAGACGAGGTGTCCGGCGACGATGATCCCGTCGTACGCGGGGCGGTAGGTGGCCAGCCAGTCGGAGAGCAGGTCGTCCAGGACCGGGAAGAGCCGCTCGTGCGGGGGGTCCCACGGTTTGAGCAGGTAGTAGTCCAGCCGGACCCGGTTGATGGCGGTGATCGCCGCGTCGGTCTCCGCGTACGCCGTGAGCAGCACGCGGCGGGCGTCCGGGAAGCGGCTGACGGCTTCCAGCAGGAACTCCACGCCGGTCACGTCGGGCATCCGCTGGTCCACCAGGAACAGCGCCGGGTCGTGGCCGCGTTCGTCGAGGGAGTCCAGGATCTTGAGGGCGTCGGCGGCGGAGGACGCGCCGAGCACCCGGTAGCGGTCGCCGTACGCGCTGCGCAGGTCGCGGCGGACGGCCCGCAGCACCTGCGGATCGTCGTCCACGGCCAGGATGACCGGCTTCCTGCTCTCGGCCCGCTCCGCCGCGGCCCCGTGGGCGGCGGCGGTGGCGGTGGCGGTGGCCGTGGCGCTCTCCGGGGCCGCGCTCATGCCGCGTCCAGCATCAGCTTGTCGGCGTAGCACCAGGCCCATGTCTCGCCGGGCTCGTGCGAGGCCGCGATGGGGTGCTCGGTGGAGCGGTAGTGCTTGGTGGCGTGCCGGTTCTTGGAGGAGTCGCAGCATCCGACGTGCCCGCAGCTGAGGCACATCCTCAGGTGGACCCAGCTGTCGCCGAGAACGAGGCACTCCTCGCAGCCCTCGGTGCCTGGTTTCACCGGACGTATCTGATCGATGTGTGTGCACAACAGGTCCGTCGTCATCGTCCCCGTCCCTCTCCTCGATCCTTCGCGCACCCGTGATTCACGGCGCGTCCAGACCATAGGGCGGCGCCCCCGTAATGGTTCAGTGATTCGGCCGAGGTCATGAAGTCTCGCGGCTACTTCATGACCTCCCGGAGCGACTACCTGAAGTGCCCCTGCGACCTGCCCCCCCACCTCATGAAGTCGCATACGGGCGCTTTGACGCAGCCCTCGGGCACAAGCAGTGTGGGTCACGCCAACGACAACAGGCGGCGCCTGGAGGAATCCGTGAGCAGAAAGATTCTGGTCATTGTCTCCGAACACGGTTACTGGGCCGAAGAACTGATAGGCCCCGTATCGAAGTTCGACGAGCGGGGCTACGAAGTCGTATTCGCCACGCCGACCGGAAAGCGTCCGCACGCTCTTCCGCCGAGCCTCGACGCGAACTTCATCGACCCTCCACTGGGACGCTCGGTCACCACCGAGGAGAACGCCCGGCTGGGGCGGGAGTTCGAGCAGTCGAGCCGGCTGGACACGCCGCTCGACATCGAGGCGTGGGCACCCGAGCGCCCGTACACGAGCGACGAGGGCTACCTGCGCAAGCTGGAGCAGTACCACCGCGATCTGGAGAAGCTGGAAGCCGAGATCGCCGGCTACGACGCCCTCCTGATCGTCGGCGGCAGCGGCCCCATCGTCGACCTCGCCAACAACGAGCGCGTCCACGCGCTGATCCTGGCCTTCAAGAACGCCGGCAAGGTCGTGGCCGCCGAGTGCTACGGCGTCGCCTGCCTGGCCTTCGCCCGCGACTGGGGCGACCGCAAGAGCATCATCTGGGGCAAGCACGTGACCGGCCACTGCAAGGAGTACGACTACAAGGACGGCACCGGATTCCTCGGTACCGACTTCAACATGGGCCCGCCGCCTTACCCGCTGGAGTACATCCTGCGCGATGCCACCGGGCCGCGCGGCGCGTATCACGGGAATTTCGGTCACCCGCTTTCGGTGATCGTCGACTACCCGTTCGTGACCGGCCGTTCCACCCCCGATTCATATCTGACGGGGCAGAAGATCGTGGAAGTCCTGGAGGACGGTCTCACCCGTTACGGGTGGTAGGGGGAATCATGGAAGCCACTCCCGGACGGGAAAGGCTGATCGAGCAGTTCAAGGCCGACGGCCTGAATGTGATGTTCGGAAATCCGGGGACGGTGGAACAGGGATTCCTCGACGCGGTGGACGCGGCGGAGGACTTCCACTACGTCCTCGCCCTCCAGGAGACCGTGGCCGCCGGCATCGCCGACGGCTACGCCCGGGCCACCGGCGGCGCGGCCCTGCTCCAGCTGCACTCCGGGGTCGGGCTGGGCAACGGCATCGGGATGATGTACCAGTCGCTGCGCGGCCACACCCCGCTCGTCGTGGTCGCCGGCGACGCCGGGGTCCGCTACGACGCCATGGACGCGCAGATGGCGTCCGACCTGGTGGCGATGGCGAAGCCGGTGACGAAGTACGCGACCCGGGTCACCGACCGGCACTCCGTACTGCGCACCGTCCGGCGGGCGGTCAAGATCGCCCTGACCCCGCCGCGCGGACCGGTGTTCGTGGCGCTGCCCATGGACGTACTGGACGAGCTGAACTCCGAGCCCGTCCTGCCCACCCGGGTGCCGCTCACGGACGTGGCGCCCTCGCCGGCCTCGGTGGGGCGGGCGGCGGAGCTGCTCGCCTCCGCGGAGCGGCCCGTGGTCCTCGTCGGGGACGGGGTCTCGCTCTCCGGGGCCCAGCGCGAACTCGTCGCCGTCGCCGAGCTGCTGGGCGCCGACGTGTACGAGGTGGACTCCTCCGAGGTGAACATCGCGGCCTCGCACCCGCTGCGGCGCGGCCAGAGCGGCCACATGTTCGGCCCGCACAGCAAGGAGCTCGTCGCCGGCGCCGACGGGGTGCTGATCGTCGGCACCTACGTCTTCCCGGAGGTCTTCCCCGAGCTGGAGAGCCCCTTCCGGGCCGGCGCCAAGGTCGTCCACATCGACCTGAACGCGTACGAGATCGCCAAGAACCACCCGGTGGACCTCGGCCTCGCCGCCGACCCCAAGCAGGCGCTGCGCGCGCTGGCCGGCGTACTGGAACGGCTGCTGAGCCCGCAGCGGCGGGCGGCCGCGGCCTCCCGGCTCGACGCCCGCACCCGGGAGCGGGCGCTGTCCGCCCGGGGCGCGGACAGCGAGCAGGACGGCACGCCGATGGCCGTCTTCCTGCGGACCCTGGCCGAGCGCACCGGCGGGGACCTGATCGTCTTCGACGAGGCGCTGACCACCTCGCCGCTGGTCACCCGGTACCTGCCGCCGGAGCGCCCGGGCGACTACCACCTCACCCGGGGCGGCTCGCTCGGCGTGGGCCTCCCGGGGGCGGTCGGCGCCAAGCTGGCCCGCCCGGAGCGGCTGGTCGTCGGCTTCGCGGGCGACGGCGGGTCGATGTACACGTACCAGGCGCTGTGGACGGCGGTCCGGCACGGCATCGACGCCAAGTTCGTGGTCTGCAACAACCGCAAGTACCGGCTGCTGGACGACAACATCGCCCAGTACTGGCGGGAGCGGGACATCCCGGAGCACGGCTTCCCGGGCTCCTTCGACCTCTCCCACCCCGAGATCGACTTCGCCGGCCTGGCGCGGGCGCTCGGCGCCGAGGGGATGCGGGTGGAGAAGCCGGACGAGGCGGTCGCCGCCGTCGGCCGGATGCTGGAGCACCCCGGACCGTTCCTGGTCGACGTACAGATCTGATCCACCGCCGCGGCCGCCGCGGCGCACCGCCGCACCGCGCCGCGCCGTCGCGGCCCACCGCACCGCACACCACCACGGACAGGAGGAGACCGCATGCCCGCCGAGCGGCTGACCGAGGACGCGATCCGCACCTTCGCGGAGAACTGGTACGTGGCCCTGGACCAGCACCTTCCCTTGGACCAGGTGCTCCCCCTCATCACCCCGGACCTGGAGTTCAAGGTCCCCGAGGACACCTTCCTCGGACACCAGGGCTTCGGCCGCTGGTACGAGGCGGTCACGCACCGCTTCTTCGACGAGGTCCACACCGTCACGAAGGTGGAGCCCGTCATCGAGGGCGACCGCGCCGTCGTGCGGGTCCTGGTCAACTGGCAGGCCAAGATCTGGGACCCGCCGGCCGCCCGCAGCGAGTGGCTCGGCTTCGACGCCGACCAGACCTGGACGGTCGTGGCCGGTCCCGACGGACCGCTGATCAAGCAGTACACCGTCAACGACCTGGCCCCGATGCCCGGTTCCGGCTCGCTCTGAGCCGGCGCGGGCGGGGGAAGGAGAAGCGACGATGACCGAAGTGACACGGGAACGGGTCGAGGCGGCGTACGCGGCCCTCGGCTCCGGCGACCGGGCCCGCATCCTGGAGTACTACTCCGAGGACCTGCGCTGGCTGGTGCCGGGAAGCCACCCGCTGGCCGGCTGGTACGAGAGCCTGGACGCCTTCCTGGAGCTGATGGGGCAGACCCACAAGCTCACGGGCGGCACCTTCCGGATGGACATCCAGGCGGTCCTCGTCGGAGAGGACTGCAGCGCCGACGTCTGCCGCAACGTCGCCCTGCGCGACGGCGCCGACCAGGCCAGCCAGTCCCCGTACGAGCGGATGGACTACCCCGTCTTCCACTTCATGCGGTGGCGGGAGGGCCGGATCATCGAGGGCCGCGACGGGCTCTTCGGGGACTCGGCGACCGCCTTCAGCCAGTTCTGGGCGCCGTTCGCGCCCGACGGAACCCGCCGCGACCGATAGGGGGAGGAGCGCTGTGGACGCACGACAGATCCTTGAGAAGTACTACGAGTACGCCAACGCCGGCGACTGGGACCGCTGGTGCGACCTGTTCGCCGAGGACCAGGTCATGGACGAGCAGCTCGCCGGACACATCGAGGGCCTGGAGGTCCTGCGCTCGATGATGAAGGGCATGGGGACGATGTACCGGGTCTTCCGCAACGAGCCCGTGCACTTCCTCGTCGACGGGGAGAAGGCCGCGGCCGTCTCCCACCTCAGCGCTGTCAGCCCCGCGGGCGAGACGATCGAGGCCGAGGTCATGAACTTCTTCCGGATCGTGGACGGAAAGATCGCGTACATGGCGAACTACCACGACACCGTCCCCTTCCAGGTGCTGGGCCAGGGCTGAGGGGGGCCGACTCGTGGGAAACGCCGAGAGAGAAGAGTACGACTACGTCATCGTGGGATCCGGCACCGCGGGCAGCGTCCTCGCGAACCGGCTCTCGCAGGACCCGGACGTCTCCGTCCTGGTCCTGGAGGCGGGCGGCAACCGCATCCCGCCCGAGGTGGACGACCCGTCCTCCTGGTACAAACTGCTCGGCGGACCCGTCGACTGGGGCTACACCAGCGTCCCGCAGCCCGGGCTCGACGGCCGCCGTACGTACGAACCGCGCGGCAAGGCCCCCGGCGGCAGCAGCAACCTGTACATCATGATGCACATCCGGGGCCACGCCTCGGACTTCGACAACTGGGCCTACCAGGGCGCCGCCGGCTGGGGGTACGAGGACGTCCTGCCGTACTTCGCCCTCCTGGAGGGCCAGGAGGACGCCACCGCGCCCACCACCGGCACCCGCGGCCCGCAGCGCATCACCAACGCCGGGCAGCACGGCCCCAACCCGGTCTCCCGCGCCTTCATCGACGCGGCCGTGGAGCTCGGCCACCAGGAGATCGCCGACTTCAACACCGACGGACCCCGGCGCGGCCTCTTCGGCACCGGCTGGCACCACATCGACGTGGCCGACGGGCGCCGCCAGGGCACCCTCGCCGCCTACCTGGAGCCGGCGCTGGAGCGGTCCAACCTGACGCTGCGCACCAGCGCCCAGAGCACCCGGCTGCTCTTCGACGGCGACACCTGCACGGGCGTGGAGTACGTGCAGCTGGCCCCGGCCGCCGAGTTCCCCGGCCGGACCGTCCGCGACGGCCACAGCACCGCCGCCGAACCCGGGCTCCACTCCGTACGGGCCCGCCGCGAGGTGATCGTGGCCGCCGGGGCGATCGAGTCGCCGAAGCTGCTGCTGCTCTCCGGCATCGGCAACCCCGAGCAGCTGCGCGAGCACGGCATCGAGGCGGTCGCGGCGCTGCCCGGGGTCGGCGAGAACTTCCACAACCACGTACTGACCGGGCTGATGGCCGAGGTCACCCAGGAACTCCCGCCCCCGGCACAGAACCTGTCGGAGAGCGCTCTGTTCCTCTCCTCACAGCCCGGTCTTCCCGCGCCCGACCTGCAGATCGCCTTCGTGCACGTGCCGTTCGACGTGATCGTCGGCAAGGACCACCCGAACACGGTGAGCATCCTGCCCGGTGTCGTGCGCCCCGTCTCGCGCGGCTGGATCCGGCTCGCGAGCGCCGATCCGCTGGCCCACCCGCTGATCAACCCGAACTACCTGGGCGACCGGTGGGACCTGGAGCGGATGGTGCAGGGCATCAAGCTGGCCCGGGAGATCTTCGCGACCTCGGCCTTCTCGCCCTGGTACAAGCAGGAGCTCCAGCCCGGTCCCGGCTACGGATCCGACGAGGACCTGCGGACCTTCGCGAAGCAGAAGTCGGAGAGCTACCACCACCAGGCCGGCTCCTGCCGCATGGGCATCGACGACCTCTCCGTCGTCGACCCCGAGCTGCGGGTGCACGGCGTACGCAACCTGCGCGTCGTCGACGCCAGCGTGATGCCCGCCGTCCCGTCGGGCAACTGCCACACCGCCATCGCGATGATCGCCGAGCGCGCGGCGGACTTCCTGAGGGGGACCTCCCGTGCCTGACGCCGTACTGCGCGAGGGCGCGCTGAGCGGGACCCGGATCGCGGTCCTGGTCGAGAGCGACTTCTACGAACCCGAGATCTTCTACTACGGGCGCCGGTTCGCCGAGGAGGGCGCCGAGGTCGACTTCCTGACCCGGCTGTGGGGCAACGACTCCATCACCTTCTCCGGGCACGAGTACCGGGCGCCGTTCACCGCCGACAAGTCCCTGGAGGGGCTGAGCGACGAGGAGCTGCGCCGGTACGCGGCGATCATCGTGCCCTCGGGCATGGTGGCCGACCGGCTGCGCTACACCGAGGACGTGGACGTACTGGCGCCGGCGACGGAGCTGCTGCGCCGTGCCTTCGAGGAGCCGACGGTCCTCAAGGGGATCATCTGCCACGGCATGTGGCTGGCCGCCTCGATCCCGGACAAGATCCGCGGCCGCAAGGTGGTGTGCCACAACAACCTCATCGGCGACGTCCGCAACATGGGCGCCGAGTACGTCAACGAGGACGTGGTGGTCGACGGCGATCTGGTCACCGGCCGCACCGGCGCCCACCACCACCTCTTCGCCCGCCGGATCATCGAGCTGATCGCGGCGGGGCGGGGCCGGGGGAGCGCCTGATGCCCGGCGCCGGGGAGCGCCCGATGGTCTGGTCGCACGTGGGCCTGAACTGCGTGGACCAGAAGACGACAGAGGACTTCTACACCCGGTACTTCGGTTTCACCCGGGCCCGGGTCGTCGACCTCGGGGAGGCCAAGATCGTGTTCCTGCGCAAGGGGGACGCCTACCTGGAGCTCTTCGCGGCGGACACCGGCCCGGCCCGGCCGGCGCCGGGGGTCCCCCCGGCGGTGGCCGGGGGAGACGGGCCGCAGGCCCCCGGCCGGATGCGCCACCTGGCCTTCCAGACCGACAGCGTGGACGCGTTCCTGGCCGAGCTGGGGGACGCGGCCGAAGTGACCCTGGGCCCGCTGGACTTCGACGACTTCATCTGCGGCTGGCGGACCGTGTGGGTCCGCGATCCCGACGGGGTGATCGTCGAGGTCAGTCAGGGATTCGAGGACGACCGCTCACACGACAAGGACGGTGCATGACATGGCGGACGCCGTGAGCTTCTCCTTCTCCGACACCATCGCGGGCTACGTCGGCCGCTTCGACTCCGAGTCCCGCCTGCTGCGGCTGAAGACCTCGGACGGGCGCGAGTTCGACGTCTCGCTGGCCGGCGACCCGAGCGCCGAGCTGGTCCGCAACCTGGAAGAGCCGTACATCGACGCCTCCGGGCACATCGACGAGATGCTCTCGCCGGGCCGGTTCCTCTTCGTCTACGGCGTCCACTACCCGGAGCACGGCGGGCGTTTCGACGCCAAGCGCCTGGTGTTCCTGGGCCGCGGCGCCGAGGACTACCGGTTCGAGGAGCCGAGCTGGTGGGTCAAGCAGATCGAGTCGCTGGCCGACTTCTACAAGCGGGCGCAGTTCGGCGAGGGCCCGGTGGACTTCACCGAGTACCGCACCGAGATCCGGCTCGGCGGCGACAAGACCGCCAGCCACGTCCAGGAGACCGACACGATCTCCCGCCTGGTCTACGGCATGGCCTCGGCCTACCTGCTGACCGGCAAGGACGACTACCTGGAGGTCGCCGAGCGCGGCACCGAGTACCTGCGCAAGCACATGCGGGTCGTGGACAGCGAGGAGGACGTGGTCTTCTGGTACCACGGCATCAGCGTCGACGGGGACAGCGAGCGCAAGCTGTTCACCTCGGAGTTCTCCGACGACTACGACGCGATCCCGATGTACGAGCAGATCTACGCGCTGGCCGGCCCGATCCAGACGTACCGGGTCACCGGTGACATCCGGATCAAGAACGACGCGGACGCCACCATCCGGCTGTTCGACAAGTTCTTCAAGGACGAGGAGCAGGGCGGCTACTACTCGCACATCGACCCGATCCTGTTCAGCGCGGACCACGAGTCCCTCGGGGAGAACGCCGAGCGCAAGAACTGGAACTCGGTCGGCGACCACGCGCCCGCGTACCTGATCAACCTGTACCTGGCGACCGGCGAGCAGAGGTACGCCGACTTCCTGGAGTACACCTTCGACACCATCGCGGACAAGTTCCCGGACTACAAGAACAGCCCGTTCGTCCAGGAGCGCTTCTTCCGCGACTGGTCGCACGACACCGCGCACAGCTGGCAGCAGAACCGCGCGGTCGTCGGGCACAACCTCAAGATCGCCTGGAACCTGATGCGGATGAACTCGCTGAAGGCCAAGCCGGCGTACGAGGACCTCGCCAAGAAGATCGGCGAGATCATGCCGGCCGTCGGCAGCGACGTCCAGCGCGGCGGCTGGTACGACGTGGTCGAGCGCGTGAAGGACGGCGACCAGGAGACGTATCGTTTCGCCTGGCACGACCGCAAGGCCTGGTGGCAGCAGGAGCAGGCGATCCTCGCCTACCTCATCCTGAACGGCACGGTCGGCGGCGACGCCTTCCTGCGCGAGGCCCGGCAGGCACAGGCCTTCTACAACACGTTCTTCCTCGACCACGACGAGGGAGCCGTCTACTTCAACGTGCTCGCCAGCGGTATGCCGTACCTGCTCGGCACGGAGCGGCTCAAGGGCAGCCACTCGATGTCCATGTACCACTCGGCGGAGCTCTGCTACCTGTCCGCCGTCTACAACAACCTGCTGATCAACAAGCGGGAAATGGACTTCCACTTCAAGCCCGACCCGACCAACCTGCCCGACCGCGTGCTGCGGGTCTCGCCCGACCTGCTGCCCGCCGGCTCCGTGCAGATCGCGTCCGTCGAGATCGACGAGAAGCCGTACCGGGACTTCGACGCGGACGGTCTGACCGTCAAGCTGCCGGACGTCCAGGGACGGGTCAAGGTCAAGGTCCGGCTGCGCCCGGTGACTTCATAGCGCTCAACGGGGGGCGCCCCGACTAGAGGGGAAAGCAATGTCTCTGAACGTCAAGGAACGCCGCAACAAGGGCGGTACCGTCCTCGTCGCCACCGGCGAGATCAACAGTGAGACCTCCGGACAGCTGCTGCAGTCCCTGCTGCCGCTGGTCCGCGAGGGCCGGCCGCTGCGGATCGACCTCACGGCCGTCACGTACGTGTCCAGCGCGGGCCTGCGCACCCTGCTCGTCGTCTACCGCGAGGCCCAGCACGCCGGGGTCGCGGTCACCCTGTACGGGGTGAGCGAGGAAGTCCGGTTCGTCATGTCGGCCACCGGCTTCCTCGACTTCTTCGAGACCGGTGAGGCGGCGGCCGCCCAGTCCAAGGCCAAGCCGGCCGTCAAGACAGCGGTCGCGCGATGACCGAGGCCCGGTCCGAGCAGGTGCTGCGCGTCGACGCGTACCCGACCCACGAAGTGGGCGGGTACCGCGTCCGCGCCGGCAAACCGTTCCCCTTCGGGGCCAACGTGGTCCCCGGCGGGGTCAGTTTCTCCGTCTTCTCCGACCAGGCGACCTCCATGACCCTGGTCATCTTCAAGCGCGGAGAGCCCGAGCCGATGGCCGAGCTGGAATTCCCCGAGGAGTTCCGCACCGGCAGCGTCTTCGCCATGACGGTCTTCGGCCTCGACCACGAGAACATCGAGTACGGGTACCGGGCCGACGGCCCCTACGACCCGGTCTCCGGCCACCGCTTCGACGCCCGCCAGGTCCTCTCCGACCCCTACGCCCGGCTGATCTCCGGCCGCGACGTGTGGGGCGTGGAGCCCGACCGCAGCCGCGGCTACCAGTACCGCTCCCGCGTCTGCCTCCAGGACTTCGACTGGGGCGACGACACGCCGCTGGGGCTGCCCGCCGAGGACCTCGTCGTGTACGAGACCCACGTGCGCGGCTTCACCCGGCACCCCTCCTCGGGGGTGACCGCCCCCGGCACCTTCGCGGGGCTGCGGGAGAAGATCCCGTACCTGAAGGAGCTCGGGGTCAACTGCGTCGAGCTGCTGCCGGTGTTCGAGTTCGACGAGAGCGACAACATGCGCTCCAACCCGGAGACGGGCGAGCACCTCTTCGACTACTGGGGCTACAACACCGTCTCCTTCTTCGCGCCCAAGGCCGGTTACGCGGCCACCGGACGCTACGGGATGCAGGGCGACGAGTTCCGCACCCTGATCAAGGACCTGCACGCGGCCGGCATCGAGGTCATCCTCGACGTCGTCTTCAACCACACCGCCGAGGGCAACGAGCAGGGCCCGACGATCTCCTTCAAGGGGCTCGACAACGCCACGTACTACATGCTCACGCCGGAGGGGTACTACTTCAACTTCAGCGGCACGGGCAACACGGTCAACTGCAACCACCCCGTCGTGCGCAACTTCGTGCTCGACTGCCTGCGCCACTGGGTCGCCGACTACCACATCGACGGCTTCCGCTTCGACCTCGCGGCCATCCTCGGCCGGGACCTGGACGGCACGCCGCTGCCCAACCCGCCGCTGCTGGAGATGCTCGCCTACGACCCCGTCCTGCGCCACACCAAGCTCATCGCCGAGGCCTGGGACGCGGGCGGCCTCTACGAGGTCGGCAACTTCCCGGCGTACGGCCGCTGGGCCGAGTGGAACGGCAAGTACCGCGACACCGTGCGCAGCTTCCTCAAGGGCGACCCCGGCGTGACCGGGGAGCTGGCCACCCGCATCGCCGGCTCGCCCGACCTGTACTCCACCCGCGGCACCTCCGCCTCGGTCAACTTCCTCACGGCCCACGACGGGTTCACCCTGGCCGACCTCGTCTCGTACAACGACAAGCACAACGAGGCGAACGGCGAGGGCAACAACGACGGGGCCAACGACAACAACAGCTGGAACTGCGGGGCGGAGGGGCCGACCGACGACCCCGAGATCAACCGGTTGCGCACGCGCCAGATGAAGAACGCGATCGCCATCCTCATGACCAGCCAGGGCATCCCGATGCTCCTGTCCGGCGACGAGGTCGCCCGCACCCAGCAGGGCAACAACAACACGTACTGCCAGGACAACGAACTGTCCTGGTTCGACTGGGACCAGGTCGACGAGAACGCCGAACTGCTGCGGTTCACCCGCGAGATGATCGCCTTCCGCGGGCGCCACCGGGAACTGCGTTCCACTTCCCACCCCACCGGCCAGGTCCGCGAGAGCCTCGGGCTGCCGGACATCAGCTGGCACGGCGAGCGGGCCTGGCAGCCCGACTGGTCGGCGGACAGCCGGCTGCTGGCCGTGGCCCGCTGCGGCACCGGGGACGACGACGTGGTGTACGTGGCCATGAACGCGCACTGGGAGGCGCACGACCTGGAGCTGCCCGCGCTGCCGCACGGGCGCAGCTGGCACCTGTTCGCGGACACCGGGGCCGAGGCCCCGCACGACATCCGCACCCCGGGCGGAGAGCCCGAGCTGGAGAACGCCGGGAAGTACCTGATCGGTCCGCGCTCGGTCGTGATCCTGGTCGGCCGGACGCCCGATCCCGAGCTCTAGCCGCCTCCACCCGATCTGACCGAACGCTCCCATCGCAGCGTCGAAGGAGACCTGACATGCCGCTTTCCGTGTCCCTGAGCATCGAGGGCGACACCACCGTGATCGAGCTGGCGGGCGAGCTGGACGCCAAGACCGCGCCGGATTTCCACCAGACCATCGAGAAGGCCGCCGGGCACGGCACCGGAACGGTCGAGATCAGGATGGCCGGCGTCGGCTACATGGCCAGCGCCGGACTGCGGTCCCTGGTCTTCGCCCAGCAGAAGGTGGCCAACCACGTGACCATCAAGGTGGTCGGCGCGATCGAGCCCGTGTCCCGGACGATCCGGACGGCCGGGCTGGACCGCAGCATCGTGCTCTCCGATGAGTGAATCGCATGAGTGACATGGTCGAACTGGCGAGGACGCCCGCCGAGCTGGAGGTGCCCGCCACGCTGGGGGCGCTGGGCGACATCGCCGCGTTCGTCCTGCGGCTGGCCGGCCGGGCGGGCCTGGGCAAGGGGCCCGCGTACCGGATCCGGCTGGCCGTGGACGAGCTGGCCACGAACATCGTGATGCACGGGTACCGGGGCGGCGACGGGCGGATCACCGTCCGCGGCCGCTCCGGGCCGGGCCGGGTGCAGATCTCCATAGCGGACTCGGCACCGGCGTTCGACCCCGTCGAGGGCTGCCTGCCCCCCGCCCCCGGGGTTCCCCCCGAGCGGCGCAGGATCGGCGGACTCGGCATCCACCTGGCGCTGACCAGCGTGGACGAATTCAGCTACGTACGCAGGGACGGCCGCAACATCAGCACGCTGACTGTGAACGCTGAGGGGACGGACCCATGCCCTCCACGACGGTGATCATTCTCGACGAGTACCCGCCGCCGCCGCTCGAACTGCTCGACGCGCTCCGCTCGATGGACGCGGAACTCGTCGCCCGCACGCTGACGGAGCTGCGGAACGGCCCCCTGGACGGCCTCCCCGTCGCCGACGTCCTGCTCGCCCCGGCCGAGGCCCACGGCGAGTCGGTGCGCCTCGCGGTGCGGCGGCTGCGCCGCTGGGCCGGGGCCCCGATCGTGGTCGTCTGGACGGTGACGGAGTTCGCCGCGCTGGAGGAGCACGTCCGGCTCGGGCACGACTACCTCGTCCCGCCCTTCCTGCCCGCCCTCGTCGGGGCCCGGCTGCACAGCTGCTCGGAGCGGGCCGGACTCGGCCGCACCCTGCGCGAGGCCGACGCCCGCGCCGAACTCATGGGCTACGAGAAGGAGCTGGAGATCGGCCGGGAGATCCAGGCCGGCTTCCTGCCCGAATCGCTGCCGGTGCCCGAGGGCTGGGAGATCGACGTCCGCTTCCGGCCGGCCCGCCAGGTCGCCGGGGACTTCTACGACGTCTTCGAGATCTCCCGCGGGCGCCGCCTGGCCTTCGTCGTCGCCGACGTCTGCGACAAAGGGGTCGGCGCCGCCCTGTTCATGGCCCTGATCCGTTCGCTGCTGCGCCACACCGCGGAGAACAGCGGACTCCAGCACCTCGTGGCCGCCGGGCGCGCCGGCGGCAGCGGACGGATCCCGGTCGTCGGCGCCACACCGCTGCTCAACGCGGTCACCGCGACCAACGGCTACCTGACCCGCAACCACCTCAGGCAGGGGTACTTCGCCACTCTGTTCTTCGGTGTGCTCGACCCCGTGACCGGCAGCCTCGTGTACATCAACGGGGGCCACAACGCGCCGCTGCTGCTGCGCGCCGAAGGCGGCGACCCGCTCGCCCTGGAGGTCACCGGACCCGCCGTCGGGGTGCTGCCGGACTGCGTGTACACGCTCGGCTACGCCCAACTGAACCCCGGCGACACCCTGTTCGTGTTCACCGACGGAGTGCCGGAGGCCCGCTGCCCCGACGGCAGCTTCCTCGGTGACGAGCGGATGCTGGAGCTGCTCGCCGGCCCCCCGGTGAGCGGCAGGGAGGTGGTCGACCTCATGGACACGGCGGTACGGGAGCACACCGGAACGGCGGAACAGCACGACGACGTCACCATGCTGGCCCTGCACCGGCCACGTGCGGCGCGGGGGCCGCACGCGGACCGGACCACGGCCGCCGGCCGTACGGCGGTGGCCTGATGGCCCGGACCATCGTGGTGCACTCGCACCGCGGGGGCACCGGGAAGTCCTCGGTACTGGCGAACCTGGCCCTGCTGATCGCGGGCCAGGGACGCCGGGTGGGGGTGGTCGACACGGACATCCAGTCGCCCACCCTGGACCTGCTCTTCCGGCTCGGCCCGGGTCCCTCCCTGGCCGACTACCTGCTCGGCCGCTGCGAGATCGAGTCCGCGGCGCAGCCGGTCGGCGTGCCCGGGCTGTACGTCGTACCGGCGCGGACCGGGACGGCGGCGCTGCGCGAGCTCATGACCAGCGGCTATGACGTCGGGCTGCTGCCCGAGGGCTTCGACCGGCTGATCGAGCACTACGCGCTCGACGTGCTGCTGCTCGACACCCACGCCGGGCTGAACAACGAGTCGGTGACCGCCATGGCGAGCGCCGACGTGCTGATGATCCTGGCCCGGGCCGACCGGATCGACCTCTCGGGGGTCGAGGAGACCATCGCCCTGGCCGGGCGGCTGGCCTGCCGGCGCGCTCTGGTCATGAGCATGGCGCCCGAGGGCGTCGACGGTGAACTGGTCCGCCGGCGTGCCGAGGAGGTGTACGGCGCCCCCCTGGCCGGAATCCTTCCGTATGTGCCGGAAATGGCCGCCCTGTACGGCGAACGCATATTCGCCGAAGCCCATCCCGACCACCCCCTGGTCGGTGAATTCCGCACCATCATCTCGGCGTTGGACGCACCTCACGAAGTATCGCGCGCCTGACGCTCCCCCCTTACGCCCCCTGCGGGGGGCGTGTTGAATCGGCAGCGATTCCAGAACAAGGAGAGAGTCATGAAGATTCTCGTCGTCATGACGGCCAAGGCAACGCTCCACCTGTTGGACGGGGAACAGCACCCCTCGGGTTTCTGGGCCGAGGAATTCGTCGTTCCCTACACCCTCTTCAAGGCCGCAGGCCACACCGTGGACGTGGCGACGATCGGGGGCCAGGCCCCCACGGTCGACCAGACCAGCATCGACCCCCAGTTCCTCCAGTGGGTCCGCCCCGAGGGCTCGCCGAACGAGGACGCGGCCAACGCCGCCGAGTACGTGAGAGTCATCGAGGACACCGCCCAGCTCAAGAACCCCATCGCCCTGGAATCACTCGGAGAGAAGGACATAGCCGAGTACGACGGCATCTACGTCAGCGGCGGCCACGGCGCGATCGGAGACCTGCCCCACTCCGACGAGCTCGCCCAGATCCTGCGCTGGGCCATCGCCCAGGACAAACCGCTCGCCACCGTCTGCCACGGCCACACCTCGCTCCTCGCACTGCGCGACGGCGAGGGCCGCTGGCCGTTCGAGGGCTACCGGATGACGGCCTTCTCGCACAGCGAGGAGCTGGTCACCAACATGGCCGGCCGCCTCCCGCTGATCCTGGAGGCCGAGCTCACCCGGCTCGGCGCGCGCTACGAGAAGGCCGAGAAGATCTGGGACTCGCACGTGGTCGTGGACCGCAAGCTCACCACCGGCCAGAACCCGTACTCCTCCAAGGCCCTTGCCGAGACGTTCCTGACACAGCTCGCCAAGGTATAGAAAGCCCCCGCATCCGACACCGGAAGGCAGCCATGACCAAGCGCGCGCTCAGCGACCAGCCCTTGGCCAACCCCGGGAAGCTGTTCATCGGCGGCACATGGGTCTCGGCCCAGGACGGCCGTACCGAGCCGGACATCAGCCCCGTGGACGGGCAGGAGATCGTACCGGTGGCGCAGGCCGCCGCCGCCGACGCGGACGCGGCCGTGGCCGCCGCCCGCGCGGCGTACGAGGAAGGTCCCTGGAGCAGACTCTCCGCCCAGGAACGCGCGCTGCGGCTGAACCGGGTCGGTGAGCTCATCGAGCGCGACCTGGAGGAGATCGCCCTGCTGGAGACGGTGGACATGGGCAAGCCGTTCGCCTTCTCCAGCACGGTCGACGCCCCCATGGCCGCCCAGCTCATGCACTACTACGCCGGCGCCGTCACCCGGGTCGACGGCTCCTCGCGGGCCCCGGCCGGTGGGCAGCTCGCGTACACCCTGCGCGAACCGCTGGGCGTGGTCTGCGCCATCACCCCGTTCAACTTCCCGCTCCTGCTGTCGATGACGAAGATCGCACCGGCCCTGGCGGCGGGCAACACGGTCGTCCACAAGCCCTCCCCGGCCACCCCGCTCACCGCGCTGAAGATCGCCGAACTCTTCCAGGAGGCGGAGATCCCCGACGGCGTGCTGAACGTCATCACCGGTCCGGGCGTGGAGCTGGGCGAGACCCTCACCGGCCACCCCGACATCGACAAGATCGCCTTCACCGGCTCCACCGCGGTGGGCCAGACGATCATCCGCAAGTCGGCCGGCACCCTGAAGAAGGTGACGATGGAGCTCGGCGGCAAGTCCGCCAACATCGTTTTCGCCGACGCCGACCTCGACGCCGCCGAGGAGCTCGCCTTCTTCGGCATCTACTACAACAAGGGCGAGATCTGCACCGCCGGCTCGCGCCTGCTGCTCCAGCGCCCCATCCACGACGAACTGGTCGAACGCCTGGTGAGCCGGGCCGCCGCCCTCAAGCCCGGCGACCCGCGCGACCCGGAGACCCTGTTCGGGCCGCTGGCCCACCGCGGCCAGTTCGAGAAGGTCAGCTCGTACATCGAGGTGGGCGAGAAGGAAGGCGCCGTCCTGCGCACGGGCGGTACCGGCTGGACCCCGGAAGGGGCCTCCAGTCAGGGCCTGTACTTCCTGCCGACGATCTTCACCGGCGTCGACAACGGCATGCGGATCGCCCAGGAGGAGATCTTCGGGCCGGTCCTGTCGATCATCCCCTTCGACACCGAGGAAGACGCGATCCGGATCGCCAACGACAGCGCGTACGGGCTCGCGGCGGGCGTGCACACCAAGGACCTGCGGCGCGCCCACCGGGTGGCCTCCCAGATCAAGGCGGGCACCGTCTGGGTGAATTGCTACAACCAGTACGACCCCTCCGTGCCGTACGGCGGCTACAAGGCCTCCGGATACGGGCGCGAGTGCGGACCGGAATCCCTGGAGAGCTACACGCAGACCAAGTCGGTCTGGATCGGCATGGACTGAGCGCCGGCCCACCGACCGACCCACCGACCGACCGAGTAGGAGCGGAAATGCGCACAGGCGTCATCGGCACCGGACGGATCGGTTCCACCCTCGCGCGGATCCTGGTGGCCGCCGGGCACGAGGTCGTGCTGGCCAACGCCCGCGGACCCCGTTCCCTCGGCCCCTTACTGGCCGAACTCGGCCCGGCGGCCTCGGCGGCGCACCCCGCCGAGGCCGCCGCACAGGCCGAACTCTCGGTGCTGATGGTGCCGTACGCGAGCGTCCGCGGACTCCTCCCGTCCGCGGCCGTGCAGGACAAGGTGCTGGTGGACGCCACGAACGCGTTCAGCGGCGGTGGGAAGCCCGCCGATCTGGGCGGCCGGGCCTCCAGCGAACTGGTCGCCGAGTGGTATCCCGGCGCCCGGGTCGTGAAATCCCTGAACACCATGCATTTCGAGACTCTCGCCGTCGCCGGCACAGCGGAGGGCGAACGCCTGGCCCATTTCACGGCGGGCGACGACGAGAAGGCGAAGGAAATCGTCGCGGGAATCATCGCGGATTTGGGATTCGCTCCCGTCGACACCGGCCCGCTGCACTCCGGAGGAATTCTCCAGCAGCCCGGCGGGCCCCTTTTCAACCGGCCGCTCACGGAAGCGCAGGCGCTGGCATGGATCTCTCACTGAACGTGAACGGAAGACCCGAGCAGTTCGCGGCGGAGCCGAACGAACTGCTCGTCGAACGGCTCCGCGACGGCCTCGGGCTGACCGGCACCAAGGTCGGCTGCGACACCGGACAGTGCGGCACCTGCGTCGTCCAGCTCGACGGACGCTCCGTCAAGAGCTGCCTGGTCCTCACCGCCTCCGCCGCGGGCTCCCGCGTGACCACCATCGAGGGGGTCACCACCCGCGGCGGCGAACTCAGCGGCCTCCAGGAGGCCCTGCGCCAGGAGCACGGGACCCAGTGCGGGTTCTGCACCCCCGGCATGGTCATGGCCCTCGGCGAACTCGTCGAGAACACCGCCGACCGCGAGGCGCCCACCGAGCCCGAGATCCGCGAGTGGCTCACCGGCAACCTGTGCCGCTGCACCGGCTACCACAGCGTCGTACGCGGTGTGCAGCGCGCCTGCTCCGCCGCCCGGACCGAGATACCCGAGGAGATCAGCGGCGCCGCCGCCGTCTCCGCGCCCGGCGGGCCCGGGCCCGAGCCGGCGTCCGTGCCGGCCTCCGCGTCGGCGTCCGGCCAGGAGGTGTGAGGGAGATGACCGCAGTGACGGGGGAGGCACCCCTCCAGGGATCGGGCCTGCTCGGCCAGCCGCTGGACGCCCGCGAGGATCCGCAGCTGCTGCGCGGCGAGGCGGTGTACGTGGGCGACATCAACCTGCCCGGCACCGCCCACATGGCGATCCTCGGCAGCCCGGTGGCCCACGCGAAGATCCTCTCCATCGAGACCAAGGCCGCGGAGCAGATGCCCGGCGTGCTGAAGGTGGCCACCGCGGCCGACTTCACCGACGTGATGCCGCTGCCCTGCATCTGGATCCCCGGCGGGGTCGAGAGCCACTTCCCGCCCCACCCGTACGGACTCCCCGGCGCCCGCCCGGTCCTGACCGGCGACGCCGTCCGGCACGTCGGCGACCCCATCGCCGTGGTCGTCGCCGAGACCCCGCGCCAGGCAGCCGCCGCGCTGGCCGCCATCGCCGTCGAGTACGAACCGCTGCCCGTGGTCACCCGGGCCGACGCGGCACTCGCCGAGGGCGCGCCCCAGCTGCACGAGGCCGTACCGGGCAACCTGAACGCGTACTGGACCTGCGGCGACAAGGACCGCACCGAGGCGGCCCTCGCCGAGGCCGAGGTCAAGGTGGAGCTGGACCTCGTCAACCAGCGCACCATCAACAGCCCCATCGAGCCGCGCGGCGCGGTCGGCGACTACAACGCCGCCACCGACGAGTACACGTTGTACGCCTCCACCCAGGGCCCGCACAACCACCGCTTCCTGCTCGCCGCGCTGGTCCTCGGCATCCCGTTCAACAAACTCCGGGTGATCGCCCCGACCGTCGGCGGCAGCTTCGGCACCAAGGGGTACCTCTACCCCGACATGGCGCTGGTCCTCCTGCTCTCCAAGGCGCTCCGGCGGCCCGTGAAGTGGGTGGACACCCGCACGGGGCTGATGAACTCCACCGTCCAGGGCCGCGACCACCGCCAGCACGTGGTGCTCGCCGGCACCCGCGACGGCCGGATGACCGGCCTGTGGGCCACCAGCTACGCCAACCTCGGCGCCTACCCCTCCACCATCGGCCCCGGTGTCGCCACCGCCCTGATGGGCCGTTCCATCAGCGGCATGTACGACATCCCGGCCGCCTTCTGCGAGGTGTACGCCGCCTTCACCAACACCGTCTCGCTCGGCGCCCAGCGCGGCAGCGGGCGGGCCGAGGCGGCCTTCCTGATGGAACGGCTCGTGGACCGCTTCGCCGCCGAGATCGGCATGGACCCGGCCGCCGTGCGGCGCAAGAACCTGGTGCCGAACGAGAAGTTCCCGTACGACAACGGCCTCGGCTGGACTTACGACTCCGGGGACTACCAGGTGAACTTCGACAAGGCGATGGCACTGTCGGGCTACGCCGACATGGCCGCCCGCAAGGCCGAGGCCCGCACCCGCGGCAAGCGGCTCGGCGTGGGCATCGCCACCTACGTCGCGATCTGCGGGGTCGGCCCCTCCACCCGGATGTCCCAGGAGGGCATGCTCGGCGGCACCTGGGAGAGCGCGAACATCCGCGTCAACCCCACCGGCGAGGTCACCGTCACCGTCGGCTCCGCCTCCACCGGCCAGAGCCACCACACGGTCTTCGCGCAGGTCGCCGCCGACGAGCTGGAGATCGACCCGGCGCTGGTCCAGGTGTACGAGGGGGACACGCTCAAGGCCCCGTACGGGCAGGGCACCTACGGCTCGCGTTCCTACAGCATGGCCGCGCCCGCCGTCGCCCTCACCGCCCGGAAGATCAAGGCGAAGCTGGTCAAGGCGGGGGCCGTGTTCCTCGGCGTCCCCGAGGAGAAGGTGGTCTACGCGGGCGGCAAGGTCTACGAGGAGGGCAACGAGGAGAACGCCAAGACCTTCGCCGACCTGGCCATGGCCATGTGGTACGGCTGGGGCCTGCCCCACGAGATCGAGCCCGCCCTGGACGAGACCACCCACTTCGACCCGCCGGACTTCAACTACCCCTTCGGCACGCACGTGGCGGTCGTCGAGGTGGACGAACTCACCGGCGAGACCGAGGTGGTGGCCTACACCGCCGTCGACGACGCCGGCAACATCGGCAACCCGAAGATCGTCCTCGGACAGATCGAGGGCAGCATCACGCACGGCCTCGGCCAGGCGCTGATGGAGGCGGCCGTATACGACGAACAGGGGCTGCTGCTCAGCTCCGACCTCACCACCTACGCCCTGCCGCGCGCCGCGGACGTGCCGTTCTTCACGCTCGGCAAGACCACCACGCCCACCCCGCACAACGCGCTGGGCGCCAAGGGAGCCGGCGAGATCGCCACCGTGCCGCCGGCCGCAGCCGTCGTCAACGCCGTCGTCGACGCCCTGTCCGACCTGGGCGTACAGCACATCGACATGCCGCTCACCCCCGAGAAGGTCTGGCGGCGCCTGAGAGGGGAAGCCCAGTGATCCTCACCGAGTTCGACTACGTCCGGCCCTTCGGCCTCGACGAGGCCCTGGCCCTGCTCTGCGGCACCCGGGGCGCCCGGGTGCTGGCCGGCGGCCAGAGCCTGCTGCCCGGGCTGCGCTCCGGGGAGGACACCGCCCGGCTCCTCGTCGACGTACGCCACCTCGAAGAGCTCCGCGGCATCGAGCGCACCGACGACGGCATCCGGATCGGCGCGCTGAACACGCTCGCCGAGGTGGCCGCCCACCCGGTGGTCCTCGCCGAAGCCCCGGAAGTGGCGGCCGCCGCCCGGGCCAACGGGGACCCCCAGGTCCGCAACCTCGGCACCGCCGGCGGGAACCTCGCCGCCGCGGGGCGCGCCACCGACCTGCCGGTCGCGGCCATCGCCGCGGACGCCCGGGTCGAGCTGGCCGGACCCGGCGGGCGGTGGACCGTGCCCGCCGAGGAGTTCGCGGACTCCGGGGTACCGGCCGGGGCCGTGGTCACCGCTCTCCTGGTGCCCGCCGCCGGGCAGGCCGCCGCCTTCGAGAAGACCGCCGACCGGGCCACCCGCTACCCGGTCTGCGCCACCGCCGTACGCATCACCCCCGACGGGCCGCGCATCGCGGTCACCGGGGCCACCGCCCGCCCGCTTCGGCTGCGCGGGGTGGAGGAACGGCTCCGCGGGGGCCCGTACACGACCGAGGCCGTGCTCGCGGCCTTCCGCGCCGAGCCCAGGGAACTGTTCGTCCCCGGGCGCGGCACCTCGGCCGAGTACCTCGGCCACCTCGCGGGGGTGCTCGCCGCCCGCGCGCTGCAGAGGGCAGACCAGGCCCTCGCCTGAACCGCCCACCACGGGGAGTTGACGCAGTGGCCGAAATGTCCAGGACGACCACGGGGGTACCGGCCGGCCCGGCCGCCGAGGCGGCCGCGGCCCCCAGAGGCTCCGGCTTCTGGGTGGTCGGGGCGGTGCTCGTCCTGCTGATGCTCTCCTCGTCCGTACCCTCCGCCCTCTACGTGCTCTACCAGCAGAGATGGGGTCTGTCCTCCGGCACGATCACGGTGGTCTTCGCCCTGTACGCCGTCACCGTGCTGATCGGCCTCCTGCTGTTCGGATCCCTCTCGGACACCTTGGGCCGGCGCCCCGTGCTCGGCGGCGGCCTGGTCCTGGCGATCGTCTCCATGGGGCTGTTCGCCGGGGCGCAGGGGCTCGGGCTGCTGCTCGCCGCCCGCGCCGTGCAGGGGCTCGCGGTGGGTCTGGCCACCGGGGCGATGGGCGCCGCCCTGCTCGAACTGGCCCCGCGCTCGCGGCCGGCGCTCGGCGCCCAGGTCAACAGCGCGGGGCCGACGGTGGGGATCGGGCTCGGCGGGATCGGGGCCGGGCTGCTCGTCCAGTACGCGCCCGCCCCGACCGTGCTCAGCTACCTGCTGCTCGTCGGCGCCTTCGCCGTGACGTTGGTGGGGGTGTTCAGGATGCGTGAGAGCGCTCCCGGGGCGCGCTCCGGCGGCCGGACGCGGATCAGCGCCCGCCGCATCCACGTCCCGGCCGCGGTACGGGGCCGCTTCGCGGTGCTCGTCCTGACCATCGTCGCCGTCTGGTCGGTGGGCGGCTTCTACCTCTCGCTCGGGCCGCACCTGGCCCTCTCGCTGCTCGGCAGCTCCAACTACCTGGTCGGCGGGGCCACCGTGGCCCTGCTCGCCGGCGCGGCCACCGCGGCCCAGCTCCTGCTCGGCCGGGTGGAGCCCCTGCGCACGGCGGTCCTGGGCCTGTGCGGGCTGCTGGCCGGGCTGGGCCTGGTCCTGCTCGCGCTGGGACTGCGCTCGGCCCCCGTGTTCCTGGTGGGCACCGCCGTACTCGGCGGCGGCTGGGGCGCCGCGTTCCTCGGCTCCTTCCGGGCGCTGAGCACGCTCGCCGAGCCGGAGCACCGCGGCGAACTGACCGCCGCCGTCTACGTCTTCGCGTACCTCGCGATGAGCGTTCCGGCGGTCCTCGCCGGGATGCTCACCAACATCCACGGCCTGCACCGCACCTCGGTGGGCTTCATGGCCGCCGTCGCCGGGGTGTGCGCGCTGGCCCTGTTCGTCACGGTGCGGCTGGCCGCCCGCACCCGGGCCGAAGGGAGCACGACATGAAGGCTGCCGACATGAGCACCGCGGAGCTGCGGTCGGCGCTGCTCGGGCTGGAGATCTTCGCCGGGCTCACCGAGGACCAGCTGGACTGGCTGGTCTCCGTCTCCGAGCCCCGCGTACTCGCCGACGGGGAGGTCCTCTTCCGCGACGGCGAGGAGGCCTCAGGCTTCCACGTCCTGCTCGCGGGCGGGCTCGTCGTCACCAAGGTCGTCGACGGCCGGGAGGAGGTGCTGACCCGGCACTCCACCGAGGAGGAGAGCGCCGCCGCCGAGGAGCACGACGGGAAGCCCTCCGCCGCGCACCGCTTCACCGGCGAGCTGCCGCTGCTGACGGACGGGTCGTACGTGGCCACCGCGGCCGCGAGCGGGCCGGCGACCACCGTCGTCGCGTACCCGAAGCCGGTGTTCTTCGAGATGCTGACCCGCTGCCACGGGGTGGCGGCGGTACTGATCCCGGTGCTGGCCTGGCGGATCAAGTCCTCCGAGGTGCAGGCCCGCAAGCGGGCCACCGTCGAGGCGCTCGGCACCCTGGCCGCCGGTCTCGCCCACGAGCTGAACAACCCCGCGGCCGCGGTGGCGCGGGCCGCGCAGGAGCTGGCGCCCGCCCTGGAGGGCCTGACCAGGACCGCTCAGGCCTGGGGCGCAGCGGCGACGGGCGCGGAGCGCTCCGTGTTCGACCGGCTGGCCGAGGAGCTCGACAAGCTGCCGCCGCCGGCCACCACCGACCCCTTCGCCCAGGCCGACGCCGAGGAGGAGATCGCCGACTGGGCCGAGGAGGCGGGCACCGAGCGCCCCGGGCTGCTCGGCTCGGGGATCTCGGACCTCGGGCTGGAGCTGGGCTGGCTGCTGGAGCGGCTGGAAGGGGTCGGGGAGCCGGCCCTCCCCGCCGCCCTGGACCATCTGGCGGCCCTGCTGGAGATCCGCTCGCTCGCCGCGGAGCTGCGCGCGGCCGGACCCAGGATCTCCCAACTCGTGGCCGCCACCCGGGATTACGCCAATCTCGACCGGGCCCCCGAACAGCGCTTCGCGGTGGCCGACGGGATCGAGAACACGCTGGTCGTGCTGCGTTCCAAGCTGGCCGGGATCGCCATCGTGCGTGAGTACGAACCGGATCTGCCCGAACTGACGGGCTATCCCAGCGAGTTGAACCAGGTGTGGACCAACCTGGTCGACAACGCGGCCGAGGCGATGGAGGGCGCCGGCACCCTCACCCTGCGGGTGCGCGCCGAAGGCGTCTGCCTGGTCGTGGAGATCACCGACACCGGGCGCGGCATCCCCGGGGACTCCCTGCCGCGGATCTTCGAACCCTTCTACACGACCAAGGACGTGGGGAAGGGCACGGGTCTCGGACTGCACCTCAGCTACCGCATCGTGACCCAGCGCCACCACGGCTCGATCACCGCGCGCTCGCGTCCCGGCGAGACCCGGATGGTCGTCCGGCTGCCGCTCACCACGGCCGCCGCCTGCGCCGAAACACCTGATGAGCCCCTCTCCGAAAGCCCCACCACCAGTTGAAAGAACGGAGTCGACATGGCCACGTACGACATCTCCAAGCTGCACCCGGTGTTCGTCCGCCAGATGGACGCCCTCGCCGCCCTGGACATCGAGGCGGTGATGAAGAACTACACCGACGACGCGGTGCTGGTGCGCTTCGAGGGCGCATCGGTCGGCATCGACGCGGTGCGCGAGACCTTCACGGGCTACCTGTCGGTCAAGCCGACCCTCGTGGAGCTCCAGGAGTACATCGAGACCGACGACACGATCTTCTACCGGGCGATCATGAACCTGAACGGCGAACCGGAGCACGCGTTCGGGACACTCGTGGTCCGCGATGGCCGGATCTGGCGCCAGACCGCCGGTTTCGGCAGCTGACCAACGATATCTGGGTAGCGTGTGCGGGGAGGGCGAAGGCAGCGCCCTCCCCGTACGTACAAGCTCCTCCGGCGACCGGGACGGCGCCGGCCGGAACGCTTGGCTTGTGAAATGGCAAAGGGGAGGTCATGGAACGCGAAACCGGGCGTGTCGAGGCATTCAGCGACGGCGTATTCGCCATCGTCATCACGATTCTGGTCCTGGAACTCAAGGTTCCGGAGGAAAAGGGATCGGACTTCTGGCACGGAGTGGCGCAGCAGTGGCCGCACTATGCCGCATACGTGGTGAGTTTCCTCATCATCGGCGTGATGTGGGTGAATCACCACACCATCTTCAGTCACCTGAAGCGGGTCGACCGGCCGCTGTTGTTCCTGAATCTCCTGGTGCTGATGGTGGTATCGGTGATTCCGTACACCACCACCGTGCTCGCCGAGCACCTCGTCGAGGAAGGCGGCTCCGCCAACGCCGCCGCGATCCTCTACAGCTCGGTCACCGTCGCCTACGCGCTGGCGTTCCTGGCCTTCTGGTGGTACGTCACACGGGTCGGCCACCTGTTCCACGAGCGGGTCGACAGGGACGGCGCCCGGGCCACCCGCGTACGCTTCGGCCTCGGCGCCGTGGCATACCCCTTGACCGTCATCCTGTCCTTCTTCTCCGCTCCTCTCACTCTCGCCGCACACTTCCTGATCGCGCTCTACTATGCGGCGAACCAGATCCCGATCCCCCTCGTGGTAGAGGAAGAGCGGCTCGAATCTGCGAGCGACCTCAGGAAGTAGCCGCCGGGGCCTACGGCCGCTCAGTACGGTCAAGTAGGGTATTGGATCTAGTGGTCGCGGGGGAGGCCCAGATGGCTCGCGTAGTCCTGCCGGAGGATTCCACCAAGGAAATCTCCGAATTGATCGACGTCCTGATCTCTCTTTTCTTCGAATCCTTACCCCGGCGGGACCAGCGAAACTGGGCCCGCGTTTATCTCAACGGCCTCGTGCGGACCAGTGGGAAGAAAACAATCCGTAACATCGCCGGAACCGGAGCGAGCTCCGTCGAGCAGAGCCTCCAGCAGTTCATCAGCAAGTCCCCCTGGGACTGGACCCCGGTGCGCCGCTCCCTCGCCCAGTACCTCGAACGCACCGCCCAGCGCCCGCTGGCCTGGGTGGTCCAGCCCATGGTCATCGAGAAGGCCGGCGACCGCTCCGTCGGGGTCGGCCGGCAGTTCGTCCCCCAGCTCGGCCGCACCGCCAACTGCCAACAGGCCAGCGGCATCTGGCTCGCCTCCAGCGAGGCCAGCTTTCCCGTCGAATGGACCCTCACCCTCCCGGGGCCCTGGACGAACGAGCTGATGCGCCGCCGGCGGGCCGGCATCCCCGACACGGCCCGCTCGCTCACCCCCGCCCAGGACGCCGTACACGCCGTCCAGCGGATGGCCGCCACCTGGCAACTCCAGCGCCGGCCCGTGGTGATGGAGGTCGCCAACACCGACATCCCGCAGAGCATCGAGTCCTTCGCCCTGCAGGACATCCCCTTCGTCTTCAAGGTCGACGGCTCGCTGCCCGTCTCCTTCGGCGGCGCCGGCCGGCACAAGCCCGGACCGCACACCGCGCCCGCCCGGGAACTCATCGACTCCCTGCGCTCCCAGCGCCGCGTCGTCGAATGGACCCGGCACGGCCGCGCCGAGGGAGCCGTCACCCTGCTGACCTCGGCCGCCATCCTCGCGACCCCCGGCGAGGACCGGCCCGTACCGATGCCGCCCACCCCGCTGCTGCTCGTCGGCGCCTGGACCGAAGCCGCCCTGCTGCCCTCCGAGTTCTGGATCACCAACATCGGGGACCGGCCGCTGGCCCAGCTGTTCCTGCTCGCCAAACTCACCGACCGGGTGTCCCTCGACTTCACCGAGACCTGCGAACCCGTGGGCATCCGCGACTTCGAGGGCCGCTCCTTCCGCGGCTGGCACCACCACGCCACGCTCGCGAGCGTCGCCCACGCCTCGAAGCTGCTCAGCGCCCGCGGCCGGGTCCCCGACGGGTTCCCCGGCACCGGCCGGGCCGCCCTCGGCGCGGCGCCGCCCGTCCGGCCGCGCACCGGAGCGCCCGCTCCCGTACCGCGGACCGGACCGCCGGTGCTGCCGCCGCGGCCGCTGATCCCCGGCCAGAGCGCGAGACGCGAGTACATCCGCTGATGCTCGACATCGCCGAGGAACTACGCGCGTGGTGTGCCGCGCACCGGGAATTCGCCCTGGCCACCGTGGTCGCCGTCACCGGCAGCGCGCCGCGCGGCCCGGGCGCCTCGCTCGCCGTCGACGCCGGCGGCACCGCGCTCGGCTCCATCTCCGGCGGCTGCGTGGAGTCGGCCGTGCACGAGCTGTGCCTCGACGCCCTCGCCTCCGGGGAGGGCGGCGTGCACCGCTTCGGCTACAGCGACGACGACGCCTTCGCCGTCGGCCTGACCTGCGGCGGGATCCTGGACGTGCTCGTCACGCCGGTGCGCGGCCACGATCCGGTGCGGCCCGTCCTCGGTTCCGTGCTGGAAGCCGCCGCCGGCGGGGGCCGGGCGGCGCTGGCCCGGGTGGTCTGCGGCCCACCGGCGCTGCTCGGCCGGGCCCTCGCCGTCCACCCGGACGGATCGTACGAGGGCTGCCTGGGCGGGGGCGCGGCCCTGGACCGGGCCGCCGCCGTGCACGTACGGGACCTGCTGCTGGCGGGGCGCACCGGGACCGCCGAACTCGGCACCGCGGGCGGCCTGTGCGGGCAGCCGCTGACGCTGCTCGTCGAATCGGCCGCCGAACCGCCCCGCCTGATCGTCTACGGGGCCATCGACTTCGCCTCCGCCCTCGCCCGCATCGGCGCCTTCCTGGGCCACCGGGTCACCGTCTGCGACGCCCGGCCCGTCTTCGCGACCCCGGCCCGCTTCCCCGACGCCGACGAGGTCGTCGTGGACTGGCCGCACCGCCATCTGGCAGCGGAATGGGAGGCCGGACGGGTGGACTCCCGTACCGCGGTCTGCGTCCTGACCCACGACGCGAAGTTCGACGTACCGCTGCTGGCCCTGGCCCTGCGGCTGCCGCTCGGCTACGTCGGAGCCATGGGATCGCGGCGCACCCACGCCGCCCGCGAGCGGCGGCTGCGCGAGGAAGGCGTGCCGCCGGCCGCGCTCGCCCGCCTGCGCTCGCCCATCGGACTGGACCTCGGCGGCGCCACGCCCGAGGAGACGGCCCTGGCCATCGCCGCCGAGTTCACGGCCGCCCGGTACGGAGGATCGGTCCTGCCCCTGGCGCACCGCCCGGGTCCGGTGCATCGTGAGAGGACCAAAGTCCCCTAGGGCCGTGCCGGCGGTCCCGTAGGAACAGACCACACGGCCCGGTATGTCCTGGACGATCAGCCGGGGCGGCATTGATACCGGGCCGTGGGAGAATGAAGTACGTGCGTTTCCCCGGCCGCCCGTCGGGGCCGCAGCCGGATCCTTCGATCGACTGGGATGTTCAGCACGTGCGTTTCCTCAATGACCAGAAGCCGCCGTACGACCTGACGTACGACGATGTATTCATGGTGCCGAGCCGCTCCGCGGTCGGTTCCCGCCAGGGCGTGGACCTCTCTTCGCCCGACGGCACCGGCACCACCATCCCGCTCGTCGTGGCGAACATGACCGCCATCGCGGGCCGACGCATGGCCGAGACGGTCGCCCGCCGCGGCGGCATCGTGGTCATCCCCCAGGACATCCCGATCGAGGTCGTCACCGACGTCATCTCCTGGGTCAAGACCCGCCACCACGTGCTCGACACCCCGATCACCCTGGCGCCCACCCAGACCGTCGCCGACGCGCTGTCCCTGCTGCCCAAGCGGGCCCACGGCGCCGGTGTCGTCGTCGACGCCGACGGCCGCCCGGTCGGCGTCGTCACCGACCACGACCTGACCGGCGTGGACCGCTTCACCCAGCTCTCCGAGGTCATGTCGAAGGAGCTCCTGCTCATCGACGCCGACATCGACCCCCGCGAGGCCTTCAACAAGCTCGACGCCGGCCACCGCAAGCTGGCCCCGGCCGTCGACAAGGACGGCAAGCTCGTCGGCCTGCTGACCCGCAAGGGCGCGCTGCGCGCGACCCTGTACACCCCGGCCACCGACGCCGACGGCAAGCTGCGCATCGCCGCGGCCGTCGGCATCAACGGCGACTTCGTGCAGAAGGCCAAGCAGCTGCTCGACGCGGGCGTGGACACGCTCGTCATCGACACGGCCCACGGCCACCAGGAGTCGATGATCAACGCGATCAAGGCCGTGCGCGCGCTGGACCCGCAGGTCCCGATCGTGGCGGGCAACATCGTGGCCGCCGAGGGCGTCAAGGACCTCATCGAGGCCGGCGCCGACATCATCAAGGTCGGTGTGGGCCCGGGCGCCATGTGCACCACCCGCATGATGACCGGCGTGGGCCGCCCGCAGTTCTCCGCGGTGCTGGAGTGCGCGGCCGAGGCCAAGAAGTACGGCAAGCACGTGTGGGCCGACGGCGGCGTCCGTCACCCGCGCGACGTGGCGATGGCGCTGGCCGCCGGTGCGTCGAACGTGATGATCGGCTCCTGGTTCGCGGGGACGTACGAGTCCCCGGGCGACCTCCAGCAGGCCGCCGACGGGCGCTTCTACAAGGAGTCGTTCGGCATGGCGTCGGCGCGCGCCGTGCAGAACCGCACCTCCGAGGAGTCCGCGTACGACCGGGCCCGCAAGGGTCTGTTCGAGGAGGGCATCTCCACCTCGCGCATGTTCCTGGACCCGGCCCGCCCGGGCGTCGAGGACCTGATCGATTCGATCATCGCGGGCGTCCGCTCGTCCTGCACCTACGCGGGCGCCGGCTCCCTCGCGGAGTTCGAGGAGAAGGCCGTGGTCGGCGTCCAGTCGGCGGCCGGCTACGCCGAGGGCAAGCCGCTGCACGCCAGCTGGAGCTAGGGTCCGCCGGACACCCCCTCGTCCGCGCCTTCCCGGTGGCCCCGGGCCCGTCCACCACGGACGGGCCCGGGGCCACCGGCGTTCGCGGGGAACCGCTCGGCGCGCCGTTCGACCGGTCGGCGCAGGTGGCGGGCGGATACGCCATGCGGCGGATAACTCCGGGCGCCGGGTCCGTCACGCTCAGGTCATCCGACGTGGAAGACCCGGAAGGGGCACACCGTGACGACCACCACCCTCTGCCGCCGCACCGACGCCCACGCCCTGGCCCGCCTGCACGGCGAACACGGCAAGGCCCTCTACGGGTTCCTCCTCGGTCTCACCTTCGGCGACCGGCACCGCGCCGAGGACCTCCTCCAGGAGACCCTCTTGCGCGCCTGGACCCACCCCGAGGTGCTGGAGAGCGACCACGCCTCCATGCGGCCCTGGCTCTACACCGTAGGCCGGCGCCTCGCCATCGACGCCCGCCGGGCCCGCCAGGTCCGCCCCGCCGAGGTCGGGCCGGACGCCCTGGACACCTACGCGCCCACCGCCGAGGACGGCACCGAGCGGGCCGTCACCGTCCTCGACGTCCGCGGGGCGCTGAGACTGCTCAGCCCGGAGCACCGCGCCGTGCTCGTGCAGATCTACTTCCGCGGGGCCTCGGTGTGCGAGGCCGCCGAAGCGCTCGGCGTCCCCGCCGGGACCGTCAAGTCCCGTACGTACTACGCCCTGCGCGCCCTGCGCCAGGCCATGCCCGGCTACGGTCCGGGTCACGGGGGCGGCCCCGGCGCCGCCTGCGGCCCCGACCGCCGCGCCGCCGCCTGAGCTGCCACCGCCGCCCGCGAGCGGACCTGGAGCTTCGCCAGGATGTGCGAGACGTGCGTCTGGACCGTCCGGGCCGACAGGAACAGCGCGCTCGCGATCTCCGGATTCGAACGGCCCTGCGCGACGAGCAGGGCCACCTTCAGCTCCGCCGGAGTCAGCGCCTCCCACCCGTTCGCCACCCGCCGCCGCGCCGAGCGGCTGCCGCGCCGCACCCCCAGGCTCCGCAGCCGGGCGTCGGCCCGCGCGACGTCCCACCGCGCGCCCAGGGCCTCGTACGCCGCCACCGCCCGCGCCAGCGCCGACCGGGCCGCCGCCAGATCCCCGTGCCAGGCCCGGGCCACCGCCAGGTCCTCCCAGGCGTGGCCCAGCACCAGCGGCCGGCCGCCGCGCTCCGCCCGTTCCAGCGCCCGCGTCAGCAGCTGCGGGTCCTGTGCGAAGAGCCCCTCGCAGCGCAGCAGCGCCAGCGCCGGCCCCGGGTACTCGGCCAGCGCCGCCGCCGTCCGCCGACAGGCCGCCACGGCGGTCCGGGCCGTGGCCGAGTCCCCGCACTCCAGGGCCAGCCGGACGATCTCCGACAGCATCCAGGGGCGCTCGTACGCCCTCGCCTCCTGCGGTCCGTCCGCGAGCGCGGGCAGCAGCTCGCGCACCGCGCCGGCCGGGTCGCCCGCCCGCTCCGCCACCAGGGCCCGCGCCAGCAGCACGTGCCCGCTGTAGCGGCGGGCCGCCGGGGCCTCGAACGCGGCCTGCGGGAGCCGGGCCAGCTCGGCCCGGGCCGCCTCGCGCTCGTCCCGGTGGCCCCGTACGAGTGCCCGCAGCCCGTGCACCACCACCGGCAGCCAGTTGTCCGAGACCGGCAGTCCGTCCGCGCGGTCCACCCCGGCGAGCGCCGCGTCCCAGTCGCCGAGCCGGTAGTCGAACTCGGCCCGCAGGACCTCGGTCACCACCAGCCGCCCCGTGGAACCGGTGGCCAGTGCCAGCTCCCGCGCCTCGCGCAGCGCCGCCGCGACCGGCTCGGGCTCGTCGAAGCTCGCATGGCCCTCGGCCTGGTTGGCCAGGAGCAGCAGCCGCATGTCGTTGGCCTCGGGGCCGCGCCGGGCCCAGGCGATCCCCTCGGCGACGTGGCGCAGCGACTCCCGGCCGCGGCCCAGGTGGAAGAGGGCGAAGGCCATCGCGTGGTGGGCCTCCGCCCCGCACAGCGGATCACCCAGCCGGGCCGCCCGCGCCACCACCGGTACGGCCAGGGCGTGGGCCTGCGCGGGGGAGCCCCGCTCGGCCAGCGCCAGGACCCGGCAGGCCTCCAGCCGCAGCCGCAGCGCGGGGGAGGGGACCGGCTCCGCGAGCGCGTCCTCCGTGACGGCCAGCGCCCGGCCCATGTCCCCCTGGATCATCAGCGCCGACACCAGCTTGAAGGCCAGCTCCGCCCGGGCCCCGGGATCCTCGGCCCGCTCGTGCAAGGTGGCCAGGAGCTCCGCCGACTCGGGGCGGCGCAGCATCAGGGCGGCGTCCGCGAGGCTCCCCTCCAGGGCATCCCGGTCCTCGCGGCCGGCCCGGCCCACGGCCCGCTCCAGCAGTTCGGCGGCCGCCTCCGGCGCCGCCGCGATCAGGGGCTGCGCCGAGTCCGCCAGCCAGTGCACCGCCCAGCGCTCCAGCGGCCCGCCCGCCAGCAGCTGTTCGGCGGTGCGGGCCGGATCGTGCCCGGCCGCGGCGAGGGCGGCGGCCGCCTCCTGGTGGAGGGCGGAGCGGGCGGCCCGGGGCAGCTCCGCGTACAGGGCCCGGCGCAGCGCGGGATGCCGGAACCGCAGCTGCTCACCGGAGTCCTCCAACAGGGCGGCGAGCAGCGGCTCTTCCAGCTCGTCCAGCACCTCGCGCGCGGGCCTGCCCCGTACGAGGGCCAGCTCGCGCGGCGTGAAGGCCGGGCCGAGCAGGGCGGCATGGCGCAGCGTGGTGTAGGCGGCGCGGGAGAGATAGCCCAGGCCCCGGGTGAGCGATCGCGGCGGCTGCGGCAACTCCGCCTCCGGCAGGACGAGTTCCGCCACGGGGCCCCCGCCGACCGGGGCATCGTCCGCGCCGCCGCCGCCGCCGCCCCCGCCGCCGCCGCCGTCTCCGTCCCCGTCCCCGTCTCCGCCGCCGTCTCTGTCCCCGTCCCCGTCCCCGGTCGTGGCCTCGGCCCCTGCGCCGCCGGTGGTCTCGATCAGGCGGGACCAGTGCGCGGTCAGCTCCCGCAGGAGGGCGGGGTTGCCGCCCGCCTGCGCGGCGGCCCGGCGCAGGCGCGGGCCGGGGGGCGCGCCCAGCAGCCGGTGGAGGAGCTCCTCCGACTCCGGCCCGGTCAGCGGTTCCAGCCGTACGGTGTGCCCGGCCGGGCCCGCGCCGAGCCCCGCGCACAGCTGCTCCACCTCGGGGCGCCGGGGCAGCGGCCGCCGGGTGACGGCGAGCCGCAGCGGCAGCCGGTCCGCCTCCCGGCCCAGGCGCCGCCACAGCAGCAGGCTGGCCGGATCCGCCCAGTGCACGTCGTCCAGCACCAGCAGCACCGGGCCCCGTGCGCACCACTGCCCGACCCCGGACACCATCAGGTCCATGGCCGCCAGCCACGCCCCGCCGGGCCGCCGTGCCTCCCGGGCCTCGCGGAGCAGGTCGATCACCGCCGCCCGGTCGGCGCCCTCGGGGTGCAGGCAGTCCAGCGCGGCCCGCAGCGGCAGCTCCGCGGTGAAGGGCTCGGCGGCCGCGTACCGCACCCGCAGGCCCAGTGCGCCCGCCTCGGCCAGCGCCTCGCGCACGTACGCCGTCCGGCCGGCCCCGGGCTCGCCCTCCACGACCAGGCGGCCGCCCCGGCCCCGCGCCCCGGCGCGGACCCAGTCCCGTAACTCCTCGCGCTGCGCTTCCCGCCCCACCCGCACGCGGCGAACCTCCCCGACCGTCCCCCGCCCGACCGCCGGGGCAGCCCGGCGGTCGGGCAAGGATCGCACGCCCCGGCCCGGTCAGTACCGGGACGGTTGCTGACCGGGGCCTGAACTATGCACGCCCGCTCGGTACTTGGGAATGCGCAGGGAGATCTTCATGCCCGCGCCCACGCCCGTCTCGATCACCGGCCCGTAGGCGTCCCCGTACACCTGGCGGATCCGCTCGTCCACGTTCGTCAGCCCGATGCCCGACGAGGAGCCGCTGCGCTCGCCCGCCAGGATCCGGCGCAGCACGGCCGGATCCATACCGACCCCGTTGTCCTCGATGGTGATCAGGGCCTCCGCGCCCGCGTCCCGTGCGGCGATCGTGATCAGGCACTCCTCGGTGGAGTCCTCCAGCCCGTGCTTGACGGCGTTCTCCACCAGCGGCTGGAGGCACAGGAACGGCAGCGCCACCGGCAGCACCTCGGGCGCCACCTGGAGGGTCACCTTCAGCCGGTCCCCGAACCGGGCGCCGGCCAGCGCCAGGTACTGCTCGATGGAGCGCAGCTCCTCGGCGAGGGTGGTGAACTCGCCGTGCCGTCGGAAGGAGTAGCGCGTGAAGTCGGCGAACTCCAGCAGCAGGTCCCGGGCCCGCTCGGGGTCCGTGCGGACGAACGAGGCGATCGCGGCCAGGGAGTTGAAGATGAAGTGCGGGGAGATCTGCGCGCGCAGCGCCTTGATCTCCGCCTCCATCAGGCGGGTGCGCGAGCGGTCCAGCTCGGAGAGCTCCAGCTGTACGGAGACCCAGCGGGCCACCTCCGTCGCGGCCCGCACGAGCACCGCCGACTCCCTCGAACCGTAGGCCACGAGGGCGCCGAGCACCCCGTCCTCGCCGGTGAGCGGGGCGAACACCGCCCATTTCAGCGGGCAGTCGGGGCGGGTGCACTCGGTCCGCACGCTCATGCTCCGGCCGGAGTCCAGCATCACGGCGACCCGGGCCATCGCCCGTCGCTGGTGGTGGTCGGCGCCCGGCCCGTCCCAGGCCAGGACGGACTGCCGGTCGGTGAGGCACAGGGCCTCCGTGCCCAGCAGCGAGCGCAGCCGTCTGGCGGCCTTGCGGGCGGCGTCCTCGGTGAGCCCGGCGCGCAGCGGGGGAGCGGCCAGCGAGGCGGTGTGCAGGGTGTGGAAGGTGGCCCGCTCCACGGGGGTGCCCAGGTCCGGACCGCTCGCCCGTTCACCGCGGCGGGCGTGCCGGCGGCCGCCGGCCCAGCCCAGGCCCAGCAGCAGGGCCGCGCCGGCCACGGCCAGCACCGTGAGCAGTGCTCCGGTCATGGAGCACCGCCCGCGCGGCCGCCCGGACCGGACGCGGAACCGGCCCCCGTCACGCTCTCCGGCAGGTGCAGCCGGGCCAGCGTCGCCGCCGTCCCCGCCGGGATCCGCGACCGGGTCGCCAGCGATACGAGCACCATCGTCAGGAAGCCCAGCGGCACCGACCACGCCGCGGGCCACGCCATCAGCGTGTGCACCCACCCGTCCGGCGGCAGCCCCGCCCGGGTCGCCAGCACCGCGCCCAGCGCCGCCCCGCCCCCGATGACCAGCCCGGCCACCGCGCCCGGCGGGGTCAGCCCGCGCCACCAGATGCCCAGCACCAGCAGCGGGCAGAAGGACGAGGCCGAGACCGCGAAGGCCAGCCCCACCGCGTCCGCCACCGGCACGTCCGACAGCAGCACGCTCCCGCCCAGCGGCACCAGCATCGCCACCAGCACCGCGATCCGGAACGTCCGTACCCCGCGCGTCGCCAGGACGTCCTGGTGCAGCACCCCGGCCACCGCCATGGTCAGCCCCGAGGCCGTCGACAGGAACGCGGCGAAGGCGCCCCCGGCCACCAGCGCCCCCAGCAGGTCCCCGAGCACCCCGCCCACCATCCGCTCCGGCAGCACCAGCACCGCCGCGTCGGCGTCGCCCGTCAGGGCGAGCTCCGGGGCGTAGGTCCGGCCCAGTACCCCGTACACCGGCGGCAGCAGGTAGAAGCAGCCGAGCAGACCGAGCACCACCAGCGTGGTGCGCCGCGCGTCGCGGCCGTTCGGGCTCGTGTAGAAGCGCACCGCGACATGGGGCAGGCCCATCGTGCCGAGGAAGGTGGCCAGCACCAGCCCGTACGTCGCGTACAGGCCGAGCGCCGGCCGGCCCCCGCCCATCGGCTCCGACCAGCGTGCGGTGTCGCGCCGCGAGGTCGGCCGGGTCTGCGGAACCCTGGTGTCGGGGGCGAACTCCAGCCGCGCCCCCGCCCGTACCGCGTGCTCCCCGGGCTCCAGCGTCAGCGGGGCGGCGGTGTGGGCGCGCCCGTCGACCTGACCGGTGACCTTCAGCGGGAGCGGCGCGTCCAGGGAGATCCGTACGTCCTCGGCGAGCGTGACGGCGGTGTGCTCGCGGAAGACCGCCGGGGCGTCGAAGGAGGCGCGCGGCGCCCCGTCCCCGGCCCACGCGGCGAGCAGGAAGAAGGCGGGCACCAGCAGGGCGGTGAGCTTGAGCCAGTACTGGAAGGCCTGCACGAAGGTGATGCTCCGCATCCCTCCGGCCGCGACCGCCGCGACCACCACGAACGCGACGACCACCCCGCCCACCCAGTGCGGCGCCCCGGTCAGGATCTCCAGGGTCAGCCCGGCGCCCTGGAGTTGCGGCAGCAGGTACAGCCAGCCCACCCCGACCACGAACAGCACCGAGACCCGGCGCACCGTCAGTGACTCCAGCCGGGCCTCGGCGAAGTCCGGCAGCGTGTACGCCCCCGAGCGCCGCAGCGGAGCCGCCACCAGCGCCAGCAGCACCAGGTACCCCGCCGTGTAGCCGACCGGGTACCAGAGCATCTCGGGCCCCTGGAGCATCACCAGTCCGGCCACCCCGAGGAAGGAGGCCGCGGAGAGGTACTCCCCGCTGATCGCCGCCGCGTTGAGCCGGGGCCCCACCGTCCGCGAGGCGACGTAGAAGTCGGAGGTCGTCCGCGATATCCGCAGTCCCAGGGCCCCGACCAGCACCGTGACCAGGACGACGACGGTGACCGCGGTCAGCGCGTACGTCTGGTTCAAGGCTCGGTCCTCATCGCCCGGGGGAGGGGGTACCGGAGTCTACGCAGGCCCCCGGACCCCGCAACAGACGCGAACCGGGCCGATGGTGACCCCTGCGACCGGCCGAAAAGGCGCGTCAGAGTGCGGGGTCGCGGTGCTCGGCGCAGTCGCGCAGCGCGATCTCCAGTTCCACGTACGAGTCCTCCGCGCGGCGGAAGGCCAGGGTCAGGGCCGCCTCGGCGCGGGGCGGGAGCTGCCGGCCGAGGCCCTCGTTGGCCTCGTACAGGACCTCGGCCCAGCGGGCGGCGGCGCTGCGCAGGCTCGCGAGCAGCCGCTCGGCCTCGGCGGGGCCGGCGGGCGGGGTCCGGGGCAGTACGGCCAGGGCGTCGAGCAGCGCCTGGATCTCCGCCATACGCACCCCCCGCTCTTTCCCGGCGGCTCCACCATAGGTCCGGGGCGGCTCGGCGGCGGGCGGCGGCGGCCGCCCTGCGACCGACGGCGGCAGCGGGGCGCCGTACGTCACCTCCGGTGCGACGAACGGCTCCGGCGCGCGCCGGACGGTCGGCGGCCGGTGCTATCCGGTCGCCTGGCGCATCAGGAGGTCCCGCAGCTGGCGGGCGTGGCGGCGGCTGACCTGGAGCTCGGCCGATCCGACCCGGACGCTGGTGGTGCCGGCGTCCAGCCGGAGCTCGTCGATGCGGCCCAGCGCCACCAGGTGGCGGCGGTGGATGCGGACGAACCCGCGGGCCGCCCAGCGCTCCTCCAGCGTGGAGAGGGGGATGCGGACCAGGTGGCTGCCCTCGTCCGTGTGCAGCCGGGCGTAGTCGCCCTGGGCCTCGACGTACGCGATGTCGGCGATCGCCACGAACCGGGTGACGCCGCCGAGCTCGACCGCGATCTGGTCGGCGGTCCGGTCGGCGACGGTCACCTCGGGGGTGGGGCGGCGCTGCGGCGGGACGGAGGGTCCGGGGAGGACGGCCGCACCGGGCGGGCCGGCCGGAGCGCCCGTACGGGGGGTCCCGGCCGCTTGCGCCGGTTCGGGCGGCTGTACGGCGGAGCGGCCGAGCTGGGCGCAGGCCCGCCGGACGGCCTCGGCCAGCCGTTCGGGGCGTACGGGCTTGAGTACGTAGTCCACCGCCTTGAGGTCGAAGGCCTGGACGGCGAACCCCTCGTGGGCGGTGACGAACACGATCAGCGGCGGCCGTGCGAACCCGGCCAGCAGCTTGGCGATGTCGAGACCGGTCAGCCCCGCCATGTGGATGTCGAGGAAGACGACGTCGATGCCGTCGGCGCCCTCGGGGCCGCTCTCCAGTGCCCGGGTTATCCGCCGCAATGCCTCGGTGGCGTCCGAGGCGCCCTCGGCGCTGAGCACCCGGGGGTCGGAGCGCAGCAGGTAGAGGAGCTCCTCAAGGAGCGGCTTCTCGTCGTCGACGGCCAGTACGCGCAGCATGCGGTGGAGTGTATGGACGAGCGCGCCGGGGCGGAACGGTGCGCGGCCCGCCTGCCGACGGGGGGAGAGGGGGAGGCAGGGGGCCGCGCGGTTCCGGATGTGGGGGGTGAGGGGGGAGAGGTTGGGGGGAGGAGGGGACGGGGGAGGACGGCGGGGCGGATCAGGAGGTGGTGATCAGCTTGCCGTCGGGGGCCACCGCGTACCAGGTGCCGCCGACGCCCTGGCCGTTGATGTCGCCGGCCTTCTTGTCACCCGTGAAGGTGTAGACGGGCCAGCAGTCGATGGCCTGCTGCTTCTTGCCGTCGGGGCGGTCCAGGACCGAGTAGCCCTTCTCCACGATGCCCTTGGCGTTGGCCTTGTCCACCGGGGGCACCACGGGCCACTTGGCCACGCAGTCGCCGGTGCAGTTGGAGGCCATCGGCCAGGCGGTGTCCTTCTTGAAGCGGTAGACCGTCATCCCGTTGCCGTCGACGATGTGCTCGCCCAGCTTGGGGTCCTTGGCCACGGTCAGCGCGCCCGTGGCCTGGCCCGCACCGGCCGGCGCGGCGGCCGCCTTCGCGGCCTTCTTGCCGTCGGGGGCGAAGGCGAACCAGGTGCCGCCGACGCCCTGACCGTTGGTCTCGCCCGCCTTGGTGTCCTTGGCGTAGCGGTACACCGGCCAGCCGGCCACCGTCAGCTGCTTGCTGCCGTCGGTGCGCACGACCTCGCCCAGCAGCGCCGGGTCCATGCCCGCCGCGGCGGTGGCCTCGCCCGCCGGCACCGCGGGCCAGGCCTTCGCGCAGTCCCCGTCGCAGTTGGACTTCGGCGGCTTGGCGGTGTCCTTGTCGAAGCGGTAGAGGGTGAACCCGGCGTTGTCGGTGAGGAGGGAGCCGAGCTGCTCGTTCTGGGCGACCGCGAGCTGCCCGGCGGCCTTGGCGCCGGCGCCCTCGGCGCCGCCCGAGGCGTCGGCGCTGCCCGAGCCGTAGTCGGAGCCGTAGTCGCCGGCACCGGAGGCGGGAGCCACGGACGCGGCCCCGGCCGGCTTCGCGTTGCCCGCCTTGTCGTCCCCGCCGCAGGCGGTCGCCGTCAGGGCGACGACGACCGCGACGGCGGCCAGGGTGGTTCCGCGCTTGATGCCCATCTTGATCTCTCCCACGTGTGGTGTCTCCGTGCCCGCCGCGCCGTTCCCGGTGCGTCGGCAACTGTGCTCAGGACACGCCCTGTCGGGGTCGATCCGTTCAAGCGGATTCCTGTGGGCTGTTTCACTCACCCGGAACCGAACCCGGAGCGCCGCAGAGCCGTGACCACAGCAAGGCCCAGCACCCGGTGTCCGGAGTCGTTGGGGTGCAGTCCGTCCTCCAGGTGCTCGGGACCCAGCAGGTCACGGCCCGGGAGCAGGGCGAGGCGGTCGTCCCCGGCGGCGATCCGGTCGCGGACGGCCCGCTCCATCGCGTCCCGCAGGGCGCCGAGGGTGGCGCCGAGCCGGTTCGGGGTGCGCTCGGCGTCGGGCCGCAGCAAGGGGGAGACCAGCAGCAGCGGGGTCCGCGGATGCCCCTGGCGGACCAGGTCGAGGAACGCCCGGGTGGTCTCGTACAGCAGTGGTACCGAAAAGGGCACGCGGGACCAGCAGTTGGTGCCGAACGCGAGGGTGAGGACATCGGCGGGCAGGCCCGCGATCTGCTCGGCGGTGGCGAGCTCGCCGCGGGCGGCGCCCGCGTACCCGAGGTTGACCGTGTCCCAGCCCAGCGCCCGGCCGGCGACCGCGGGCCAGCCGTGGGCGGGCCGGGTCGACCACCAGCCCTCGGTGATCGAATCACCGTGCACCACCCAGCGCGGGGCGGGCGGGGCCGGGGCCACCGTGCCGCCGATCCCGCGCAGGCCGAGGATCAGCGGGGACTGCCCCTCGGGCGGATGGAGGGTGAACGGTCCGGCCCCGCCGGGCAGTTCGATCCGTACGACGGCCTCGGCGGCCGGCTCGGTCCAGACCTCGCGGACGACCCCGTGCCGGTCCCACAGGGCGAAGCAGTGCGCGAGGTCGCGCAGGGCGTCGGTGGGGCCGGGCACGGTCGCCCGGTAACGGATCTCCACGGCCCGCGCCGCCTGCGCGGTGAACTCCAGACGCACCCCTATCGGGAGCGTGGCCCGCTCCCCGGTGTCCCAGGGCAACCGCATGGCGTCCTCCGGGTCGGCCCGCACCGGGCGCCCCTTGTCCAGCCAGGCGACCCCGCGCAGGAACGGGCCCGGGTCCAGCCAGTGCGGGGCCTTGCTGTCGGCGTTCACGGTGCGACTCCGATCGTCGGTCCGGGCGGCATGCTGCGTCACATCTGACGAGGTGTCAACGAAGCGGGTCAGGGGGGCTGCGCATTGATCGATCATCCGTGCGCAACAAAGGACCATCCAGGACAGATCCGCGCAACGATCGTGCGCCAATGTGCAAGGATGGTGCATTACGGGCGGTATCACTCAGCTCGTAGGCTCACTCGCTGTACGTGGAGTGGCGCGGACCGCCTGCTCGGCGGTCCCCCATGCCCAGGCTCCTTGTCTGTGTCCTGCCCCGGACCGCTGCGGTCGATGCCTCAGTCCCCATCCGCAGTGTCAAAGGAGTCCCCCGTGCTCGAAACCGGCCAGGCGCCACCGCTCACCTCCGGGCCCCGCAAGCCCGTGAACCCCCTGCTGCGCCGCAAGCCGGTCGAGCAGATGGTCGCCGAGGGCGGTCAGGGCGAGGGCGGCTCCCTGCGCCGCTCGCTCACCATGTGGCAGCTGACCATGATCAGCATCGGCGCCACCCTGGGCACCGGCATCTTCGTCGTCCTCGGCGAGGCGGCCCCCAAGGCCGGCCCGGCCGTCACGATCTCCTTCGTCATCGCGGGCCTGACCGCCCTCTTCTCGGCCCTCTCCTACGCGGAGCTCGCCGGATCGGTGCCGGTCTCCGGCTCCTCGTACTCGTACTCGTACGTGACCATGGGCGAGTTCATCGCCTGGATCTGCGGCTGGTGCCTGGTCCTGGAGTACGCCGTCTCCGTCTCGGCCGTGGCCGTCGGCTGGGGCCAGTACCTGAACGAGCTCCTCGACGGGACCATAGGCGTCACGCTCCCCGAGAAGCTCTCCGCCGCCCCGCTGGGCGAAGGCGGCTGGATCAACCTGCCGTCCCTGGTCGTCGTCCTGCTCGCCATGGTCTTCCTGCTCCGCGGCGCCAAGGAGAGCGCCCGGATCAACACGATCATGGTCGTCGTCAAGATCGTCACGCTGGTGCTCTTCATCGGCATCGGCGTCATGGGCATCAAGTCCGGCAACTACGCCCCGCTGGCCCCGCTCGGCGTCACCGGCATCAGCGCCGCCGCCTCCACGCTCTTCTTCTCGTACATCGGTTTCGACGCCGCCTCCACCGCCGGTGAGGAAGCCAAGAACCCGAAGAAGGACCTGCCCCGCGCGATCATGCTCTCGCTGGGCATCGTCACCGTCCTGTACTGCCTCGTCGCCTTCGTCGCCGTCGGCGCCCTGCCCTGGAAGGACTTCGAGGGCACCGAGGCCGCGCTGGCCCAGATCATGACCAACGTCACCGGTGACAGCTTCTGGGGCGTCGTCCTCGCCGCCGGCGCCGTCGTCGCCATCGCCTCCGTCGTCTTCGCCGTCCTCTACGGACAGACCCGCATCCTCTTCGCGATGTCCCGCGACGGCCTCGTCCCCAAGGTCTTCGCCAAGGTCGACGCCAAGACCGGCGCCCCCCGCGCCAACGTGCTGATCGTCTCCCTCTTCTGCGGCGCGCTCGCGGCGTTCATCCCCCTGGGTGAGCTGGCCAACGCGACCAGCATCGGCACGCTCTTCGCCTTCGCCCTCGTCAACATCGCGGTCGTGATCCTGCGCCGCACCAAGCCCGACATGCCGCGCACCTTCAAGGTGGCGCTCTTCCCGGTCACGCCGATCCTGGGCTTCCTCGCCTGCGGCTACATGATGTACAGCCTGCCGGTCGCCACGTGGGTCGCTTTCGGTGTCTGGATGGCCGTCGGCCTCGTGGTCTACTTCCTGTACGGCATCCGCCGCTCCCGACTGGCCACGGAAGAAGTGGCCACAGCAGAAAAGTGATCCACCCGCAGTGCGACTGAACGATCTCGACGAACGCATCGTGCACGCCCTCGCCGAGGACGCCCGCCGCTCCTACGCCGACATCGGCTCCGAGGTCGGGCTCTCGGCCCCCGCCGTGAAGCGTCGCGTGGACCGGCTGCGGGCGGAGGGGGCCATCACCGGCTTCACCGTCCGCGTCGACCCCGCCGCCATGGGCTGGGAGACCGAGGGCTTCATCGAGATCTACTGCCGCCACAACACCTCGCCGGACGACATCCGGCGGGGGCTGGAGCGGTACCCCGAGGTGGTGTCAGCGTCGACCGTCACCGGCGACGCGGACGCCCTCGTCCAGGTCTTCGCCTCCGACATGCGGCACTTCGAGCGGGTGCTGGAGCGCATCGCGGGCGAGCCGTTCGTGGAGCGCACCAAGTCGGTCCTGGTCCTCTCCCCGCTGCTGCGCCGCTTCACCTCGGGAGCCCCGGCCTGACCGCCGCCCCTCGAACACCGCTGCGCCCCGGCATTCCGCATGCCGGGGCGCAGTCGCGTCCGGGGTCCTACGGGTGGCGTTCAGTGGTGCCCCGCGCCCACGCGGGCCGTGCGGGCGCGGCGGGAGGCCGGCTCCAGCAGAGCGCGGCGCTCCTCTTCCGTCAGCCCGCCCCAGACCCCGAAGGCCTCGCGGGTGCGCAGCGCGTGCTCCAGGCACGCGGTGCGGACGGGGCAGACCGCGCAGACCCGCTTCGCGGCCTCGTCGCGGTCCTCGCGCTCCTCGCCCCGCTCACCGGCCGGATGGTAGAAGCGGCCCGGCCCCAGATTCCGGCAGGCGGCCCGCAGCTGCCACTGCCAATGGTGGTGCGCGGTGCCGGGCAGCCTGGAGACGTCGGTCATGGCAGTTCCTTTCCGTGGGTTGCCACGCGTGTGACCGCTGCGCGCCCCGCGAAACCTGCCGGCCCCGTCCCGCCCGTACGACTCCGGCGTCAGGCCGTCGCGTCCGGGGTGCGGACGCCCATGAAGTACGGGCGGCGGCGGAGGGTGAAGCCCATCGACTCGTAGAGGGCGATGGCCCCCGTGTTGTCGGCCGCCGCGTGCAGGAACGGGCGGTCGCCGCGCTCGCGGATCGAGGCGGCCACCGCCCGGATCAGCCGGCCCGCGAGCCCCTGGCCCCGGTGGTCCGGGTGGGTGCAGACCGCGCTGATCTCCGACCAGCCGGGCGGGCGCATCCGTTCCCCCGCCATCGCGACGAGCCGGCCCTCGTGCCGGATCCCGAGGTACGTGCCCAGCTCGACGGTGCGCCGGGCGAATGGCCCCGGCTTCGTGAGGCCGACCAGCTCCAGCATCTCCGGCACGTCGGCGGCCCCCAGCAGGACCGCCTCGGGCGCGGTCTCGGCCCGTACCGCCCCGCCGTCGAGCTGCACGCCCGGTATCGAGTTCTCCGTCGTCCACCCCGGGGGAGGGGTCGGCAGGCCGGTGATCCAGACCGTCGCGCCCGGGCCGGCCAGCTCCGCGAGGTCCGCCCAGGACGCGGGGTCCTCCGGGTCCGCCAGCGCGACGAACGGCGAGGTGTCGGCGACGTACCGGGCGGCCAGCCCCCGGGGCCCGGCCTCGGCGAAGGCGGTGCTCGGGCCGTTCAGCGCGGCCCAGACCGGGTTGTCGAGCACGTGGAGCGGGGTGGCCGTGTCGATGTCGGGCGCCATGGGGTGGGAGACTCCTTCTGCTGGTCACGACGGTCATGAGGGTCAGCATGCGCCGGGGCCGGGTTTATGCCCGAGCGCACCCGCCCGGCCCTGCGCAACGAATCTCCGCCCATGCGGAGAAACGCGCAACGAATCGATGCGCTGAGCGCAACAGTCATGGCTTGTCGGCGTCGAACGGGTGAACGTACCTTCAATAGGACCCACTTCCCTCCTGCCACAGAGGTACGCCCATGCCCCCGCTGCGCACCGCCCTCCTCCAGAGCTCCGGACGGCTCGGCGACACCGCCGAGAACCTGAAGGCGCTCGACGAGGCCGCGCAGCGCGCCGCAGGGGCCGGTGCCGGGCTCCTCGTGACCTCGGAGATGTTCCTGACCGGCTACGCGCTGGAGGTCGAGGAGATCGCCGCCCTCGCCGAGGCCGCCGACGGCATGTCGGCCCGGGCCATCGGCGAGATCGCCCGCCGCCACGGCGTCGCCGTCCTGTACGGCTACCCGGAGCGCGACGGGGACACCGTGTACAACGCGGCCCAGCTCATCGGCCCCGACGGGGCCCGGCTCGCGAACTACCGCAAGACCCACCTCTTCGGCTGCTTCGAGCAGGACGCCTTCACCCCCGGCGACACCCCCGTCGTCCAGGCGGACCTGAACGGCCTCCGCATCGGCATCATGATCTGCTACGACGTGGAGTTCCCCGAGAACGTCCGGGCGCACGCCCTGGCCGGCACCGACCTCCTCCTGGTGCCGACCGCGCAGATGCACCCCTTCCAGTTCGTGGCCGAACAGCTCGTCCCCGTACGGGCCTTCGAGAACCAGATGTACATCGCGTACGTCAACCGCACCGGTCCGGAAGGCGAGTTCGAGTTCGTCGGACTCAGCTGCCTGGCGAGCCCCGACGGGGCGACCCGCACCCGGGCCGGGCGCGGCGAGGAGCTGGTGATCGGCGAGGCCGATCCCGAGCTGCTGCGCGCGTCGCGCGAGAACAACCCGTACCTGCGCGACCGCCGTCCCGGGCTCTACTCCTCCCTCGTCTGAGCCCCAGCGCCCTCCCCCCTGCCCCACCCCCGCAAGGAGCCGTACCCCATGACGTCCACGGTGCCCACCACCGCCGTCCCGCACAGCGACGGACAGCCGCCGATCACCATGTTCGGCCCGGACTTCCCGTACGCGTACGACGACTTCCTGGCCCACCCCGCGGGCCTGGGCCAGGTCCCGGCGACCGAGCTCGGTACCGAGGTCGCGGTCATCGGCGGCGGGCTGTCCGGCATCATCTCCGCGTACGAGCTGATGAAGATGGGCCTGAGGCCGGTCGTCTACGAGGCGGACCAGATCGGCGGCCGGCTGCGCACCGTCGGCTTCGAGGGCGCCGGCACCGAGGGCCTGACGGCGGAGATGGGCGCCATGCGCTTCCCGCCCTCCTCCACCGCCCTCCAGCACTACATCGACCTGGTGGGCCTGGTCACCGAGCCCTTCCCGAACCCGCTCGCCGAGGCCACCCCCTCGACGGTCGTCGACCTCAAGGGCGAGACCCACTACGCCGAGACCATCGCCGACCTCCCGCAGGTCTACCGCGACGTGTCGGCCGCGTGGAACGCCTGCCTCGACGAGGGCGCCGACTTCTCCGACATGAACCAGGCGATGCGCGAGCGGGACGTCCCGCGCATCCGCGAGATCTGGGCGAAGCTGGTCGAGAAGCTGGACGACGAGACCTTCTACGGGTTCCTCTGCAAGTCCGAGGCCTTCCAGTCCTTCCGCAAGCGCGAGATCTTCGGCCAGGTCGGCTTCGGCACGGGCGGCTGGGACACCGACTTCCCGAACTCCATCCTGGAGATCCTGCGCGTCGTCTACACCGAGGCGGACGACCACCACCGCGGCATCGTCGGCGGCTCGCAGCAGCTGCCGCTGCGCCTGTGGGAGCGCGAGCCCGAGAAGATCGTCCACTGGGCGCCGGGCACCTCGCTCTCCTCCCTGCACGACGGCGCCCCGCGCCCGGCGGTGACCCGCCTGCACCGCACGGCCGGCAACCGCATCACGGTCACCGACGCCGACGGCGACATCCGCACGTACCGTGCCGCGATCTTCACGGCGCAGTCCTGGATGCTCCTTTCGAAGATCGAGTGCGACGACACGCTCTTCCCGATCGACCACTGGACGGCGATGGAGCGCACCCACTACATGGAGAGCTCGAAGCTCTTCGTGCCGGTGGACCGCCCGTTCTGGCTGGACAAGGCCGTCGACGACGCAGGGAACCCGACCGGCCGCGACGTCATGTCGATGACGCTGACGGACCGGATGACGCGCGGTACGTACCTCCTGGACAACGGCCCGGACAAGCCGGCCGTCATCTGCCTCTCGTACACCTGGTGCGACGACAGCCTGAAGTGGCTGCCGCTGTCCGCGAACGAGCGGATGGAGGTCATGCTGAAGTCCCTCGGCGAGATCTACCCGAAGGTCGACATCCGCCGCCACATCATCGGCAACCCGGTGACCGTGTCCTGGGAGAACGAGCCCTACTTCATGGGCGCGTTCAAGGCCAACCTGCCGGGCCACTACCGCTACCAGCGGCGCCTGTTCACCCACTTCATGCAGGACCGCCTCCCCGAGGACAAGCGCGGCATCTTCCTCGCGGGCGACGACATCTCCTGGACGGCGGGCTGGGCCGAGGGCGCGGTCCAGACGGCGCTGAACGCGGTCTGGGGCGTCATGCACCACCTCGGCGGTTCCACGGACGCCGCCAACCCCGGCCCGGGCGACGTCTACGACGAGATAGCCCCGGTCGAACTCCCGGAGGACTGACCCACCCGGCCCCTCCGGCCCCCGGCCACGGGCCGCCCCCGCGCCACGAGCGCGGCGGCGGCCCGTTTTCAATGCGGCGGCCCATGCGCCGGCCACCGCGTCGGCCCATGCGCCGGCTCAGGAGGTCGGGGTCAGCAGGCAGCGGCCCACCAGGCCCACTCCGGCGTCCAGGGAGTCCGTGAACTCCTCGGCCAGTTCGGGGGAGCGGCGCAGGGTCCACAGGAGGCGGGCCGCCGACCAGGCGGCGCCGCGCGCCCGGTCCAGGCTCCACGATCCGAGCAGGTGGGTCAGCGGGTCCGCCACCTCCAGCAGGTCCGGGCCCGGCATCAGGTCCTCCCGGATGTGCTCCTCCAGGGAGACCAGGGTGTCGCCGACCCGGTCGAAGTCGGCCTCCAGGGCCCGTGGTTCGCAGTCCAGGGCCCGGCAGGTGGCCACCACCGCCAGCGCCAGGTCGTGCCCGATGTGCGCATTGATCCCGGCCAGCGCGTGCTGGAGCGGCCGGACCCCCGGATGGCGGCGGTACTGGAGCAGCGGGCGCCAGCACGCCGGGGCCCGTTCCGCCTCCACCGCCGTCAGGTAGCGCTCCGCGAACCGTACGCTGAGCGCCTCCGCCCGCCTCGGCGCGGGGAACTCCCCGTGCGCGATGCGCGCGTGCAGCGTCTCCGTCACCGTCAGGTACACCCGGTTGAAGACGGCGACGCCGTCCTGCGCGGGGAGCCGCTCGTCCAGGGCGCGCATCCGCGCGAGTACCGCTTCCATGGGTGGCAGCGTCGCAGCCGGTGGTGCGGATCCGGGGAACTTGGCCGTGTGCTTCGCCGGTTCGGGCGAACCCGGACCGGGCGACGGGCCGGTCGCGGGCCGGGCGACGGGCCGGTCGCGGTCCGGTCGCGGTCCGGTCAGGGACGGCCGTCGCCGCCCGCTCCGCCTTCGTCGTACGCCGACGTGCCCCCGTCGAGCAGCGGCTCCGGCCCCTTGAGGTGCGCCGGGGCGAGGGAGCGCAGTACGTGGTAGCCCGTGATCACCACGATCGTGCCGAGCGCGATGCCGCCCAGCTCGAAACTGTCGGTGAACCGGAGCTTCACCCCGCCGATGCCGATGATGATGCCCGCCGCGGCCGGCACCAGGTTCAGCGGATTGCGCAGGTCCACCCCGCCGTTGATCCAGATCTGCGCGCCGAGCAGGCCGATCATCCCGTACAGGATCACGGTGATCCCGCCCAGCACCCCGCCGGGGATCGCGGCGACCACCGCGCCGAACTTCGGGCACAGGCCGAAGAGGAGGGCGAAGGCCGCGGCCGCCCAGTAGGCCGCCGTCGAGTAGACGCGGGTGGCCGCCATCACGCCGATGTTCTCGGAGTACGTGGTGTTCGGCGGGCCGCCGACCGCCGTGGACAGCATGGACGCGGCGCCGTCGGCCGCGATCGCCGTGCCGAGCTCGTCGTCGAGCGGGTCGCCGGTCATCTCGCCGACCGCCTTGATGTGCCCGGCGTTCTCGGCGATCAGCGCGATCACCACCGGCAGCGCGATCAGGATCGCCGACCACTCGAACTGCGGGGCGTGGAAGGACGGCAGCCCGATCCAGTCCGCCGTGCCGACACCCGAGAGGTCGAGCCGCCAGTGGTCGACGGCCGCCTCCCCGCCCACCGTGGAGTGGATCTTGCCGAAGACCAGGTCGAAGATCCACGAGATCGCGTACCCGAAGACCAGCCCGAGGAAGATCGCGATCCGCGACCAGAAACCGCGCAGGCAGACCACGGCCGCCCCCGTGAACAGCATGGTCAGCAGCGCCGTCCACTGGTCCTGCGGCCAGTACGTCGAGGCCGTCACCGGCGCCAGGTTGAAGCCGATCAGCATCACCACCGCGCCCGTCACCACCGGCGGCATCGCCGCGTGGATGACCCGCGCCCCGAAGCGCCGCACGACGAGCCCCGCCAGGAACAGCGCCGCGCCCACCACGAACACCGCGCCCGTGACGACCGCGCTGTCCCCGCCGCCCGCCCGGATCGCCGCCGCGACGCCCACGAAGGAGAGGGAGCAGCCCAGGTAGGAGGGCACCCGCCCGCGCGTGGCCAGCAGGAAGATGGCCGTCGCGACACCCGACATCATGATCGCCAGGTTCGGGTCCAGGCCCATCAGGACCGGCGCGACGAAGCTGGCCCCGAACATCGCCACGACGTGCTGGGCGCCGAGCCCGGCGGTACGCGGCCACGACAGCCGCTCGTCCGGCCGTACCACCGCGCCGGGGGCGGGGGTCCGCCCGTCGCCGTGCACGGTCCAGCCCACGCCGAGGCCCATGTGTCCACCACTTCCGTCGAACCGATCGGTCAAGCATCCGGGCCGCAGAACGGCCTTCGCAATGTTACGGCCGGATAGCTGCCGGTTCGTCCAGGCCGACGGCCGCGGCCCCGGCCGCCACCGGCTTCTGCCGCAGGACGGCGGCCCCCACCACCAGCGCGAACGCCAGCAGGGTGACCAGCCCGAAGGACACCGCGAGCGAGGTCGCGTCCGCCACCGCGCCGATCGCCGACGGCGCGATCAGCCCCGAGGTGTACGTGATGGTCGCGACCCCCGCGATGGCCTGGGCCGGCGCCGGCCCGCTGCGCGCGGCGGCCGCGAAGGCCAGGGGGACCACCACCGCGATGCCGAGTCCGATCAGCCCGAAGCCCGCGATCGCCACGGCCGGATTCCCGGCCGTCACCACGAGCACCCCGCCCGCGGTGGCCAGTACCCCGCCCGCCCGGACAGTGCGCACCGCGCCGAACCGGTCCACCACCCGGTCCCCGACGAGCCGGGCGAGCGCCATGGTGAGCGCGAACGCGGTGGTGCAGGCGGCCGCGAGGCCGGCGTCCGTGTCCAGTACGTCGCGCAGGTAGACCGCGGACCAGTCCATGCTCGCGCCCTCCGCGAAGACCGCGCAGAACCCGATGGCGCCGATCAGCAGGGCGGACTTCGGCGGCAGCGCGAAGTGCGGCGGCGCCTGCGCGTCCGCGGCGCTGTGCAGGTCGAGCACCCCTCGTACGGCGATCAGCCCGGCCGCGGTCAGCGCGAGGGCGGCGATCAGGTGGTGCAGCCGGGCGTCGGCCCCGGCGTGGGCGGCGAGGGTGCCCGCCGCCGAGCCGATCAGCGCGCCCACGCTCCACATGCCGTGCAGGGAGGACATGATCGAGCGGCCGAGCCGGTTCTCGGTCTCCACGCCCAGCGCGTTCATCGCCACGTCCGCCATCCCGGCGGTCGCTCCGTAGACGAACAGGGCGACGCACAGGGTGGCCAGGTTCGGGGCGAGGCCCGGCAGGATCAGGGACAGGGTCCACAGCGCCAGCAGCCGGCGCAGCGCGGTGCGGGCCCCGAAGCGGTGGTTGATCCGGCCGGCCAGCGGCATCGCGACCGCGGCGCCCAGTGCGGGGAAGGCGAGGGCGAGGCCCAGGGTGCCCGCGCCGAGCTGGGCGTGGTCCTGGATCCAGGGGATGCGGGTGGCGAAGGAGCCGGTGACGGCTCCGTGGGTGCAGAAGACGGCGGCGATGGCGATGCGGGCGTGGCGCAGGCGCGCCGGGCTGAGGTCTGTTTCCCCTGTCATGGGATTAAACTATCAGGGACCCTGCCTGATAGTTAGTCTCGTGGAGCTACCTAAGATGGGCGCCGTGACTCCCGCCAAGGCCCTGACCGCCGCCGCCCCGTCGCCCGCGTCGCCGAGCACCGCACGGGCCATCAACGACCGGCTCGCCCTGCGACTCCTGCAGGAGCAGGGGCCGCTGACCGCCACTCAGCTCAAGTCGATGACCGGTCTGTCCCGCCCCTCGGTCGCCGATCTCGTCGAGCGGCTCACCGGCGCCGGGCTGATCGAGGTGGTGGGGGAGTCGGGCGAGCAGCGGCGCGGGCCCAATGCCCGGGTGTACGGCATCGTCGCCCGCCGCGCGTACCTGGCGGCCCTGGACGTACGGACGGACAGCGCGACGGCGGTGGTCACCGACCTGCTGGGCCGCCCGCTCGCCCAGGCCGCGCTCCCGGTCGACGCCGTGGACGAGGCGGTGGACCTCCTGGAGGCGCTGGGGAGGCAGGCCGGCGCGGACCGGCTGCACACGGTGGTGGTCGGCGCGCCGGGGCTGGTGGCCGAGGGCGGGGACCTGCGCAGCACCGTCGGACTGCCCACCTGGCACCGGGAGCTGGTGGCGGCCCTCCAGCGGCGGCTGCCGGCCACGGTGGCCGTGGAGAACGAGACCAACCTGGCGGCCCTCGCCGAACAGCGGGTCGGCGCGGCGCGGGACCTGGACTCCTTCGTGCTGCTGTGGCTCGGCGCGGGCGTGGGCGCGGCGGTGGTCCTGGACGGCCGGCTGCGCCGGGGCGCCTCGGGCGGGGCCGGCGAGATCGGCTTCCTGCCGGTGCCGGGCACCGGGCGGCTGCCCTCGGCCACCGACTGCGGGGGAGGGTTCCACGCGCTGGTGGGCCGGGACGCGGTGGCACGGCTGGCCGCGGAGCACGGCTGGACGGGGCCGGTCGAGGAGGCGGTGTCGGGTGCGGCCGGCGAGGGCTTCGTCGACGCGCTGGCGGAGCGGCTGGCGCTGGGCGCGGCGGCCGTCGCCGCGGTCCTGGACCCGGGCTGCCTGGTCCTGGCCGGCGGACTGGGCGAGGCGGGCGGCGCCGTCCTCGCCGCAGCGGTGGCCCGCCGCCTGACGACCCTGACCCCGGTCCCGATGGAGGTGCGGGCCACCGCCCTCGGTGACGCGGCGGTCCTGACGGGAGCGAGGCTGGCCGCCCGCGAGGCCGCCCAGGCGGAGCTCTTCACCCCCTGAGCCGCGCCGGCCGGCCGCCGGAGGTCCCGCCCCGGGCGCGCCCGGGCCGACGACGGGACGCGCTACTCGTCGTCGACGCCCTCGTCGTCGTGGAGCCGGCGCCAGATGCGGGTGCGGTGCAGTACGTAGAGCGCGCCGGCCAGGAAGAGCACCTGGAGGCCCACGGCGAGCACCCAGAAGATGACCCGGCTCTCCAGCTCGTCCGTCAGGTAGGCGAAGTTCATGCCGAAGAAGCCGGTCAGGAAGGTCAGCGGCAGAAAGATCGTGGAAACGATCGCCAGCCGGTTGATCACGCCGTTCTGCTCGCCGGACACCAGCGAGCTGTAGGTGCCGAAGCCCCTTCGGGCGGCCTCCTGGAGTGCCTCGATGTCCGTGAGGACCAGCTTCGACATGCGCTGGTACTCGCGGGCGAGCCGCTGGCGCTCCTGCGGGAAGTCGGGGTTCAGCACCCGCCGGGTGATGGCCTCCTCCGCGGCCTGGTGGTAGGGCAGGAGGGTGTGGTGCAGGAGCGCCGAGGTCCGGCGCAGCCGGGCCAGCCGGTAGAGCTGCTCGGGCTCGCGCCGGTGGAACATCTCGTCCTCCAGGTCCTCCACCTCCAGGAGGGCCTGGACGGCGGACCGCCGGTAGGTCTCCAGGGCCTCGCCCAGCAGCAGGAACAGCGTGGCCACGGCGTCGGGGGGCCGTTCGTGCGGGAGCCGGGCGATGAGGCCGTGCACCATCGCGACCGGCCCCCGGTGCACCGTGAGCAGGTACCGCTCGGTCGCCACGACGTGCAGGTGGACGACCTGGCCCGCCTCGATCGCGGGGACGACGAAGGCGGCGGCGTCGCCGAGGAACTCGGCGCGGGCGGATTCCCTCTCCCGGCCGAGCCACGGCAGGTCATCGGCCTCCAGACCGAGCAGGTGGGCGATCGGCTGCTCCCCGGGCGGTGCCTGCGCGGGCAGTTCCGCGTCCACGAACAGGAAACGTGACTCCGCGAGGCGCTCACGGGCCTCGGACACGGGGGTGCGCCGCACGGTGCCCTCCGGCATGGCCACCACTGAAACGATCATCGCCCCTCACCGTGGATCATGCCGTGGGTCATTCGTGGCGGTAACTACCACATTGTCCCCCATCGGATCCCGACCGGTGCACCGGAGGAAAGCCCCTAGCGCCGTGCCAGGAACTCCGCGAACGTGCCCTTGCCGGACGCGCGGGACGGGGCCAGGTTGCCGCCGCGGCGGAAGGCCGCGTACGCCTTCCCGGCCAGCGGCAGGGGGAGGACCCTGCGCCGGCTGCCCGTCGCCTCCAGGTACGCCCGGCCCAGCTCCACCAGCGTGTGGATCTGCGGGCCGCCCATGTCCGTGACCCGGCCCGCCGGGGTCGGCACGGCCAGTTCCGCCATCCGGTCGGCGACCTCCTCCACGGCGACCGGCTGCACCCGGACCCCCTTCGGCAGCGGCACCGGCAGCACCGGCACCTTCGTCAGCGCGTCCATCAGCATCGCCACCAGGTCGTGGAACTGCGTCGTCCGCAGGATCGTCACGCCCAGCCCCGAAGCCTCCAGCATCCGCTCGACCTCGTACTTCACCGTGTAATAGCCGAACGGGACCACGTCCACCCCGACGATCGAGATGTAGACGATGTTCGTGACCGTCCCGGCCCGCCGGGCCGCCTCGATCAGGTGCCCGGCGGCCACGTCGTCACCGCCGCGCGGGCTGCTCGCGCAGTGCACGACCACCTCGGCGCCGGCCATCGCCGCGTCCAGCCCGCTGCCGTCCCGCAGGTCGACCGGGTAGTCCTTCGCGCGGCGGCTCAGCACCCGTACGTCGTGGCCCGCCGTCCGCAGCCGGGTGACGACCAGCCCGCCGAGGTTTCCGGTGCCTCCGGTGACGAGGATCGTGCTCATGGTGTCCGTTCCTTTCCTGAAGGGTTCCGTTCACAGGTCAGGACCGGACAGCCCCCCGGAATGTGACAGCTGCCGCCGAAGGAATTCCAGCTTCTGCGGATTCGCCATGCTCCGCACCTCGCGGACCAGCCCGTCCTCGAACTCCACCTGCAGGACCACCACCCCGCCGAACAGCAGCGCGGGCTCGCCGTTGACCTCCGCGAAGGAGACCGGCAGACCGGCCCCGTACTTGCGCAGCGCGCCCACCAGGAACCGCGCCACCTTGTCCCGGCCCAGGACCGGCCGCCGGGCCGCGGACACGATCCCGCCGCCGTCCGCCACGTACCGCACGTCGGCGCTCAGCACGGACTCCAGCCGGGCCAGGTCCCCCTCGCGCGCCGCCGTCAGGAAGGTCTCCACCAGCCTCCGCCACTGGGCCGGATCCGGCGTGAACCGCGGCCGCGCCGCGGCCGCCGGTCCCGGCCCCACCCGCCCCGGTTCCGCCCGCGCCGCCTGCACCCGGCCCGCCGCCCGCCGGTAGAGCTGGCGGCAGTTGGGCTCGGTCAGGTCGAGCAGGGCGGCGATCTCGCGGTGGCCGTACGCGAAGGCCTCGCGCAGCACGTACACCGCCCGCTCCACCGGCGTCAGCCGCTCCAGCAGCACCAGCAGGGCCATGGAGACGCCGTCCCGCTGCTCGGCCGACTCCAGCGGGCCCAGTGCCCCGTCCCCGGTGAGGACGGGCTCCGGGAGCCAGGGGCCGGCGTACTCCTCGCGCCGGGCCCGCGCCGAGGTCAGGCGGTTCAGGCACAGGTGGGTGACGACCTTGGCGAGCCAGGCCCCGGGGTGTTCGACGTCCTCGCGTCCGGCGGAGCTCCACCGCAGCCAGGCGTCCTGGACGGTGTCCTCCGCCTCGGCGGCCGAGCCGAGCATGCGGTAGGCGATCCCGAACATCCGGGGCCGGTGCTCTTCGAAGTCCGCGAGCGGAGCGGGGTCCTGTGCGATCACCGCAGCAGCCTACGAGGGCCCCGGCGGCCGGACGTGCGAGGACCCGGTGGCCGCCGGGCCACCGGGTCCTCACGTCTGTTCACCTGCCCCGCGTACGAGGTCTCAACAGGCGCCCTGGTCCTTCCAGACGCCCCAGTCCCCCGTGGTGCCGGGTTCCTCGTTCTGCGTCCACCACTGGGCCTTCCAGTTGTGGCCCTTGTGCGAGACGACCTGTCCGCCCGTGTACACGCTGCCCGCGACGTACGCCGGGTTCGTGCAGGTCCCGCCCGGCGGGGTGGTCGGCGGGGTGGTGGGCGGTGTCGTCGGGGGCGTGGTCGGCGGGGTCGTGGGCGGGGTCGTCGGCGGGGTCGTCGGGCCCCCCGGCTCGACGAGCGCCGTACCGCGCGCCAGGTCCCCGGCGAGCGCGTAGGTGGTGCCGGAGATGTTCACCGTCCAGTTGGAGGGCGTGGAGACCGGCAGGTAGTAGTTGAACGCCAGGTCGACCGAGGCGCCGGGGGCCAGCGTCTGCCACGCGGGCAGCTTCAGGGAGACGCGCTGGAAGTCGCCCTTCAGCCCGCCGACGTTGGTGCCGGTGTGTCCGCTGCTGATCACCTTCGTGCCGAAACCGGACTGGTCGGAGGCGTTGTTCGGGGCCGAGGTCCCGTAGTCGAACTGGAACTCGGTGCCGCCGGGCAGCGTGGCCTTGGTGTTGTTGGTGATCTTGAGCTTCGGGGTGATCGGGTAGTTGGAGTCGCCCAGCTTGAACTCGCCGAACTCGGTCCTGATGTCCACGGCCTGGGCCGGCAGGGCGGTCGCGCCCGCCTTCTTCGCGCCGTACGGGGCGGCCGACTTGAACTTCTCGTACATCAGCGAGGTGAGCGTGTCGCCCATCTCGTACTGGCCCTTGGCGGCGTTGTACCCGTAGTCGCCCGCCAGCTCCCAGACCATCGTGCCGCCGATGCCCTTGTCCACCACGTAGTCGGCCTTGGCGGCGACGGACTGCTCGTCCTCCGTCGACAGGAAGACCTTCTTCTGGGCGTTCCACAGCCACGGCGCCACCAGCGTGGAGTCGTACTTGCGGGCGTAGGTGCCGGTCAGCGTGGTGTTCGCCGGGAAGCCGTACTTGGTGACGTAGTCGCCGACGACGCCCTTCTCCAGGTTCTTGGCGTGCCACATCGGGTTGGAGCCCGCCGGGGACTCGACCCCGTTGGTGTCCAGGTCGTGCCACAGGTTGTCGATGCCGACCGCGCCGTCACCGCACTTGGTCAGCCCCGCGCCGGCCGGGCAGGTGGTGGCCGGCGCCTTGCCCCACAGGCCGTCGGTGCCGCCCTGCACGTTCTTGAACCCGCGGGTGTAGTACGGCAGGCCCATGTTGATGCGGCCGGCCGGCATGGAGCCGCGGAAGTAGTGGTACGCCCAGTCGGAGTTGAGGTAGCCGATGCCGCCGTACTGGGAGGTGGAGTAGACCCCGGCGGCGGCCAGTTCGCCGTCCTTGCCGTCGTCGAAGAGCGAGGCGTTCGGGCCGACGTACTCGTTCCAGGCGCCGTGCAGGTCGTAGGACATGATGTTGACGTAGTCCAGGTACTTCTGCATCTGGAACGTCTCCATGCCCCGCAGCAGGTAGCCGGAGGAGGGGGCGGCGACGGAGAGCAGGTAGTGCTTGCCGTCGGCGGCGCCCGCGCGGTCCAGCTTCTCGCGCAGCGACTTCATGAGGGCGGCGTAGCCCTGGGCGAGGCCGGCCCGGCGGGCGTTGGAGAGCTGCCAGTCCAGCGGGTTGCCCGCGTCCTTCATCGTGGTCGGGTACTCGTAGTCGATGTCGACGCCGTTGAAACCGTACTTCCGGATGAACGCGACGGAGGAGTCCGCGAAGGTGTCGATGCCGGCCTGGTTGACGGAGCCGTCGGCGTTGGTGGCCATCGAGTAGAAACCGCCGGACGCGACGCGGTTGCCGTCGTCGCCGAAGTAGCCGCCGGTCTCGGCCCAGCCGCCGACCGAGATCAGCGTCTTGACGTTCGGGTACTGCTTCTTGAATTTGTTCAGCAGGTTGAAGTGGCCCTTGTACGGGAGGGCCGGGTCCATCTCGGCGCCCGCCACCCCCGGCCAGGTCATGCCGGTGGCGGCGTTGTTCGCGCCGTCGGCGCCGACGGAGATCTTGTTGTCGGCTCCGACGTGGGCGAAGGCGTAGTTCAGGTGGGTGACCTTCGACCACGGGACGTTGTTGGCGAGGTAGGCGGGGGTGCCGTCCTTGCCCGTCCGCCAGCCGGTGAAATATCCGATGACGCGGCGCTGGTGGTCGGCGCCCATCTTCTCGCGGCCCTCGGAGTCGTAGACGGAGCAGTACGGGACGTCGACGCCGGCCGTCTTGTACAGCCCGTCCGGGCGGCAGCTCTCTCCCCCGGACTCCGTCTGGGGGGACCCCCAGGCCGTGTGCGAAAAGGCCGTCGACACTGCGGGTAGTAGCAGTCCGGCGATCGCGGCGCCGGATGCCAGGAGCATCGCTCTCGTACGTGTGGGGGACAGCATGGTGCCTCCTGGGGAGGGGAGGATGGCAGACACATGGGACACAACAGGCTCAGAAGTGGTGCGTGTTGGCCCGTGACGTGCGCACATCTGACGGGCTGTCTCCCGGGGAAGATGAAGGGAACGTTAAGAGGACTAGACCAACCCGTCAATAGGTCTGGACCAATAACGGCCCCACCTGACGGACTACCGCGCGACGGGCCCCTTGTGACCCAGGCCACAGCACCTCGCCCGCATGGCCGACGATCGACCGTGGCAAACTGGCAGCAGTACCAGTAAGCAGCGCACTCCGGGGTCGGTGTAATTCCGAACCGGCGGTATAGTCCGCGACCCGTCCGCAGCCAGCGGCCGGTTGACCAGGTGAAATTCCTGGACCGACGGTGAAAGTCCGGATGGGAGGCAGTGCGCGGCGGGCCAGTGACCGGTACGCCGCCGTCGGCGGTTCCCCCGGCGCATCCCAGCGGATGCGTGCGGAAGGACCGTATTTTCGGCCTCGGCGTTCTTGCGTGTGCTGTACCGCTTCATCTGTCGTATCCCGACAGGCCCCGGAGTCCGTGCCCGATCGAGGCAGGAGGACCCGGTGGCGAACCACGCCGCGCACGCACCGTACGACGCCTTCGGCGAGGCCGAGAACCCCGCCGACGCCGGCGCCGTCGCCGACGCGCGGGCCATGCGCCGCGCAGTCGAGCTCGCCGCCCGCGGCCTCGGCTCCACCAGCCCCAACCCGGTCGTCGGCTGCGTCATCACCGACGCCGCGGGCACCGTCGTCGGCGAGGGCTGGCACGAGCGGGCCGGCGGCCCGCACGCCGAGGTCCACGCCCTGCGCGCGGCCGGCGAAGCGGCCCGCGGCGCCACCGCGTACGTCACGCTCGAACCCTGCAACCACACCGGCCGTACGGGGCCCTGCGCCCAGGCGCTCATCGAGGCCGGCGTCACCCGCGTGGTCTACGCCGTCCCCGACCCGAACCCGCAGGCCAGCGGCGGTGCCACCACCCTGCGCGCCGCCGGGATCAAGGCCGAGGGCGGCTTCCTGGAGGCCGAGGCCGCCGCCGGCAACGCCGCCTGGCTCACCTCCGTCCGCCTGGGGCGCCCGCACGTGACCTGGAAGTACGCCGCCACCCTCGACGGCCGCAGCGCCGCCGAGGACGGCAGCAGCCGCTGGATCACCGGCCCGGAATCCCGCGCAGACGTCCACCGGCTGCGCGCCGAGTCCGACGCCGTCCTCGTCGGCGGCGGCACCCTGCGCGCCGACGACCCGCACCTGGCCGTACGCGGACCCGCCGGGACCACGGCGGCTTCCCAGCCCCTGCGCGTCGCCCTCGACACCCGCGCCGGGCTGCTGCCGACCGCCCGCGTCCTCGACGACGCCGCGCCCACGCTGCTCGTCGTCGGCGAGGACGCCGACACCCGGCACCTGCCCGGGGTCGACCTCCTGCGGCTGCCCCTGCACGACGGCCGCGTCGCCGTCCACGACCTGCTCGCGCAGCTGTACGCCCGCGGCGTGCGCTCCGTGTTCCTGGAGGGCGGCCCCACCCTCGCGGGCGCCTTCCTCGAAGCCGGAGCCGTCGACCGCGTCATCGGCTACCTCGCCCCGGCCCTCCTCGGCTCCGGCCCCGCGGCCCTCGCCGACGCCGGCATCACGAACATCGCCCGCGCGGTGCGCCTCGACATCACCGAGGCCGTCCGCGTCGGCACCGATCTGCGCATCACCGCCGTACCCGTCACCGAAGCCGTCCCCACCGCCCCCAAGGAGCACTGAGTGTTCACCGGAATCGTCGAAGAACTGGGCGAGGTCACCGCCGTCGAGCAGCTCTCGGAGGCCTCCCGCTTCCGCCTGCGCGGTCCCGTCGTCACCGACGGCGCCAAGCACGGCGACTCCATCGCCGTCAACGGCGTCTGCCTGACCGTCGTGGAGACCGGCGACGGCGAGTTCACCGCCGACGTCATGCAGGAGACCCTGAACCGCTCCAGCCTCGGCGCCCTCCGGGCCGGCTCCCGCGTCAACCTGGAGCGCCCGATGGCCCTCGGCGGACGGCTCGGCGGCCACCTGGTCCAGGGGCACGTGGACGGAACCGGCGAGATCCTGTCCAGGACGCCCTCCGAGCACTGGGAGATCGTCAAGGTCTCGCTGCCGGGGAACCTGGCCCGGTACGTGGTGGAGAAGGGCTCCATCACGGTGGACGGCGTCAGCCTCACCGTGGTCGAGGCCGCCGCGGACTGGTTCACCATCAGCCTCATCCCCACCACCCTCGCGCTGACCACGCTCGGCCTCAAGCAGTCCGGCGACCCGGTCAACCTGGAGGTCGACGTCCTCGCCAAGTACGTCGAGCGGCTGCTCGCGGCGGGCGTGGACCCGCTGACCGCCAAGGAGGACCAGCCGTGAGCGCCCTGTCCTGGCTGAACTCCGAGGCCTTCACCGTCTTCGGCCAGCACATCGTGTGGTCCGACATGATCGGCAACACGATGGGCCTGATCGCCCTCGCCCTCGGCTGGCGCCGCTCCATATGGACCTGGCCGACCCAGTTCCTCTCCGGCGCGATCCTCTTCACCGCCTTCGCCGCCGGCCACCTCTCCGGCAGCGCCGGAAAGCAGGTCGTCGTCATGCTCGTGGCCGCCTGGGGCTGGCTGCAGTGGACCCGCGGCAGGCAGCAGGCCCAGGACGGCTCGCTCGCCGTCCGCTTCGCCACCTGGAAGGAGCGCGGCCTCCTCCTCGGGGCCGCCGCCGCCGGCACCCTGGCCGTCACGGGCCTGTTCACCCTCTACCCGTGGATGTCCTGGAACCCGCTGCCGGACGCCTACATCTTCGTCGGCACGATCGTCGCGATGTACGCCCAGGCCAAGGGCATGGTCGAGTTCTGGTTCGCCTGGCTGCTGGTCGACGCGGTCGGCGTACCCCTCGCCTTCACCAGCGGCTACGCGTTCTCGGCCTTCGTCTACGTGATCTACGGAGCGCTCGTCCTGTGGGGCGCCCACGACTGGTACCAGCGTTCGCGCACCACCCCCGCCCCGGCCCTGGAAGGAGCAACGGCATGACCACCCTCAAGCCCGTGCCCGACATCGACGACGTCCTCGAAGCCGTCTTCCGGCTCGACCCCGTCGAACAGGCCATCCGCGACATCGCGGCCGGCCGGCCGGTCGTCGTCGTCGACGACGAGGACCGCGAGAACGAGGGCGACCTCGTCATCGCCGCCGAGAAGGCCACCCCCGAGATCGTCGCCTTCATGATGAGCGAGTGCCGCGGCCTGATCTGCGCCCCCATGGAGGGCCCCGAGCTGGAGCGGCTCGAACTGCCCCAGATGGTCCAGCACAACACCGAGTCGATGCAGACCGCCTTCACGGTCTCGGTCGACGCGAGCGCCGCCCACGGCGTCACCACCGGCATCTCCGCCGCCGACCGCTCCACCACCCTGCGGATGCTCGCCGACGGCGTCCACGGCCCCTCGGACTTCGTACGTCCCGGCCACGTCTTCCCGCTGCGCGCCAAGCCCGGCGGCGTCCTGGTCCGCAACGGCCACACCGAGGCCGCCGTCGACCTCGCCCGCCTCGCGGGCCTGCGCCCCGTCGGCGCGATCGTGGAGATCGCCGGCGAGGACGGCGTCATGCTGCGCCTGCCCGAGCTGATCCCCTTCGCCCGCAAGCACGGCCTGACGATCATCTCCATCGAGGACCTGATCGCCTACCGCCGCTCCGCCGAGCCGACCGTGCGCCGCGAGGCCACGGTCACGCTGCCGACCGCCCACGGCGACTTCACGGCGTACGGCTACCGCTCCACGGTCGACGGCGTCGAGCACGTCGCCCTCGTCCACGGCGAGATCGGCGACGGCCAGGACATCGTGGTCAGAGTCCACTCCGAGTGCCTGACCGGCGACATCTTCCACTCCCTGCGCTGCGACTGCGGCCCCCAGCTGCACGCCTCCATGGCCCGCATCAAGGACGAGGGCCGCGGCGTGGTCGTCTACCTGCGCGGCCACGAGGGGCGCGGCATCGGACTGGTGTCCAAGCTGCGCGCGTACGAGCTCCAGGAGCGCGGCCGCGACACCCTCGACGCCAACCTGGAACTCGGCCTGCCCGCCGACGCCCGCGACTACGGCGCCGGCGCGCAGATCCTCGCCGACCTCGGGGTCAAGAGCGTCCGGCTGCTGACCAACAACCCCGACAAGTCCGGCGCCCTCGTACGGCACGGCATCGCGGTCAACGACCGGGTGGCCATGCCCACGGAGGCCGGCGAGCACAATCTGCGGTACCTGCGCACCAAGCGGGACCGGATGGGCCACGACCTGCCCTGGCTGGACCAGCCCGCCACCGCCTCCACCTGCGGCAACCAGTAGGCAGCGGCGCACCACGCGCACGAAGCACCACCAGCACGCACACCACGAACCGAACCAACCGAACCAACCGAACCAAGCACCGAGGAGCACAGCTGTGAGCGGCAAGGGCGCACCCGAACTGAGTGTCAGGAACTGCGGAGACCTCCGTGTCGCCGTCATCGCGGCGCAGTGGCACGAGAAGGTCATGGACGGGCTCGTCGACGGCGCCCTGCGCGCCCTGCACGAACTGGGCATCGACGAGCCCACCCTGCTCCGCGTCCCGGGCAGCTTCGAGCTCCCGGTCGTGGCGAAGGTACTGGCCGGTCGCGGTTACGATGCCATCGTCGCCCTCGGAGTCGTCATCCGCGGCGGCACCCCGCACTTCGAATACGTCTGCCAGGGCGTCACCCAAGGCCTGGTGCAGGTGTCGATCGACACCGGAGTCCCCGTCGGCTTCGGCGTACTGACCTGCGACAACGACGAGCAGGCGCTGGACCGCGCCGGGCTTGAGGGGTCGAACGAGGACAAGGGACACGAAGCGGTCATCGCCGCCGTCTCCACCGCTGCGACCCTGCGGTCCGTCAGCGAACCCTGGCGCTGAGTGGCGGCGGGGGACCCCGTATTCTGAGGACCATCATGGCGAACACACCCTCCAAGAGCTTCGAAGAGCTCTTCACCGAGCTCCAGCTCAAGGCCGCGAACGGCGACCCCGGTACCTCCCGCACCGCCGAGCTCGTCGGCAAGGGCGTCCATGCGATCGGCAAGAAGATCGTCGAGGAGGCCGCCGAGGTCTGGATGGCCGCCGAGTACGAGGGCAAGGAAGCCGCCGCCGAGGAGATCTCCCAGCTGCTGTACCACGTCCAGGTGATGATGGTCGCGCGCGGGATCTCCCTCGACGACGTCTACGCGCACCTCTAGGCCGGAGCTCCGCACCCCGGGCCCCCGCCCCCCAGCCCACCCCTTTCGCACTCCACGCACTGAAGGAAGCCCCATGCTGCGCATCGCCGTCCCCAACAAGGGTTCACTCTCCGGAGCGGCGTCGGCGATGCTCCATGAGGCCGGCTACCGCCAGCGCAAGGAGTCCAAGGAACTCGTGGTCCTCGACCCCGAGAACGGTGTGGAGTTCTTCTACCTCCGCCCCAAGGACATCGCGATCTACGTGGCCTCCGGCAAGCTGGACATCGGCATCACCGGCCGTGACCTGCTGCTGGACTCCGGCGCCAGCGCGGAGGAGATCCTCCCGCTGAACTTCGGGCGCTCCACCTTCCGCTACGCCACCAAGCCCGGCACCGCGAAGGGCCCCGAGGACTTCACCGGGATGACGATCGCGACCTCGTACGAGGGAATCGTCGCCAAGCACCTCGCCGAGCAGGGCATCGACGCCTCCGTCGTACACCTCGACGGCGCGGTCGAGACCGCCATCCAGCTCGGCGTCGCCCAGATCATCGCGGACGTCGTCGAGACCGGCACCAGCCTGCGCAACGCCGGCCTCGAAGTCATCGGCGAGCCGATCCTCACCTCCGAGGCCGTGGTCATCCGGGGCAACGGCGCCGACGCCGAGAACCCGCAGGCCCAGCAGTTCCTGCGGCGCCTGCAGGGCGTCCTGGTGGCCCGCAGCTACGTGATGATGGACTACGACTGCCGCGCCGAGCACCTGGAGCGGGCCGTCGCCCTCACCCCGGGCCTGGAGTCGCCGACCATCTCCCCGCTGCACAACGAGGGCTGGGTCGCCGTTCGCGCGATGGTGCCGGCCAAGGAAGCGCAGCGGATCATGGACGACCTGTACGAGCTCGGCGCGCGCGCGATCCTCACCACCTCGATCCACGCCTGCCGTCTCTGACCCGCCACACCCCGCAGAAGGCACCGAAAGCACCATGAGCGAGTCCGCCGCCCGGCCCGTACCGCCCGCCCTGCCGGTCACCTTCCGGCCGAACCGGACCCGGGCCGTCCTGCTGGGCGTCGGGTCCGCCATGTTCGTGACCATCGGATCCATCGCGTTCCTCCTGGAGAACCTGAGCCCGGGGGAGCGCGTCAGCTTCCTGGTCACCGCCGCGCTGATGACCTCCGTCCTCGTCCTGCTCAGCCGCCCCAAGGTGGTCGCCGACGAGGCGGGCGTCACCGTCGTGAACCTGACCAGCACCCGCCGCCTGGAGTGGGCGCAGATCCTGCGCGTCAACCTCCGCCCGGGCGACCCGTGGGTGTTCCTGGACCTCAGCGACGGTACGAGCCTGCCCGCCCTCGGCATCCAGCCCGGGGTGGCCAAGCAGCAGGCCATCGGCGACGCCCGCGCGCTGCGCGCGCTCGCCGAAGCCCGGGGAACCGGGCCGCACCACCACTGAGCCGTCCGCCGCATGGGCGTCCCCCTCACGGACCCCGGACGGCCGGAGCTCGAACACCCGGCGAACAGCCGTGGAACAGGCCTCGAACGGGCCTTGAGCGGCTCTCGTGCGAAGCACCGGAGCCACGGCCGACCGCTGCGTCCCATTGCGGCGGCGATCTCAGTGACTACCCTGGTGGCGGGGCGCACCCGTACGCCCCCCCACCGGCCCCGGGACCCCGAGGCCCGTGGGCACCTGCGACTTGAGGAGTGACTCCCTCCAGCAATGGACGGATCGTCCGGTAGTACCCGCGCCGCCCTCCCCACGGAGGCGGCGGCATGACCATCCCGCTACTTCTGCTCGTGGCGGCATTCGCCCTGATCCTCGCCAACGGCTTCTTCGTGGCGGCCGAGTTCGGCCTCGTCACCGTGGAACGGCCCGAGGCGGAACGCGCCGCTGCCGACGGCGACCGCCGTGCCCGCACGGTGGTCGAGGCCCTGCGGGAGCTGTCCTTCCAGCTCTCCGGCACCCAGCTCGGCATCACCATCACCTCCCTCGTGGTCGGCATGCTCGCCGAACCGGCCCTCGCCGGACTGCTGACCGGGCCGCTCGCGGCCACCGGCCTGCCCGCGGGGGCCGTCTCCGGCGTCGCCGTCTTCATCGGCATGCTGCTCGCCTCCGCCGTCCAGATGGTCGTCGGCGAGCTCGTCCCGAAGAACTGGGCCGTCTCCCGGCCGCTGCAGGTGGCCCGGTTCGTGGCCGGCCCGCAGCAGGTCTTCTCCCGCGCCTTCCGGCCGGTCATCGCGGCGCTCAACGCCGTCGCCAACCGGCTCGTACGGGCGCTGGGCGTCGAGCCGGCCGAGGAGATGGCCTCCGCCCGCACCCCCGGCGAACTGGTCTCCCTGGTCCGCCATTCGGCCCAGGCCGGCGCCCTCGAACAGGACACCGCCGACCTCTTCGTACGGACCCTCTCGCTGGGCGAGCTCACGGCCCAGCACGTCATGACCCCCCGGGTGAAGGTCAGCGCCCTCCAGCACACGGCCACCGCTGCCGACGTGCTGAACCTGACCCGCGCCACCGGGCTGTCCCGGTTCCCGGTCTACCGGGAGCGCATCGACGAGGTCACCGGGGTCGTCCACCTCAAGGACGCCCTCGCCGTGCCCGAGTCCGAGCGCGCCCGCACCACCGTGAGCCGGATCTGCGTCGCCCCGCTGCTGGTGCCCGGCTCCCTGCCGGTGCAGCCGCTGCTGGAGCGGCTGCGCAGCGAGCAGCCGATGGCCGTCGTCGTCGACGAGTACGGCGGCACCGCCGGGGTGGTCACCCTGGAGGACATCGTGGAGGAGCTCGTCGGCGAGGTCCGCGACGAGCACGACCTCGCCGAGGACGAGAGCCCCGAACTGGCCGCCGTTCCCGCCGAGGACGGCCGCCCCTCCTGGGAGGCCGACGGCAGCTGCCGGGTGCAGACCCTGCGCCGGATAGGCCTGGAGGTGCCCGAAGGCCCGTACGAGACCGTCGCCGGCCTCGTCGCGGACCTGCTGGGCCGGATCCCCGCCCCCGGGGACCGGGCCGAACTGCCCGGCTGGAAGCTGTCCGTCCGCCGGGTCGGCCGCAACCGCGCCGAACGCGTCCGGCTGGTCCGCCTCGGCACCGTCCCGGCGGCCGCCCACGGGACCGGCCCCGAGGCCGGCCGTGCGACCGTCCGGATCGACGCCGCTTCCGTACGCACGGGGCCCGGCCGGCAGGCCTCCCCCGACGCACGGTCGCCGCAGCCGGCCCAGTCGGCCCAGCTGGAAGGCGCCGGCCGATGAACGCCCTTCAACTGCTCTTCGCCCTGCTCCTGGTCCTGGCCAATGGTTTCTTCGTCGGCGCCGAGTTCGCCCTCGTCTCCGTACGGCGCAGCCAGATCGAGCCGCTCGCCAAGGAGTCCAAGCGGGCCCGCCAGGTGCTGTACGGCCTGGAGAACCTGCCGCGGATGATGGCGGCGGCCCAGTTCGGCATCACCGTCTGCTCCCTGACCCTCGGCGCGGTCGCCGAGCCGACGGTGGCCCGTCTGCTGGAGCCGCTCTTCCACGCGGCGCACATCCCGCAGGGCATGATCCACCCGCTGGGCTACGCGGTGGCGCTCGCCGCCGTCGTCTTCCTGCACCTGGTCATCGGCGAGATGGTGCCGAAGAACCTCGCCATGGCCGCGCCGGAGAGGACCGCCCTCTGGTTCAGCCCGGGCCTCGTGGCCTTCGCCCGGCTGTGCGGGCCGGTCACCAGCGCGCTGGGCTCCTGCGCGCACCTGGTGCTCCGCCTGTTCAAGGTGGAGCCCAAGGACGAGGTCGAGGCCGTCTACACCAGTGCCCAGCTCGGCCGGCTCGTCGAGGACTCCCGGCAGGCCGGGCTCCTGGAGCCCGGCGAGCAGGAGCGCCTGGAGGACGCACTGGAACTGGGCAGCCGCCCGGTCACCGACGTCCTGCTCGCCCGGGACCGGCTCGTCACGGTCGGCCCCTCGGCGACCCCGCGCCAGATCGAACAGCTCACCGTCCGCACCGGCTACTCCCGCTTCCCGGTCCGCTCCGAGAACGGCGCCTTCATGGGCTACGTGCACGTGAAGGACGTACTGGACCTGGAGGACCGGGAGCGGGCCGTACCGCAGCGGGTCTGGCGGCGGATGACCACCCTGTCCGCCACCCTCCCGCTGGACGACGCGCTCAGCGTGATGCGCCGGGACGCCACCCATCTGGCCCAGGTCGCCGACCCGGCCGGGCGGGTACTGGGCCTCGTCGCCCTGGAGGACGTCCTGGAGATGCTGGTCGGCGAGGTACGCGACCCCGCGCACCGCGTCCCGGCCCGCCGGCCCGGGCCGAGGCAGACCAGCCGCGCCGGAGTGTGAGCCGCCGCCGCCCCGCGCCGATCCGCGCGGGGCGGCGGCGCTACAGCGGCGGCGGCTCCGGCCGGTCGCGGTCCTGGGGCCCCCGGCCCGACAGGACCTCCCCGTACGCCTGCATCAGGTCCGGCAGCCGCAGCGTCGCCAGGTCGTCGCGCGAGGGCTCGCCCGGGAAGCCGGCCAGCCGCAGGTCCCGGTACGCGCAGCTCTTCTCGTACAGGGTGCGCAGGAAGCGGCCGTTGCCCAGCTCGTCGATCCAGCCCTGGTCCACCACGTGCCCGCTGATGCTGCGCAGCTCCTCCAGAGCCTCCTCGTCCCAGCAGTCCCCGTTCGAGTCCGCCAGCACCCCGCCGATCGCGGTCAGTTCCAGCGGCCGGTAGCTGGGGAAGTCCACCCGCGTGGTGAACCGCGAGGACAGACCCGGATTGGCGGCCAGCAGACGGTCCATCCCGGCCGGATAGCCGGCCAGGATGACCACGAGGTGGTCCCGGTTGTCCTCCGCCCGCTTGAGCAGCACCTGGAGCGCCTCGTCCCCGTACGCGTCGCCCTTGCTGTACCCGGTGTTGGAGAGGCTGTACGCCTCGTCCACGAACAGCACCCCGCCGATCGCGGAATCGATCAGCTCGTTCGCCTTCACGGCGGTCTGCCCGAGGAACTCGCCCACCAGGTCCGCCCGCTGGGCCTCCACCAGGTGGTCCCCGCCCAGCAGCCCGAGCGCGTAGAAGACCCGGCCCAGGATCCGCGCCACCGTGGTCTTGCCCGTGCCCGAGGGCCCGGAGAAGACGAAGTGCCGCTTCGGCGGCTGCACCGGCAGCCCCTGGCCCGCTCGCAGCCGGGCCATGTGCAGCTGCGCCGAGAGCGCCTTCACCTGCCGTTTCACCGGCTCCAGGCCCACCATCCGCTCCAGCTCCGCCAGCGCTTCGGCGAGCAGCGCCGGATCGGAGGGCCCGGCCGGCAGGCCCCCGGGCGCGGTCTGCGGGGGGACCGCCACCTTGCGGCGTACGCCCTCCACCCGGCCCGTGCCCGGGCCGCCCGGGGCGCCGAACCGCGGATCCGGATCCGGCGCCATCAGGGGGTCCGGCTCCACCTGCCCGTCCGCCGCGACGTCCTGGACGGGGCCGCCGCCGAGGGCCACCGCCGCGAAGTCCCCGCCGACGGGGGACAGATCGTGGCCCGCGTAGCCCTCGTAGCCGGACGCGGCGTATCCGGCGTACCCGTCGGCCCCGTCCACGTAGTCGCTGTCCTCGATCGCCGTCAGCCGGGCCGCCGTGTCCATGAACGCGGGGTCCACCCGGTGCACCGCCCGGTACAGCGGCAGCGCCGCCGCGCTGCGCCCGGTGCCCTCGTGCGCCCGCGCCAGCCAGTACCGCAGCTCCTTGCGCTGAGGCTGCTCGCTGCGGCAGCGCATCAGCGCCGCCGAGAGCAGCGGCTCGGCCTGCCCGTACATCTCCAGGCGGACCCGGGCCATCCCGCCGAACAGGCCCGCCTCGATGCCCAGCAGCGGATCGTCCACCAGCGGCTCGGTGTGCCGCACCAGCTGCTCCCAGTCCTTGACCAGGTAGGCCCGGCAGGCGTGCAGGAACCGGACCTGCGCATCGGCGTCCACCGGCGGCAGGGCGGCCAGCGCCTGGTCCAGCTCGGGGACGTGCCGGCCGTCCAGCCAGTGCGAGGCGTGGGCCAGCAGGAGGTCCCGACGGCTCTCCAGCACCGGCTGTACCCACCAGCCCAGCCAGTACCAGGAGTTCAGCGTCCGCCGGTGGCGGGCCCGCTGCTCGCCGAAGCGGTCGCGGTGGGCGTACATGCGCAATAAGGCGTTCGTGGTGTCCACCCGGAGCGCGTGCAGGCCCAGCCATGCGTCGGCCATCGAGGGATCCAGTCGTACGGCCGCCCGGAACTCCTCCTCGGCCTGCGGATAGGCGCCCATGGTGCAGGCGTCCACCCCGCGCAGCCAGGCGAGTTCGGCCGGGGCGTGCGTGCCCGGCGTGCCGAAATCCATCACATCCCCCACAAGCCTGCCCCCGTGGTGCACAGCAACCCCCGCGTCGCGCCCGCGAGTTGTCCACTGCGCCGATGAAATCAGGGATGCATCGTACCTGCGGCCAAGCACCATACGTAGGGTGCGGCGGGCACCGGTCGAAGGTGCACCAGGGGCGCGCGAGGTGACTCTGGGTGAAGATTTAGGGGAGGCCGGGCCCGCTCGGCGCCGGCGGGAAACCGGCCCGGGGCAGAACGAAGCCCCCGATCACGGGGGAACAATCGGGGGCTTCGCGTCCGCTGCGGCCTGGAAAGACCGCGCATTCAGAACGTAAGGCCGGTGCGGGGGCCAGGTCAAGCACGTCGGTGCGGGCCCGCGTGAGCGGAGGTCCCGATCGGCTCAGGCCCGGGGGAATCCGTCACCTTCCGTAGCCGAAGGGGCCTTTCCGGGGGTCGCATCCGTCCCGGAAGTCCACTCGTATCCCGTACCGCTCTGGCGTACCAAAGTGTCGGCGAAGGGGCGCGAAGGATCATCCGCGAAGTGTGCGAGCTCCGCGCGCTCCCATCCGTCCCAGAAGTCGGAAAGTTCACGCCCGTCCCGATTTCGCCCGCGCCCCCAGGACTGCGCGCGCGGGGTCTCCATCCACAGCAGCCGCGCCAGATGCGGGCGCAGCGCCCGTCGCCCGGCCCCGACCCCCTCGATCAGCAGGACCGGAACCGGCTCCAGCACCCGCTCGGGACCGAACCGGCGCTCCACCCAGTCGTACGGGGCCCAGTGGGCCGCCCGCCCGGCGGCGAGCGGCTCCAGCACCTGCGCGCTCAGCCGCTCCGGCCACTCGAAGAGCTCCTCGTGGGTGGCCACGTCGTCCAGGTGCAGCACCGGCACCCCGCCCAGCGCCTCGGCGAGGAGCCCGGCGAAGGTGCTCTTGCCCGACCCGGCGTGCCCGTCGACGGCGATCAGCCGCACCGGGCCCAGCGAGGGCGGCAGGGCCGCGAGCTCGCGCGCGAGTGACGTGAGCGACTGAGGTGAGCGCTTTGACCGGCTCGACGGGGGTGACTGCTGGGGCTCCACCCGGCCAGAGTAGGGCCCTGGCCTGCGCCGGTGCCCCGTCACCCCGACACGGCGCCGTGGCTTCGCCGCCCGGCGGACGGGAACTGGAAGGGTGGGGACCGACCCGCCGCACCGACCCTCTGGGGGCCACGCCGATGACCGCACCCACGCCACGCCGGGCCCTGCTGGCCCTCGCCCTCGCGGCGGCCACGGCCGCCACCGTCCCCGGGGGCCGCGCATCGGCGGCCGCTGCCCGCGGGGAAGGCGCTCCGCAGGGCGAAGGGGAACCGGCCGGGGGCGCGCCGGCCGCAGCCGCCGCGGTGGCCGGGGCCGACGCCGCCGCCGCCGCCCAGGTCGTCGACAACCGGTTCTGGTACGCGTACGCGCACTGGCGGGCCGGCACGCACCGCGGCACCGCCGCCCTCGCCGGCAGCCGGCCGGGCCTGGTGATCGACACCCCGGCCGGACGCACCGAGTACACCGACCCGCACACCGCGAAGAAGGGCACCTGGGAGTACGCGGTGTGGACCTCCCCGGTGCACCGCTCCGGCGTGCCCGGCACCGAGGCCATCGCCTCCTGGAACGCCCACACCCCGGCGGGCACCTGGATCCAGATCGAACTGCGTGCCACGTACGGCAGCGGCGCCGCCGGCCCCTGGTACGTGATGGGCCGCTGGGCCTCCGGCGACGGGGACATCCGCCGCACCTCCGTGGACGGCCAGACCGACGGCAGCACCACCGTGTGGACCGACACGCTCGCCGTCGACGCCCCCGCGAGGGCGAACGGCGTACGGATCGCCGCATGGCAGCTGCGCCTGACCCTGTACCGCAAGCCGGGCGCCACCCCGGGCCCGACGGTGTGGCTGGCCGGGGCCATGGTCTCCGACGTCCCGGACCGGTTCACCGTCCCCGCCTCCGCCCCCTCGGGCACGGCCCACGAGCTGAAGGTCCCCCGCTACTCGCAGGAGGTCCACAAGGGCCGCTACCCCCAGTACGACAACGGCGGCGAGGCCTGGTGCAGCCCCACCTCCTCCCAGATGACCATCGAGTACTGGGGCCGCAAGCCCGCCGCCGCCGATCTGGCCTGGGTCGACGCCCGCTACACCGATCCGCAGGTCTGCCACGCGGCCCGGTCCACCTACGACAGCGCGTACAAGGGCTGCGGCAACTGGCCCTTCAACGCCGCCTACGCCGCCACGTACCCCGGTCTCGCCGGGGTCGTGACCCGGCTGCGCTCCCTCACCGACCTGGAGACCCTGATCCGCTCCGGCATCCCGGTGATCACCTCGCTGTCCTTCCGCACCGAGGAACTCACCGGAGCCGGCTACGGCACCGCGGGCCACCTGATGACCGTCGTCGGCTTCACCGCCTCCGGGGACGTGGTCGCCAACGACCCGAACTCGCCCGACGACGCGGCCGTCCGCCACGTGTACAAGCGCCGGGAGTGGGAGAACGCCTGGTTGCGGACGAAGCGCCACAACTCCGCCGGAAAGGTGGCCTCCGGCTCCGGCGGCGTCTGCTACCTGTACGCCCCGGCCCGCCCGAACGCGGCTCAGATCGCGGCGCTGCGGGCCGTGGGGGTGCTGTGACCGGAGCGCCGGAAATGGGCGTTGACCGCGGACGCAGATAAGCGCAACATAAGGTCGTAAAGGGCACATAAAGGCTTCTACAGGAGGCGGCCCGCCATGACCACCCACAGCATCGAACACCACCCCGACCTCGCCGAGATGCGCTCCCGGTTCGAGCGGGTCACCAGCACCCCCGCCGCGCAGGCCGTGGAGGCACTGGCCCTCATCACGGGCCTGTACCTGGCGGCCTCGCCCTGGATCGCCGGGTTCAGCGGACTCGGCGCGCTGGCGGTCAACAACCTGATCGCCGGCGTGGCGTACTGCCTGTGCATGAGCGGACTCGGCTCCGCCTACGAACGCACCCACGCGATGGCCTGGACGGCGGTCGCCATCGGAGCCTGGACGATCGTGGCTCCGTGGGTCATCGCCGGTGACGTCAGCACCACCCGCAGCGTGGTCAGCAACGTCATCGCCGGCGGCGTCGCGCTGGTGCTCGCACTCGCCATGGCCGGCATGGCGGGCCGCAACCGCACGACCTGACCCCCGCACGCCCCGGGCCCCGACCGCGAGACGGCCGGGGCCCGGTGGCGTGCGGGGGCGCGTGATACGTGCCACGAATGGCGATCGTCCCCTACCGCGAAAGCCGCGAACGCTGTCACATTGGACGACATGACCGCATACAGCGCCTCCCTCACCGCCCGCGCCCGGAACCTCGTCAGGACCGGCGGCCCCAAGGACCACTCCAAGTGGCTTGAGCACGTGCTCGGCTGGACGCTGGTGGTCGTCGTCGCCATGTTCGTCACGCAGGTCGGCTGGCTCTGACCCGCGGGGCCTGCGGGGCTCGTGGGGCCTGCGGCTGCGACCGCCTACGAGGCCTCCAGCCGCAGGCCCTCCGTGACGATCAGGTCCGAGGTGACCAGCGCCTGCTCCGCGCTGACCCGCGTCATGAAGACGAACGGCGGGATCACCGGGGGAGCGGGCAGTCCGTCCGGGCTGAACGTGACGCACAGCAGCCCTTCGACGCAGCCGCTGAACTTCGTCAGGTACAAGGTCACGTCGCCCCGCAGCTCAAGGGAGGCGGCGGCCAGCCCGTACTCCTCGCCGCCGTCGCGGGTGCGCAGCCGGTAGTCGGTCAGCGAGGCCGCCCGCATCCTCAGCACCAGCACCCGCAGCGGTCCGTCGGCCGTCGGGAGCTCGGTGACCCCCGCGAAGGCGAAGCCCTGCGGGGCGAAGAGCGAGGTGGTGACCGTCGGGGGAGTCCGGGGGGCCGTCGGCGGCCCGTGCGGCGCCCCCGCCGCCCTGGCCGGCGGGGCTCCCGTCGCCAGTACGGCCGCCAGCAGCACCGGCAGCACCGGCAGCACGGCGAGCGCCCGCGGGCCGCTCCCGCGCGGCCGGCCCTCGTACGGACCCTCCTCCCCGGTGGCCGCGACCGGCAGCGGTGTCCACCCGAAGGCCAGTGCGCTCCCGGCGATCCCGAGCGCCATGCCGACCAGGAACCCGCCCAGGTTGGTCGCCAGGAACGAGAGCACCGACAACAGCAGGGCGTGGACGGAGACGTACGCCCGGGCCTGCGGCAGGAACCACAGGAACAGCCCCGCCACGACAAGGGCGGCGCCGATCCCGATCGCCGCGATCCCGCCGAGCCCCAGGCTGACCAGCACGGTCAGCGGGGACAGCGGTACCAGCAGCAGTTCGACCCCGCCCAGGACGACCAGCAGCCCGCCCCAGAACGGCCGGGTCCGGCGCCAGGCGCGCAGGCGCCGCCGCTGCCCGGCCAGCGGCAGCCGGGGGCGGCTCAGAAGCACTTCTCGCCGTCCAGGCCCACGCTCACCCGCATGCCCTTGAGGCGGAAGTTCCCGCCGGTCGCGGACCAGGCGTGCGATTTCACCCCGACGACCTCGATGTCCCCGGCCTGGAGCCCGAACTTGCCCGGCTCGCCCTTGACCCCGTCCACCCGGTCCAGGGTCGAGGCGTCACGGCCGATCTGCGCCGTGCCGAAGGTCGCGTCCCCGTCGAGGTCCTCGCCGTCGATGACGAGGTTGCTGGCCGTGACCTCCCCGGCCGGGCCGCCCGCCGTCAGCTTGAAGACCACCGTGCCCAGCGGGGTCCCCACCTCTGCGGACTGGCAGATGTCGGTGAGTGTGGCCTCGCCGATACCGAGCAGGGCGACCGGATGTCCCTTGCCGTCGACCGAGCGGTCCGTCTGCACGTACGAGGCCAGGCCCTTGCTGCTCAGCTTCGAGGAGGAGACCTGGAAGCTGGTGCCCGAGACGGCGAACGACGCGGCGAGCGCGCCCTGCGCCATGACGACGGCCATCGCCCCGACGGCGAGGACCGCGGGCACCGCGACGGCGGCCGACTTGCGCCAGCGCACCCGGCCTTCGCGCCCGCGCGGCGTGTCCGGGGCCGTGTCCGGGACCCTGTCCGGTGCTCCGTCGGCGCCCGTCCCGGCGCCTGTGTTCGTGCTCATGGAAGTGCCTCCCGTACGTCGTCCGTGCGCAGGGGAAGTGCATGAGGCAGGTCTGCCATACTGCGGGCATCCTGTGGCAGTTCGAGGCTAGGGCCGAATTTGAATAATAGTCAACAGCGGGGTGCGAGCGAGCGTTCGCAGGTCCGCAGGGCCGAACTCATAGCGACCGGGCGCAAGTTGTTCGCCGACACCTCGTACGACGCGCTCTCCATGGACGACATCGCCAAACAGGCCGGCGTCGCCAAGGGGCTGATCTACTACTACTTCAAGAGCAAGCGCGGCTACTACCTCGCCATCGTCGAGGACTCGGTGGCCGAGCTCGTCGCCCGCGCCGCCGGGGAGCCGGACCTGCCCAAGGCCGAGCGGGTGCGCCGGACCATCGACGGCTACCTCCACTACGCCGAGCACCACCAGGCCGCCTACCGCACGATCGTCACCGGGGGAGTGGGCTCCGACGCCGAGGTGCTCGCGATCCGCGACGCGGTGCGCGAGGAGCTGGTGGCCACGATCGCCGAGGGCGCGTACGGGAGCCGGACCGTCCCGCCGCTCGCCCGGCTCGCGCTGGTGGGCTGGCTGTCCGGGGTCGAGGGGACCACGCTGGAGTGGACCGGCGCCCTGGCCGCGGACGCCCAGGTGGATCCCGGGACGGACGGCGAAGCGGAATCCGCCGCGCGGCAGCCCGACCGGGACCGGCTCGGTGCCCTCCTCGTCCGCCAGCTGCGCGCGACGCTGACGGTCATCGGGGAGTTCGTCCCGGAGTGTCCGCCGCCGCCCCTTACCGAAGAGGCGTTCGAGTCGGCTGGTGATCTTGCCCCGGTGACGGGACGATCCTGATCGGGCATACTCAAGCCGCCCGCAGCCACTGATCTGCCGCTTCCGTGATCCGGGAGGGCAGTATCGGCTGTGAGAAGCACCGAGACCCGGCGGCCCGTCCCACACCTCACGTGCCGCCGCCGTGCCCGACGAGGGAGGAGAGCGCCGCCATGAACGACCGCGCCCCGCAGCCGGTGGACCGTCAGCTGCCCACCGAGGAGTCCCGGGACCTCCTCGCGCTCGTACGAGAGATCGCCCAGCGGGAGATCCGCCCCGTGGCCGCCGCCGAGGAGGACGCCGGGACGTTCCCGCGCGCGATCTTCACCCTGCTGTCCGAAGCCGGCCTGCTCGGTCTTCCGTACGCGGGCGAGTACGGCGGCGGCGAGCAGCCGTACGAGGTCTACCTCCAGGTCCTGGAGGAGCTCGCGGCGGCCCGCCTGACGGTGGGGCTCGGCGTCAGCGTGCACTCCCTGGCCTGCCACGGCCTGGCCGGATACGGCACCGAGGAGCAGCAGAAGGCCCACCTGCCGGCCATGCTCGGCGGCGGGCTGCTCGGCGCGTACTGCCTCTCCGAGCCCGCCTCCGGCTCCGACGCCGCCTCGCTGACCACCAAGGCCGTACGCGACGGCGACGACTGGATCATCACCGGCACCAAGGCCTGGATCACCCACGGCGGGGTCGCCGACTTCTACACGGTCCTCGCGCGCACCGGCGCCGAGGGCCCCAAGGGCATCACCGCCTTCCTGGTGCCCGGCGACGCGGAGGGCCTGACGGCCGCCGTCCCCGAGAAGAAGATGGGCATGAAGGGCTCGCCCACCGCCCAGCTCCACTTCGACGGGGTCCGGGTCCCCGACACCCGCCGCATCGGCGAGGAGGGGCAGGGCTTCACGATCGCGCTGGCCGCCCTGGACGCGGGCCGCCTGGGCATCGCCGCCTGCGCCGTCGGGGTCGCGCAGGCCGCCTTGGACGAGGCCCTCGCGTACGCCCTGGACCGCAAGCAGTTCGGGCACCCCATCGCCGACTTCCAGGGCCTGCGCTTCATGCTCGCCGACATGGCGACCAAGATCGAGGCCGGCCGGGCCCTGTACCTGGCGGCGGCGCGGCTGCGTGACGCGGGCAAGCCGTTCTCCCGCCAGGCGGCGATGGCGAAGCTGTTCTGCACGGACGCCGCGATGGCCGTGACCACGGACGCCGTCCAGGTCCTCGGCGGCTACGGCTACACCGCGGACTTCCCGGTGGAGCGCCTGATGCGCGAGGCGAAGGTGCTCCAGATCGTCGAGGGCACCAACCAGATCCAGCGCATGGTCATCGCCCGCCACCTGGCGGGACCGGAGTCGCACTGAGGGCCGGACCGGCCCCCGGGGTGCGCCCGGCCCGGCCGGCGCCGCACCGGGCGAGCTGTTCGGCGCGGCGCGGGCCGGGGCGCCGGCCCGCTTCCCCCCGGCCCGCTTCCCGCCGGCCCGCCGCCTACCGGTCGTCCCAGACGGGCAGGGGCTTCGCGTCGTGGTTGACGAAGAGGTCCCGGCGGGCGGCGGGGTGGTCGGCGGGCGGGGCGTTGGACACCGCGTTGTAGCTGATCAGGGCGAGGGTGCGGGTGTGCGGGGAGCGGTTCGGGCCCGAGCTGTGCACCAGGTTGCCGTGGAAGAGGACGACCGTCCCGGCCGGGCCGGTGGCCTCGTGGACCCCCCGGGTGCGGGCGAGCTCCTCGGCCGAGGGGTCGGGGAGCGCGTAGGCGTCCCGGCTCGACGTGATCCAGGCCCAGTCGGCCGCCCCGCCGCCGGTGTCCCCGTCGTCCCCGGAGGGGGCCGCCGTCGCCGGCCGGTCGGTGTGCGTGCCCGCGATCAGGCGCAGCGGCCCGTTCTCCCCGGTGACCTCGTCGAGGAAGACGGCGGCGGTGAGCGCCGCCGGGCGCCGCATCCCGTCGGCGGCCCGCCAGAAGTCGAAGTCCCGGTGCCACTGCCAGCGCTCGCCCCGCCGGGCCGCCTTCGGGTTCACCTTCCACTGGTACACGTACATGTCCTCACCGAGCAGCAGCCGGACCAGCGCGGTCAGCGGTGACGCCTCGGCCAGCGCCTGCCAGGGACCCCCTCTGCGGTGGAGTCCGTAGACGGCGCGTACGGTCGTGCCGTCCTCCTCGAAGAACCGCTGCGGCCCCTCCTCGGCGAGTACGGCGGGCAGTTCCTCGGTCAGGGGTCCCCAGATCTCCCGCGGGGTCAGCGGGGGTACGACGACAAAGCCGTCGCGCCGGTATTCGGCCAGGAGCCGCTTCGGGTCCGTCATGCGCCCAGGGTGCGGCCGGGCGCCGAGCCCGGGCGAGGCAGCACGGGGAGCGCACAGGGAGTGCGCCGGGTCATTTCCGGCCGCTCCCCGCGAGTTGCTCCCGCGAGCCGCTCCCCAGGAGCCGCTCCCGCCCGGGTGCCACCTACTGGCCGCCGCCGTAGAGCGGACCCGTCGGCCAGATCGGGGAGGTGGCGACCCGGGACCACTCCGGATCGCGGCGCCCCGGCAGGGTGCGTCCGTCGGCGGCCCAACGGGTCAGCAGGGCGTGGTAGATCGGTGGGTCCGGCTGCCGCTGCTGAACCGATTCTTCGTGTCGCGGAACCGATTCTTCGTAGCCGGGCGGCACCGGACGCCGCCGCCGTCCCGTTCTTGTCCCAGGGGATTCGAGCGTGGTCATACCGGGCCAACGCGCCACCCGACGCACGGGTAACCGCCCCCGCCCTCCGGGTATCCGTTCGAGATGTCCCCGACGCCGCGCTCCGCAGGCCCCGGGGTCCGGCGGCCTCCGCGTGGCCAGACGTGCCGGTCTGTCAGAGAGTGACAGGACTCTGGCCCCGGGGCCCGTATCTGACGTACCGTCATATCCGCCCGAGCCCCGCCGCCCCAGGAGGTTTGCCGTGCCCGCGGACCGACCCGTACCGCTCGACGAATACCCCGTCCACCAGGCCCCCTTGTCGATGAAGCACCTCGTGACCGGTGACCGGAACGCCTACGACCGCTGCATCTTCCACGTCTTCGACCACGCCGGCCGCGCCGTCCTCATCCTCGGCCTCGGCGTCTACCCCAACGCCGGGGTCATCGACGCCTACGCCACCCTGCGCGCCGGCGACGAACTCCTCGCCGTCCGCGCCTCCGACGCCCTCACCGACGACCGGATGAACCTCTCCGTCGGCCCGCTGCGGATCACCGTCGACGAACCCCTGAAGCGGATCACCCTGCACTGCGATCCCGACCCCGCCGACCCCGACGGGCTCTCGTACGACATCACCTGGACCGCCGAGTTCCCCGCCGTCTGGGAGCCGCACCACGTCCAGCGGCGCGCCGACCGCCTCATGCTCGAAGGCCGCCGCTTCGTCCAGGCCGGGCACGTCACCGGCACCATCCGGGCCAAGGGCGAGGAGTACGCCCTCACCCCCGGCGAGTGGACCGGCACCCGCGACCGCAGTTGGGGCGTGCGCCCCATCCCCGGCGAGGACGGCGGCCGCGCCGCCGAGGAGCACCGGCCCGAGGGCTTCCACTGGCTCTGGATACCCGTCCGCTTCGAGGACCGCTTCCTCATGGTCATCGCCCAGGAGGACGCGGACGGCCACCGCACCCTCAGCGAGGCCGTCCAGGTCTTCCCCGAGGACAGCGGCCGCCACGACGTGCAGCTCGGCTGGCCCCAGACCGAGATCCGCTACCGCCCCGGCACCCGCCACCCCGAGAGCGCCGTCGTCCACCTCGCGGACCCCGCCCGCAAACCCCTCGAACTCGGCGTCGAGATCCTGAACTCCTCCCCGCTCGCCGTCGGCGCCGGCTACCCGCCCGCCGCCGACTGGCAGCACGGCACCTGGCAGGGCCGCGGCTGGACCGACCGCCGCGTCTACGACCTCTCCGACCCCACCGCACACCCCATGGCCGCCTTCGGCGTCACCGACCACTCCGCCCGCTTCACCCTCGGCGGGCGCACCGGCTTCGGCATCTTCGAACACGGCAGCTTCGGCCGGCACGACCCCAGCGGCTTCACCGACTACGGCTCGGTCGCCCCGTAGCAGCACCCCGAGGCGGCGCCCGTACCAGCGCCCGTACCCGAACCCCGTACCCGAGCCAGGAGAAGGAAGGGGAAGTCATGGCAGCACCGGCACCACGCCCGCGCACCTCCACCCGCGAACCCGAGGAACTCGGCCGGCGCCTCGCCGCCTGGCTCGGCACCGAGCTCCCGGGCGCCGCGGTCACGGACGTCCGCGTCCCCGCGTCCAACGGCATGTCCAGCGAGACCCTGCTCTTCGACATCGAGCACCCCGACACCCCCGTGCGCGCCTGCGCCCTGCGGCTCGCCGCCGACCCGGCCGCCTACACGGTGTTCCCCACGTACGACATGCCCCGCCAGCACCGCGTGATGAGCCTGGTCGGCGCCCACACCGACCTGCCCGTCCCGCGCGTGCACTGGCTGGAAACCGACCCCGCTCCGCTCGGCGCGCCGTTCTTCGTCATGGCCCGCGCCGAGGGCCGGGTCCCGCCCGACGTCATGCCCTACACGTACGAGGGGAACTGGCTGCACGCCGCGAGCGACTCCGAACGCGCCGAGCTCCAGGAGGCGAGCGTCTCCCTGCTGGCCCGGCTGCACGACCAGTTCCCCGCCGAGGAGGCCGAGTTCCTCCTCCCCGAGGGCACCGGCAGCCCGCTGCGCCGCCACGTCGACGCCCAACGCGCCTACTACGCCTGGGTGGTAGAGGGACTCGCACCGTCCCCGCTGCTGGAGCGCGCCTTCGAACGCCTGGAGGAGCTGTGGCCCGCGGAGGAGGGCCCCTCCGTCCTCAACTGGGGCGACGCCCGCATCGGCAACGTCGTCTACCGGCCGGACGGGTTCGAGCCCGTGGCCGTCCTGGACTGGGAGATGGCGGCGTACGCCCCGCGGGAGGTCGACCTCGGCTGGACCGTCTACCTCCACCGGTTCTTCCAGGACCTGACCGTCGGATTCGGCCAGAGCGGCCTGCCCGACTTCCTGCGCCGCGCCGACATCGAGCGCCGGTACGCCGAACTCACCGGACACACCCCGCGGGACATGGAGTTCCACACCCTGTACGCCGCCCTGCGGCACGGGATCGTGATGCTGCGCATCGCCTACCGGCAGGCCCACTTCGGGGAGGTAGAGGTCCCCGCGGATCCGGACGGCCTGATCCTGCACCACGCCAGCCTCCGGGCGATGGTGCAGGGCACGTACTGGTAGGGATCCGGCGCGAGCGGCCGGAAGGCCTCGCTCAGGCGGCCTGCGCGTGCTGCCGCATCTGCGGCAGCGGCGTCGGCGCCGGCATCCGCACGGGACGCGAGCCGGGACCGCCGACGTGCGAGAAGGGCTGCGTCCGCCAGTCCAGACCCTGCGGCAGGTCCAGCAGCACGACCTCCAGCTCCTGCGGCTCGACCTGGCCCGCGCCCACCGTCGGCAGCGCCTCGGAGGCCGGGCGGCCCGTACCCGCGCACACCGTGAGCCCGAACGGGTTCCACGGGGTCAGGCAGAGCGCGTGCTCCGGCAGGTACTCCTCGTCCGCGACGAGGGCGATCGACTGGCCGCAGTCCGGGCAGATCGCGTGGTGGATCTCGAAGCCGTCGAACCCGTCGGCGTCTTCGAGGTACTCACCGTCCTCGGCGTCGAGGAAATCCAGGGGCTCCGGTTCTGTGCGACCGGCGCGCTTGGTGTTCAGCATGGATGTACTCCCCCTTGGGTGGGCCGGGCGGGCAGGTTCTACGGCCTCGGCCACACCAAGCACTTCCCGTCGCGCGGCACGAGTAACCACAACATCGCGCCGTACGCCTGCATACCCCTGTGGCCTTGGTCACATGCCCGCCGCAGGTGCCACTTGTGGGCGGACAGCACTGTGCCTGGAGCACCCTTGGGCCTTAGGTTGAGCGGCTATGAGCGCAATGGAGGAGCTGGACCGCCAGATCGTGGATCTGCTCGTGCGGGACGGGCGGATGAGCTACACGGATCTGGGCAAGGCCACGGGACTGTCCACGTCGGCGGTCCACCAGCGGGTACGCCGTCTGGAACAGCGCGGAGTGATCCGCGGGTACGCGGCCGTCGTCGACCCGGAAGCCGTCGGCCTGCCCCTGACGGCCTTCATCTCGGTGAAGCCCTTCGACCCGAGCGCGCCGGACGACATCGCCGACCGGCTGGCCGGCGTACCGGAGATCGAGGCCTGTCACAGCGTCGCCGGCGACGAGAACTACATCCTGAAGGTGCGCGTCGCGACCCCGCTGGAGCTGGAGGACCTCCTGGGCCGCCTGCGCGCCCTGGCCCACGTCTCGACCCGCACCACCGTCGTCCTCTCCACCCCGTACGAGGCGCGCCCGCCCCGCGTGTGACGCCGATGGGACCGCGCCGCCGGGGGTGCGGTCGAGGCGGAGCGGCGGACCCGCGAAACTGAGGGCATGACAGACCGCACCGCCAGCTCCGCCGATGCCGCCGGAGCCCCCGCATCCGAACGGACCGTCCTCCTGCGCGGGGGCGAGGTACACAGCCCCGCCGACCCCTTCGCCACCGCGATGGTCGTCGAACGGGGACACATCGCCTGGGTCGGCTCCGAAGGCGCCGCCGACGCCTTCGCGCAGGGCGTCGACGAGGTCGTCGACCTCGGCGGCGCGCTCGTCACCCCCGCCTTCACCGACGCGCACGTCCACACCACCTCCGCCGGCCTCGCCCTCACCGGGCTCGACCTCACCGGCGCCTCCTCCCTCGCCGAGGCCCTCGGCCTGGTCCGCGCGTACGCCGCCCGCCGCGCCGGCGACCGGGTGCTCCTCGGCCACGGCTGGGACGCCTCCCGCTGGCCCGAGCGCCGGGCCCCGCGCCGTGAGGAGCTCGACGAGGCCGCCGGCGGCCGCCCGCTGTACCTCAGCCGCGTCGACGTGCACTCCGCCGTCGTCACCACCGCCCTGCTGGACCTCGTCCCGGCCGTCACCGTCCGCGGCGACGAGCCGCTGACCCGCGAGGACCACCACGCCGTCCGCAGGGCCGCGCTCGCCGCTGTCACCCCCGCCCAGCGCGCCGAGGCCCAGCGGGCCGCCCTCGACCGCGCCGCCTCCCTCGGCATCGGCTCCGTCCACGAGTGCGGCGGCCCCGACATCTCCTCCGCCGAGGACTTCGCGGACCTCCTGAACCTCGCCCGCGAGCGGCCCGGACCGCGCGTCTTCGGCTACTGGGCGGACCGCGACCTCGAACAGGCCAAGGCGCTCGGCGCCATCGGGGCGGCCGGCGACCTCTTCGTGGACGGCGCCCTCGGCTCCCACACCGCCTGCCTGCACGCCCCCTACGCCGACGCCGGCCACACCGGCACCGGCTACCTCGACGCGGCCGACGTGGCCGAGCACGTCGCCGCCTGCACCGAGGCGGGCCTCCAGGCCGGATTCCACGCGATCGGCGACGCCGCCCTCACGGCCGTCGTCGAGGGCGTGCGCGCCGCCGCCGAGAAGGTCGGCCTCGCCCGCGTCCGCGCCGCCCGGCACCGCGTCGAGCACGCCGAGATGATGACCCCCGAGACCATCGCCGCCTTCGCGGACCTCGGACTCACCGCCTCCGTGCAGCCCGCCTTCGACGCGGCCTGGGGCGGCGAGGACGGCATGTACGCCGACCGGCTGGGCGCGGAGCGCGCCCGTACGCTCAACCCCTTCGCCGCCCTGCTGAAGGCCGGAGTGCCGCTCGCCTTCGGCTCCGACGCCCCCGTCACCCCCTTCGACCCCTGGGGTACCGTCCGGGCGGCCGCCTTCCACCGCACCCCCGAGCACCGGATCTCCGTACGGGCCGCGTTCACGGCCCACACCCGGGGCGGCTGGCGGGCCCTCGGCCGCGACGGCGCCGGCGTGCTCGTGCCCGGCGCCCCGGCCGACTACGCACTGTGGGAGACCGCCGAGCTGGTGGTCCAGGCCCCCGACGACCGGGTCGCCCGCTGGTCCACCGATCCCCGTTCGGGGACCCCCGGGCTGCCCGACCTCACCCCCGGCCGCGATCTGCCGGTGTGCCTGGCGACCGTCGTCGGCGGGCGGGAGGTATTCGTACGGCCACAGGGGTGATCCGGTCGGCCTCGGTTCGGTACGGGCGCTTCGACCCGGATAGGTTCGGCCGGGTCCACCACCGGACGTCCGTACCGGGCGGATCCGTCTGCTCAGCGCGCCCGCGCCTCGGGGGCGAGGGAAGGTTTCGCCGGGACGGGGGTCCCCTGCTCCGCAGGAGCTCTGGGGAGGTGGCCCCGGCCGGGGCCCGCGGTCCAGTAGACAACGGTCACGGCGACCCGCAGCCAGCGGGGGCCGGACCGGCCCGAAGGACCACGGGCCCCGGCCACTGTTCTAAAGTCATCCTCTGAGACAGGACGTACAAGGACACGAAGGCGGACCAGTGAGCGACGGCGGACAGCGAGGGCAGGGACCGCTCGGCACGGCCTTGGTGATCATCCCGACCTTCAACGAGGCGGAGAACATCGGGGCGATCGTCGGCCGCGTGCGCGCGGCGGTGCCCGAGGCGCACATCCTGGTCGCCGACGACAACAGCCCCGACGGCACCGGCAAGCTGGCCGACGAGCTGGCGGCCGCCGACGACCAGGTGCACGTCCTGCACCGCATGGGCAAGGAAGGGCTCGGCGCCGCCTACCTCGCGGGCTTCGCCTGGGGCCTGGAGCGCGACTACGGCGTGCTCGTCGAGATGGACGCCGACGGCTCCCACCAGCCCGAGGAGCTGCCCCGGCTGCTCACCGCACTGGCCGGCGCCGACCTCGTCCTGGGCTCGCGCTGGGTGCCGGGCGGCCGGGTGGTCAACTGGCCCAAGAGCCGCGAGTTCCTCTCCCGCGGCGGCTCGGTGTACTCCCGGCTGATGCTGGACGTCCCGATCCGCGACGTGACGGGCGGCTACCGGGCCTTCCGCCGCGAGACCCTGGAGGGTCTGGGCCTGGAGGAGGTCGCCTCCGCCGGCTACTGCTTCCAGGTCGACCTGGCCCGCCGGGCCGTGCGCCAGGGGTTCCGGGTCGTCGAGGTGCCCATCACCTTCGTCGAGCGCGAGTTCGGCGACAGCAAGATGAGCAAGGACATCGTCGTGGAGGCCCTCTGGCGGGTCACCCAGTGGGGGCTCAAGGCCCACGCGGCGAAACTGACCGGCCAGGACAAGCCCAAGGGCCCGGACGGCGGCCGGGGCAAGGAGCCCCACACCCCTTAGGGGATGTCCGGTACCTCCGGCTGAGGCCGCTTTTACACCGCCCCAGGCACACTGGTGGTATGACGACCGGCGTTCCCCTTTCGACGGCCCCCCGACGGCGCTCGCGCGCCCGCACCTTCCTTCCGCTGGCGGTCGCCGCCTGGCTGATCCTGGAGATCTGGCTGCTGAGCCTGGTCGCCGGCGCGGCCGGCGGGCTGACCGTCGCGGCGCTCCTCGCAGGCGGGATCGTGCTCGGCGTCGTGGTCATCAAGCGGGCCGGGCGCCGGGCCTTCAAGAACCTGACGAACACGTTCCAGCAGGCGCAGCAGGGGCAGCAGCCCGCCGCGCAGCAGCCGGGCGGCGGCAACGGCCTCACGATGCTGGCCGGTCTGCTCCTGATCCTGCCGGGCCTGCTCTCCGACGTGGCCGGACTGCTCCTGCTGATCCCGCCCGTCCGGGCGTGGGCCGGCCGTCGCCTGACCGGCTCGTTGCAGCGGCAGATGGCCGCCGCCCCGGCGGGCAGCTTCGGTGACGCGTTCCAGCAGGCCCGCATCCACTACCCCGACGGCAAGGTCGTCCAGGGCGAGGTCATCCGCGAGGACGGGCCGCAGCAGCCGCAGCGGCCGGGCCCCGACGCCGGGTACCGGCCGCCGCTGGCGCCCTGACACAACAAGCCGAACAAAGCGGAACAAGCCGAGGGCCCCCACCACAGTTCGTGGTGGGGGCCCTCGGCTTGTGCTCCGCGTCCGGCTGTCAGGCGGACTTGCGGCTGTCCCGCGGATGCACGGCAATGTTCATGGCGCCGGAACGCAGGACCGCCAGCCTCTCGGCCAGCACTTCCTCCAGTTCCTCGCGGGTGCGTCGCTCCATGAGCATGTCCCAGTGCGTTCGCGCAGGCTTGCCCTTCTTCTCTTCGGGCCCGTCCCCGTCAACCAGGAGTGCCATGGCGCCACACGCCTTGCACTCCCACTCCGGCGGAATCTCTGCCTCAACCGAGAACGGCATCTCAAATCGATGTCCGTTCTGGCATGCGTACTCCACCGCCTGGCGCGGGGCCAGATCGATGCCGCGGTCCGTCTCGTAGCTGGTAACCACGAGCCGCGTACCGCGGAGAGCTCGCTCACTCATGAATCGTGCCTCCCGGGCTTGTCGCCCACAGGACAGGTGTCGCTGTCGTCGTCATCCGGTCAACGTCCGGTCGGCGGTATAGATTCCCGCTCCGGGTGATGCGTCGCCCGTCGTGCCGCCCCTTGTTGTACCCACCAGTGCCCGTTTTGTCACATCTGGCAGCAGATGTCACCCAACGTCTTCAGTTCTTCAGCGCGCAGTAACGGTCCGGCTGGCAGGCCAAAGGCGTACACTACCGGCCCTTCGCTTCAACGTCGAAATCCGTTCGGAATTCGTATGAAGATCCGGGTCCGCACCGCCGCCCGACCTCCTCCGGTGCGCCTCGTGGATCCGTTCGGAGCCGCTCAGATCCGCTCGGGAACAGGATTCCCCGCCGCCGCGATCGCGCGCCGCACCGGCACTCGCGCCAGCAGCACGAAACCCAGTGCGAAGAAGGCCACCAACGAGATGATCGCGTCCCGGTAGCTGCCCGTGACCTGGTACGTGATCCCGAACACCAGCGGTCCGATCCAGCTCACCCCGCGGTCGCTCATCTCGTACGCCGAGAAGTACTCGGCCTCCTTGCCGGCCGGCACCAGGTGCGAGAACAGCGAACGCGACAGGGCCTGGCTGCCGCCCAGCACCAGCCCGATCATCGACGCCAGGGCGAAGAACCACACCGGCGCGCCCGCCGGCAGGAAGTACCCGGCGGCCAGGGTCACGGTCCAGGCCACCAGTGATCCGAGGATGGTCTTCTTCGCGCCGTAGGACACGGCCAGCCGGCCCATCGCCATCGCGCCCGCCACGGCGAGGATCTGCACCAGCAGCACCGCCGTGATGAGCGTCGAGTCCTCCAGCCCCAGCTCCTGCTTGCCGTAGACGGAGGCCTGCGAGATCACGGTCTGGATCCCGTCGTTGTAGACCAGGTAGGCCAGCAGGAACGACAGCGTCAGCGGGTGCCGGCGCATGTCCTTGAGCGTGGCGACCAGCTGCTTCCACCCCGACCCGGCGGCCGGGTGGCCGGTCCCCGACCGGACCACCGCCCGGTCCCGCAGCCGGCGCAGCGGGATGATCGCGAACGCGCCCCACCACAGGCCGGCCGAGGCCAGGCAGATCCGCACCGCCGCGTCCTTGGAGACGCCGAAGGACTCGTGCGACTGGAACAGGACCAGGTTCAGGATCAGGACGAAGGCACCGGCCGTGTAGCCGAACGCCCAGCCGCGCGAGGAGACGGTGTCCCGCTCGTGCGGCTCCGCGATCTGCGGCAGGTAGGAGTTGTAGAGCACCATCGACACCGACATCGCCGCGTTCGCCACGATCAGCAGGAAACCGCCCAGCAGATAGCGGTCCCCGCCCAGCAGGAACATCGCGGTGGTCGCCGCCGCGCCCGTGTACGCCGCCGCCGCGAGCAGCGGCTTCTTGCGGCCCGTACGGTCCGCCGCCGCGCCCACCAGCGGCATCGCCAGGACCGCGACGATCACCGACATCGAGACGGCGTACGCGAAGAACGAGCCGGACCGGACCGGGATCCCCAACGGGTGGACGTACCCCTGGGCGTCCTGGGCGGCCTCGGCCATCGTCGACAGGTACGGGCCGATGAACACCGTCAGCACGGTCGAGGAGTAGACCGAGCACGCGAAGTCGTAGAAGTACCAGCCCCGCTGCTCGCGCTTGCGCTCGGCCGCGCCCGGCGCCGGCCCCTCGGGCGCGGTCCCCGCGCCCTGTTCCGTCGTCTCCGCACTCACCGGTTCCCCCTCGTTCCCGTTCGGCACGGGGAGGGTGAGCCGGCGGTTCTGGCAGGTCAGGCCCAGGCTCCGCGCTGGTCCAGCACCGTGCGCAAGATGTCGATCCGGTCGGTCATGATGCCATCCACACCGAGGTCGAGGAGAGCCTCCATACGTTGCGGTTCGTTCACGGTCCACACGTGCACCTGGAGCCCGCGTGCGTGCGCGGCGCGCACGAACCTGCGGTCGACCACCCGGATGCCCGCCTGGGTCTCCGGTACCTGCGCCGCCACCGCCCCCACCCGCAGCGCCGCCGGGATCGCGTACGAGCGCAGCCGCAGGCCGACCACGCCGCGGACCCCGTACGAGGTCGCCAGCCGGGGACCGGCGATCTTCTGGGCCCGGGCCACCCGGCTCTCGGAGAACGAGCCCACGCACACCCGGTCCCAGACGCCCGCCCGCGCGATCAGGTTGACCAGCGGGTGCAGGGCCGACTCGGACTTGATGTCGATGTTCCAGCGGGCCTCGGGGAACTCCTCCAGGAGCTCCTCGAAGAGCGGCAGCGGCTCGGTGCCCGCCACGCGCGCCTCGCGGACCTTGCTCCAGGTCAGCTCCGCGATCCGGCCCCGGCCGTCGGTGACCCGGTCGAGGGTGGAGTCGTGGAAGGCGACCAGCTTGCCGTCCGCGGTCGCGTGCACATCGGTCTCGAAGTACCGGTAGCCCGCGTCGGCGGCCCGCCGGAAGGCGGCGGTGGTGTTCTCCAGGCCGTCCGCGGCACCTCCCCGGTGTGCGAAGGGGATCGGAGCCGGGTGGTCCAGATACGGATGGCGAAGGCGTACGTGCGTCACCCGTCGCAGTATGCCCCGTGTGCCCGGTGGGGAGGGAGCGACCGGATGGCCGCACGGTGGTCGCACGGTGAACGGGGCGGCGCCCCCTGGTCCCGGTGGATCCCGGCATGACAGTCTGGGGCTGCGGAAGCGATCCAATACCGGCCCCGCCCGGGGTCGGGCGGGGCCAATTCGACGAAGGTGGACCGGACAGCATGGCAGAGTGGACCTCGGCGGTGGGTGCCGCACAGCTCGCCCGTCTCATCACCTCGCAGCAGGACCGGCCCGGTGTGCCCGGCGCGCGCAAGCTGCCGGCCTACCGGACCCTCGCCGACGGCATCCGGCTGCTCGTCCTCGAAGGCCGCGTCCCCGTCGCCGCCCGGCTGCCCGCCGAACGCGAGCTGGCCGTCTCCCTCTCCCTCTCCCGCACCACCGTCGCCGCCGCGTACGAGGCCCTGCGCGGGGAGGGATTCCTGGAGTCCCGCCGCGGCGCCGGCAGCTGGACCTCCGTACCGGCCGGGAACCCGCTGCCCGCCCGCGGCCTGGAACCGCTGCCGCCCGAGTCCCTCGGCTCGATGATCGACCTCGGCTGCGCCGCGCTCCCGGCCCCCGAGCCCTGGCTCACCAAGGCCGTGCAGGGCGCGCTGGAGGAGCTTCCGCCGTACGCGCACACCCACGGGGACTACCCCGCCGGGCTCCCCGCGCTGCGCCGGATGCTCGCCGACCGCTACACCGAGCGCGGCATCCCGACCATGCCCGAGCAGATCATGGTCACCACGGGCGCGATGGGCGCCATCGACGCCATCTGCAGTCTCTTCGCCGGGCGCGGGGAGCGGATCGCCGTCGAATCCCCCTCCTACGCCAACATCCTCCAGCTCATGCGCGCCGCCGGGGTGCGGCTCGTACCCGTCGCGATGGCCGACGGGCTGGCCGGCTGGGACATGACGGTGTGGCGGCAGGTGCTGCGCGACGCCGCGCCGCGCCTGGCGTACGTCGTCGCCGACTTCCACAACCCGACCGGGGCGCTGGCCTCGGACGAGCAGCGCCGCGCCATGGTGGAGGCGGCCCGCTCGGCCGGCACCGTGCTCGTCGTCGACGAGACCATGGCCGAGCTCCAGCTGGACCCGGAGCTTCGGATGCCGCGCCCGGTCTGCTCCTTCGACCCGGCCGGGTCGTCCGTGATCACCGTCGGCTCCGCCAGCAAGGCCTTCTGGGCCGGCATGCGGATCGGCTGGGTCCGCGCGGCGCCCGACGTGATCCGCAGCCTGGTCGCGGCCCGCGCGTACGCCGACCTCGGCACGCCGGTGCTGGAGCAGCTCGCGGTGAACTGGCTGATGCGCACCGGCGGCTGGGCGGAGGCCGTGCAGATCCGCCGTGACCAGGCCCGGGAGAACCGGGACGCGCTGGTGGCCGCGGTGCGCCGGGAGCTGCCGGACTGGGAGTTCGACGTGCCGCAGGGCGGGCTGACCCTGTGGGCGCGGGCGGGCGGCCTGTCCGGCTCGCGGCTGGCCGAGGTGGGCGAGCGGGTCGGCGTACGGGTCCCCTCCGGGCCGCGGTTCGGCGTCGACGGGGCCTTCGAGGGCTACGTCCGGCTGCCGTTCACCGTCGGCGGGCCGGTGGCCGAGGAGGCGGCGGTCCGCCTCGCGGCGGCCGCCCGCCTGGTCGGCACGGGCGCGGCCGGCAGCACGGCGGAGCCCCCGCGCACCTTCGTGGCGTAGGCCCCCCGCGCCGCCGACGGCCGTCGGCTCCTGCCGTGGGCGGCCGGTCCGGTCCGCTCAGGGGCCCACCGGCCAGGGGCCGCGGGCCGGCGGGGTCTCGGCCGGGACCTCCTCGATGTCGTCGTACGCCTCGAACTCCTCGTCGTCGAGGGAGTCCTCCTGCGCCCGGGCCGGGGGATGGACGATGTGCAGCGGCTTCGCGAGCGCCACCCGGCCCGGCCCGCCCGGGGACGGCAGCTGACGCCCCGGCAGCAGCTCCTGCACCGCCTGGCGGTGTCCCGGGTGCGCGGCGTCGTCGTACGGGTCCGGCGTGGCGGGTACCTGCAACCGGTGCACGGGACCCGAGCCGAGCCGCGCGTATCCCCGCCCCGGCGGCACCTGCGCCGTCGGCGTGGTGTTCGGCGCCAGCCCCAGTACGTCGGTGATCTGCTGGGCCGCGGCCGGGCCGAGCACGACCCGGGCCCGGGTGTGCTGCCAGACGGCGTCGTTCAGCAGCTCCAGGTGGTCGAACTGCTCGGCCACCACGACCGTGACGTGCGCGGCGCGCCCGTGCCGCAGCGGCACCTGGAGGTGGACGAGCGGGTCAGGGCCGCCCTCGGCGGTCGCGAGGTGGGCGAGCACGCTGGGCCGGTCCAGCAGGATCCACAGCGGCCGCCGGGTGTCCTCCGGCGCCGGCCGCCCGGCCTCGCGGGCGCGGTGCGCGGCGATCAGCCGCCGCTCGGTCTCGCGCGCGGCCCACTCCAGCGTGGCCAGCGCCCCCGCCGGGCCGCACTCCACGGCCAGGACGCCCGTACGACCGGACAGGCAGGCGAACTCCCCGCTGCCGCCGCCCTCGACGATCAGCACCTCGCCCCCGTGGTGCAGGGCCTGCAGGGCGATCGAGCGCAGCAGGGAGGAGGCTCCGCTGCCGGGCCGGCCGACGGCCAGCAGGTGCGGTTCGGTAGAGCGGGGGCCGGTGCGCCAGATCACCGGCGGCGCGTCGCGCGGCTCGCCGTCCTCCAGGACGGGCAGGGTGCGCTGCACCGCGGTGGCGTCGGTGAAGCCGAGCACGGTCTCGCCGGGCGAAGTGACGAACGGCTGCGCCGCGATGCCCGTCGGCAGCGGCGCGAGCACCGTCAGGTCGAGCTGGTTGCCCTCCTCGTCCCAGTCGAAGAGGTACTCCCGGCCCCGCCCGGACTTGGCGTGCAGCAGGGTCTCGATCCGGGCCCGCGAGGCGGCCTCGCCGTCGGTGAAGTACGCGGGATAGCGGATCCGCAGCCGGGTGATGCGGCCCGCCTCGTCGAAGGCGTAGCCGCTGAAGGCCGTGTCCCACTCCCCGCCGTGGGCGAAGAGCGGGTTCGGGTCCTCGGGGATGGAGAAATACGGCACGAGCGCCTCGTACAGGGCGCCGAGCCGTTCGGTCTCGGCCTCGCTCGGCCCGGTCCTGACCGGGGTCCGGTCGCGGCCGTGCCAGGCCGCCGCCGCCATCAGGGTGACGAGGGTGAGCAGGGGCCCGTACGGGACGAGCGCGAGCACGAGGACGCAGGCGGCGCCCAGGAACAGCGCGGGACCACGCTTGTCCTTGGGCGTCCCGGCCCATTTGCGACGCCCGGCCGAGGCCAGCACGCGCAGGCCGCGTCCGATGACGAGGAGCGGATGGAAGACGTCCGTGGCGCTGTCGGCGGCCGTGCGAGCGAGGTCGCGGCCCCGTGCCAGCGACGTGGTGCCGTTGCTGAGGATGCGGGGGAGTGGGCGCCGGGCCACGGTCGTCTCCTGGAGTCGGGTGGTGCGGAACGGTGGGGCCGGGGTCAGAGCTTGATCCCGCCGAGGAGGCTCGCGAGGCTCGCCGTGCTCGCCGTGATGCTCGGGGCGATGGCGGAGCCGGCCAGGAAGAAGCCGAACAGCGAGCAGACGAACGCGTGGGACAGCTTCATCCCGTCCTTCTTGAAGAAGAGGAAGGCGATGATGCCGAGCAGGACGACGCCTGAGATGGACAGGATCATGAGAGGTTCTCCTGGTGGGTGGGGACGGTCACCATCAGTTGTTCCAGGCTCACAGGAAGTATCAATGCGATAAAAGGTGCATACGGGTGAATCGCGGCTTTTTTCACTTGACCGGCGCAGCCCGGCTGGCGCGTCCGCGGCGAAGGGGATCCTTGCCTCGGCAGGGCCCCCGTATGTGCAGGTCCGGGCGCTACTCTGGCGATTCACCCGTACGGTCGCTGTGCCGTACGCCCCCCTGCCCGCCCGGTCCGGGGAATCTCACGTCAACAGCGAGTGGAAGGCGGTACGACAGATGAGCGAGCACGAGCCCACCCAGGGCGGCTCCCAGGGCGCTCCCGACGAGGACGTCATCGAGCTGGCCACCAAGATCTTCGACCTCGCCCGGCAGGGTGAGACCGAGACGCTCACCGCGTACCTGGACGCCGGAGTCCCGGCCAACCTCACCAACGACCGGGGCGACACCCTCGTCATGCTGGCCGCCTACCACGGCCACGCCGCCACCGTCTCGGCCCTGCTGGCCCGCGGCGCCGAGGCCGACCGCGCCAACGACCGCGGGCAGACCCCGCTCGCCGGCGCCGTCTTCAAGGGCGAGGAGACCGTCATCCGCGCGCTGCTCGACGGAGGCGCCGACCCGACCGCCGGAACCCCCTCCGCCGTGGACACCGCCCGCATGTTCGCCAAGGCCGACCTGCTGGAACTCTTCGGAGCCGAGTAGTCCGTTTTTGCCCGTGACCTGGCAGGGTCCGACCGGTCCGCCACCTCACGGAATGGTCACGGCGGCCGTAAATGTGGTCGCGGTGCACAAACCGGCTGGGTCATCATGGCGACGGATTCGATTCGCGGACACGACGGACGGGCAGGAGCGGGCAGGACACGACGGGTGTCCGGACCCAGCCCCTGCGCGAACCCGGCCGACGTGGTCGCGGAGCACCGACGAGAGTGAGAAGGCAATGGTCTACATCGAGCGGAACATGACGGCGGACGTCCTCACATGCTGTTACGCGGCCCTGTGAATCCCGATTCCCGGTTGCGTCCCCAGCTTGATTTGAGGCCATTCCCATGTTCGAACCAGTCATAGCGCCAAGCGGCACCCTGCTCGGGCTCCTCCAGCGGGGCCGCGGCGACGGCACGCTGCACGCCCTGGCGGCGCCCCGGGCGGAGGCCCTCGCGGCCCTCAACCAGTGCGTGGTCAGCGACCCGCGCCAGGACTGGCAGGTCGAGAACCGCTCGCTGTACTACGCCCGCCTGTACCTGGACCTCGACGGCCCCCTCGGTGCCATCGAGAACCACCTCTTCAGCGCGGACGACCTCGTCGACGACTCGGACCACCGGACGGGCCTCGCCCTGTCCGTCCTGGGCCACCTGGCCTCGTACGGCCGCGACGACGCCCTCATGCTGCTGCGCCGCTACGCCGCCTCCGGCGCCAACTGGGCCTGGGCCCTCGACGAGCTCGCCCTGCGCGACGACGACGAGGGGCTGCGCGGGCTCGCCGCGCCCGTGCTCGCCAGATTCCCGGCCGGTGCCGAGGGCGAGGCGCGGCTGGCCGCCGCCGTCCGCGACGCCTACGAGCCCCGGCCCTGGTGTCTGTGGGAAGAGTCACCCGACCACGGCGACCGCCTGCGCGCGGCCCGCCAGCAGGGCTCCTTCGACCGCTGGCAGCGCCAGCTCACCCCGAACGGGCCCCGGCCCGGCTGGGGGGTCCAGGCCGTGTTCGACTGGGCCGCCGACGGCCTCCGCCGCGGCACCCCGCTGCACGTGCCCGCCGCGCGCTGCCTCGCCGCCGTGGCCGCGCCCGAGGACCGCTCCGCGATCCTCGCCGCCGCCGCCGGAGCGGGCGGCGAGGCCGCCCGGGCCACCGCCCTGCACCACCTCGTCCTCGCCGAGCCGGAGAACCCGGCCGTACTGGACCTCATCGAAGCCGCCGGTGACGAGCCGGCCGTGGCCGCCTACGAGCGCATGTGCGGCCCCGCCGCCGTCGACCGGGCCCGGCAGTGGATCCACCGCCCCGACGCGCTGGGCGCCGCCGCCGGCGCCCTCCTGGCCGCCCGCGGCGGGCCCGAGGACACCGCACTCGTCCTGGGCGCCCTGCGCTCGACGGTCCGCGGCTCCGGCCCGGACGCCCAGCGGCTGTTCGCCCTGGTCGACGGCGCCGGCCGGCTGTCCATCGGCTGCGCGGCGCCGGTCCTGCGCCACATCTACCGCGAGACGGCCTCGTCCCACCTGCGCGGGCGCGCGGCGCGCGCCCTGGCCAGCACGGACCCCTCCTTCGCGGCGGGCTTCGCCGTCGAATGCCTCTGGGACTGCGAGGAGACCACCCGCGAGGTGGCCGCCCGCCACGCGGAGACGGCCGACGCCCGGGTCGCCCCGCGCCTGCGCCGTCTGGCGGCCGATCCCGCCGAGGAAGAGGACGTCCAGTCGGCGGTACGCAGCAGGATCGCCCCGGAATCGGCCGTGTAGACCCCGGCCGTACACGCCCTCGGCCCGGCCCCCCGGCGAACGGGAGGCCGGGCCGAGGCGCGTCAGGGCCGCGCCGGTGGTGCTCCGGGGGAGGACGGCTGCCCGGCCGAGAAGTCGATCTCGCAGGAGGGCACCTTCTCCGTCGCGATGACGCCGACCGAGACGCCGTCGACGCGGGGCGCGGGCTTCGCGGCGCGTGCGAGGACGAGGGTGTGTCCCTCGGGGACGGTCTTGGCGGTGATCCGCAGCATCCGCTGGTCGCCGTCCATGACGAACGGCAGCGCGTCCGGGTCCTGTTCCTTCCACTTCCCACTCGCCGGGTCGTACTCCGGGCCGAGGTGTCCGCCGCCCGGATCCGAGCACTCGCCCGGGGGCCTGCGCTGGACCATCGCGACCCGGACCCCGAGTGCCCGGAGCTTGTCCACGGTCTCGGGCACGCCCTCGTACGAGGGCCAGGCGACCAGGATCGTGCCGTCGCCCCGCACGACCGGTTCGGTCGCGGACGACGTGCCCGCCGGCCGCGAGCCCCCGCCGCCCCCGCCGCCCGGAAGGGCCACCAGCCCGAGCACGGCGGCGGTCGCCAGGCCCACGGCGAGCGGAACTCCGTACCGCCGGACGAAGGAGCGGGCCGGCGTGGGCGCGGGCTCCTCCGGAAGGCGGGCCAGCAGGGCGGCCTTCAGCCGGTCCTCGAACCCGTGCGGCCTGCCGCCGCCCGGCGCGCTGCCGGTCGGCCGGTTGCCGGTCGTCATGTTGTCGTTCGGCCCGTTGTCGTTCATCGGACTGCCTCCAGCCGGTTCTCGTGGACGGGGCCCGGCGTGCGCAGGGCGCGGCGGGCACGGTGCAAACGGACGCGGACCGTCGCCTGGGTGACGCCCAGCGCCTGCGCGGCCTCGGCGGGACTCAGCTGGTCGACCACGACCAGGTCGAGGGCCGCGCGCAGCGGCTCGGACAACGCCGCATGGCGCTCGGCGAGCACGCGGAAGGCGCGCTGGGCGTCGATCCGCTCCTCCAGCGCGGCCACGTCCTCGTCGTCGAGGAGCCTGCGGCCGCTGAGCCGGGCCAGGGCGCCGCTCTCCCTGGCCCGGCCGCGGGCGTGGCCCGCCAGTACGTTGCGGGCGATGCCGAACAGCCAGGCGACCGGCACTCCCCTGTGGTGCCGGTACCCCTTGGCCGATGCCATCGCGGCGAGGAAGACGTCCGCCGTGAGGTCCGCCGCCAGATGGGCGTCGCAGACCCGGCGGGTGACGAACCCGAGGACGGCGTCGACGTGTTCCTCGTAGAACGCCGCGAACCCGTCGGGCGTGGTGAGATCCGGCGGTCCGGTCTCCTGGCGTGGGCTGCGCACCCGGTTCCTCCCTTGTGCCGGGGGCCCGGTCGGCCCCCCTCACCCGGTACTTGGCCGCAAACCCCGCAACCGTTTCACCGGGCCCGCACGAACCTCACCGGCACCCCCGGCCGGGCCTGGGCCGCCGCGTCGAGCGCCGGGCCCGGAGGGACCACGCCCACCACCGGGTAGCCGCCCGTCACCGGGTGGTCGGCCAGGAAGACCACCGGGAGGCCGTCCGGGGGGACCTGGACGGCCCCCAGGACCATGCCCTCGCTCGGAAGCTCGCCGCCGCGGGCGCGCTCCAGCCGTGGCCCGGCCTCGGTGCGCAGGCCGATGCGGTTCGACGCCGGCGAGACCCGGAACGCGGCGCGCCACAGCGCCGCGAGCGAAGCCGGCTCGAACCAGTCCGCCCGCGGCCCCGGCCGCAACGGCAGCACCAGTCCGGCCCGCGTCCCCGGCACCCCGGGCACCCGCAGCGCGTCCGCCCCGCGGACCGGATCCGGACCGGCCGGGCCCACCGGCAGGACCGTCCCGGCCGACAGGACGGCCGGCCCCAGCCCCGAGAGCAGGTCGGTCGAGCGGGAGCCCAGGACCGGCGGTACGGCGAACCCGCCCCGCACCGCGACGTAGCTGCGCACCCCCGGCTCCGCCCGGCCCACCTCCAGCTCCGCGCCGGCCCGGAGCCGTACCGGGGCTCCCCATGCCACCGCGCGCCCTGACACCCGTACGGCGCAGGGCGCGCCCGTGACCGCCACCGTCACGGGGGCCAGGGCCCGCAGACCGACCCCGTCCAGGGTGGTCTCCAGGGCGGCGGCCTCCGGCGGATTGCCGAGCAGCCGGTTGGCCAGCCCGAGGGCGCCCGCGTCCAGCGCCCCCGACCGCGGCACCCCCAGGTGCGCGTACCCGGGCCGGCCCAGGTCCTGGACCGTGGTCAGCGCCCCCGCCCGGACGACCTCCAGCGCGGCCCCCGTCATCGCGACGCCTCCTCGAACCGCACCCGTACCCCCGGCGCGAACAGCGCCGCCGGCTCCCGCTGCGGGTCCCACAGCACCGCGTCGGCCGTCCCGACCAGCTGCCAGCCGCCGGGGGAGGAGCGCGGGTACACCCCGGCGTACTCGCCGGCGAAGGCCAGCGAGCCCGCCGGCACGGCCGTACGGGGTGTCGCCCGCCGGGAGAGGTGGAAGCGCTCCGGAAGCCCCGTCAGGTAGCCGAAGCCCGGCGCGAACCCGCAGAAGGCCACCCGGAAGACGGTGTCCCCGACGACCCCGGCGACCTCCCGCTCCGCGACCCCCCACAGCCGGGCCACCTCCGCCAGGTCCGGCCCGTCGTACCGCACCGGGACCGTGACCAGCGGCCCCTCGGTCTCCGCGAGCGGCGGCACCTCCCAGCGCGCGATGCGCTCCGCCAGCGCGCGCGGTCCGCGCACGCCGTCCAGCAGCACCGTCCGCGCCGCGGGCACCACGTCCCGTACGGCGCCCAGCTCGCCCGCGTCCCGACGCCGCAGCAGCTCGGCGTGGAGCGCCGCCACCTCCGCCGCCGAGTCCAGCTCGATCAGCAGCGCCTCGCCGCCCACCACCAGCGGCCTCACGCGAAGGCCTCCACGCGGACGCCCGCCGCGGCCAGCGCCTCGCGGACCCGCAGGGCGAGTCCGGCCGCCCCCGGGGTGTCCCCGTGCAGGCACAGCGAGCGCGCCGCGACCGCCACCCGGGAGCCGTCGGCGGCGGACACCGCGCCCTCGGCCGCCATCGCGACCGCGCGGGCGACCACGGCGTCCGGGTCGTGCACCACCGCCCCCGGCTCGCCGCGCGGCACCAGCGTTCCGGCGGCCGTGTACGCCCGGTCGGCGAAGGCCTCCGGCACGGCCGCGAGCCCCGCCGCCTCGGCCGCGGACAGCAGCAGCGAGCCCGGCAGGCCCAGGACGGGCAGGCCGGCGGCCCCCGCCGCCATGCGCACCCCGGCGACGACGGCGCCGGCCTGGTCGGGGTCGTGGACCGTGCGGTTGTACAGCGCCCCGTGCGGTTTCACGTACGACACCCGGGAGCCGGCCGCACGGGCGAAGACCTCCAGCGCCCCGATCTGGTACGCCACCTCGTCGGCCAGTTCGGCCGCCGGCACGTCCATCGAGCGCCGCCCGAAGCCCGCCAGATCGCGGTACGAGACCTGCGCGCCGATCCGTACCCCCCGCTCCGCGGCCAGCGCGCAGACCCGCCGCATGATGGACGGATCACCGGCGTGGAAGCCGCACGCCACGTTGGCGCTCGTGACGACGGACAGCAGGGCCTCGTCGTCGGTCAGCGTCCAGCGCCCGAAGCCCTCGCCGAGATCGGCGTTGAGGTCGATCAGAGATGTGATCATGGAAGCCATGCGGTGAGCGTAGAACGTGCGGACGCCGGACACGGCGTGTCCGGCGGGAACGCCCGGCTGTCCCCGGGACCGATCGGCCCGAACCATGCCGTTTGGGATGTTGTCCGTGTCAGCGCCTAGTCTTTGTCCGTGACTCTCCCCGCCCCGGCGAAGACCCTTCCGTCCCCGGCGCCGGGCCCGGCCGCCGACGAGGGCCTGGCCCGGCGGCTGCGTGCGCTCGCCTGCACCGCCCCGCTGCACGACCTCGACGTACGCAAGGCCAATCTCGCCGGCGAGTACGGGATCTACGCGATGGCGGAGGTCGCGCTGGCCGCGATCGACCTGGTCACGCTCAACATGGACTTCGACACCGGCGCCGACCACGAGCAGATAGTGGCCAGGCTGCTGCCGCGCGTCGCCGCGCAGGCACCGCACCGCCCGGCGGCCGAGCACGAGCGGGTGGCCCGCTGGGTGCTGGAGAACCTGATCAACGTCGGCAGCGTCGACCGGGGCTTCCGCGCGATCTACGGCACGTTCGGCCCCGACGGGGTGTACGTCCGGCGGGACTACGACTTCAAACTGATCGAAGAGGTCCCCGGCTACGGCGGGGCCGTCTACCTCCGCACGACGGACGAAGCCGTCAACGTGCTGGTCGGCGCCCTCGACACGGACGTCACCAGCGCGCAGATCGCGGCCGAGGTGAAGCTGGAGGTCCTGATCAGCCGGGGCCGCCTCGCCGACGCCCAGCTCGCCGCCGAGCAGGCCCGCTACCGCACGGTGCAGTACGCGGAGACCCTGCGCCGCACGCTGGACGCGACCCGGCGCAACGTCCGGGCGGTGGACTGGCTGCAGTCGGTGCCGGACATGATCGAGGAGGCCCTCGACCACGTCGCCGACCGCTACCGGCACGAGAACGCGATCCTGACCAACATCCGCCGGGCGCGCGACGAGGCGGAGGAGCCCGAGAACAAGCGGCGCGCCGCCGAGCTCGTCGACATCGTCAAGGACTGCATCCGCCGCCACACCCAGCTCCAGTCGAGGCTGCTGGACGCGGGCCCGCTGTTCCGCGCCGAGCAGGACCGGCAGGCCTTCGCGGCCCCCGCGCCGCGCTCCGGGATCGACCTGTACGGGCAGCTCGTCGCGCCCGTGCTGCCGCTGCCGCTCGCCCGGGCCTCCCGGGTCACGGACGCCTTCTTCGCCTCGGCGGTCGGCCTGCGGACCCCGGTCTCGGTGCGCGTCACCGACCTGGTCGAGATACTGCTGACGCCGCCGGTGGAGCGGGAGCACCTGGGCGCGGAGATGCCGGAGCCGGACCTGATCGCGACCCCGGACGACAGCCGGTTCAGCGAGGAGCAGCTCGCCGCCGCGATGGAGCTCCTGGACCTGCCGCACGACGCCCCGCGCAGGCTGTCGGGACTGCTCGCCGAGGCCCGGCGCAGCGACCCGGACCTGCCGTACCTGGTGGCCCTGCTGGCCGTCCACGCGGCGAGCCCGGCCGTCGGCACGGCCTACCGCCAGGGCGAGGAGCGGCTGCTCTTCGCCGTGGACGACGGCACGCAGCTCGAAGACCCCGAGTTCGGCGGCGCGGACCTGATCGTCGGCACGGCCCTCCTGGACGCGGCCGCGATGACCGCGGACCGCACGGAGGCGGTATGACCCCCGCCGCGCCACCGTTCGGGGCTGCTCCCGCACCCGGGCCCGCTCCGGCACCCGGGCCCGCCGCTGGGCTCCGTAGTGCTGTTGGACCCCGGTCCGCCTGTCGGCGCCGGGCCGTGGCGGGTGGCCCCGGCCGCGTCGCCGCACCGCCGGGCGCCCGCCGGGCCCGGCCCGCAGGCCGCACCGGCACCGCCCCCGCCCGCCCCGCACCCCGCATCCGTACCGCCGAGGAGACCCACCCGTGAGCGACCACCACGCCGAGCACCCCGCGTGGAGCGAGCCCGACGCACCGTCGGCTCCCGTCGCGCCCGCCGCGGGCGGGTCCGCCCCCGCGGGGCACGCCTCCGCAGGGGCCGTCACCCCCGCCGACGCCGCGGACGCGGCCCGGCTCGTCGCGTTCGGGCTCCAGCCCAAGCTGCTCCCGGCCCGCGACGCCGAGTACTCCGAACTGCTGCGCCGCTACCGCGAGGAGCCGGCCTTCGGCCGCCTCGCCGACGCCGTCGCCACCGGCCTCGGCCTCGTCGTCCTGGAGGTGTCCCCGCGCGCCGGCATGGCCGTCGCCGCCGGCGAGGACTCCGTCTTCGCCGTCCGGATGGGCGACTACGCCCGCCGTACCACCGCCGACTCCGCCGACCGGTTCCTGCACGGCCTCGCCCACCTCGCCGTCGCCGCCCTCGCCTTCCCCCGCCCCGAGGACCTCGCCGACGACGGCTACATCGGCCGCGTCACCGTCAACGGGGTCGACGCCTTCGTCCGGCAGACCTGCCGCCGCCTGGAGGAGCGCGCCGAGGAGCTCGGCGAGAACACCGACCCGGCCACCGACGCCCCCGGCCTGGAGGCCGCCTGGCGCGTCTACGCCCGCCGCAGCGCCACCGGCGCCACCAAGGACGCCCGCCGCCTCGCCGGCTCCACCACCGGCATCGTCGGCAAGGCGGCCGCGTTCCTCACCGACTCCGGCTTCCTCCAGCGCACCGGCGACGACGCCGGCGGCACCTACCGCACCACCCCCCGCTACCAGCTCCAGGTCCGCGACATGGCGGGCAGCGCGGCCATGGCCGAGCTCCTGGAACTCGGCGTGGTCCCCGTCAGCGACGGCTCCGCCAGCCTCCTGCCGCCGCCCGAAGGCGACGACCTGGAGCTCGCCGCCGACGCCGGCCTGCCCTTCCACGCCTGAGTCCGCGCCCCACCCGTACGCACGACCTACGAGAGACCACGAGAGTCCGCCGCCATGTACGAGCTGTCCCGGATCCGCCTCTACTCCATCGGGCCCGCCGGCGCGCGCTACGCCGACACCGTGCTCGACCTGCGCGGAGTCGGTGAGCCGGTGCCCCACCCGGCGCCCGCCCAGGCGGAGTTCTTCGAGGACGAGCCCACCGGTCCGCCGCGCCGCCCGGCCCCCGCCGGCGTGCTCTTCCTGGAGAACGGCGGCGGCAAGTCCGTCCTGCTCAAGCTGATCTTCTCGGTGATGCTGCCCGGCCACCGCAACACCCTCGGCGGCGCCAGCTCCGGCGTGCTGCGCAAGTTCCTGCTCGCCGACGACTGCGGCCACGTGGCCCTGGAGTGGCAGCACACCCAGACCGGCGAGTGCGTGGTCGTCGGCAAGGTCAGCGAATGGCGCGGCCGCCAGGTCTCCAACGACCCGCGCAAGTTCGCCGAGGCCTGGTACTCCTTCCGCCCCGGCCCGGGCCTGAGCCTGGACAACCTCCCCGTCGCCGAGGCCACCGCCGTGCGCCCGCCCGTCGAAGGCGTCTCCGGCGCCCGCGGCCGCCGCCGCACGATGAAGGGCTTCCGCGACGCCCTCACCGAGGCCGGCAAGGCGTACCCGCACCTGGAGGTGTACTTCGAGGAGATCCACGACCGCTGGAACGAGCACCTCACCGAACTCGGCCTCGACCCCGAACTCTTCCGCTACCAGCGCGAGATGAACGCCGACGAGGGCGAGGCCGCCGGCCTCTTCGCGGTCAAGAAGGACTCCGACTTCACCGACCTGCTGCTGCGCGCGGTCACCGACACCCGCGACACCGACGGCCTCGCCGACCTGGTCCACGGCTTCGGCAACAAGCTCGGCCGCCGCGCCGAGCTCATGGCGGAACGGGATTTCACCGCCGGCTCGGTGGACCTCCTCACCAAGATCGTCGAGGCCGCCGAGACCCGCTCCCGGCTCCGCGACGTCCACGCGGGCGCCGAGCGCCGCACCCGCACCCTCGCCCGGCGGCTGTCCGCCCGCGCCGCCGAGGAGCGCGGCCGCGCCGCCGACCTCGCGCAGCGGGTCACCGGCGCCGCCCACGGCGTCACCTCCGCCGAGTCCGCGCGGGCCCGCAGCGCCGCCGTCTCCGCCGAACTCGCCTACCGGCACGCCTCGCTGGCGCTGACCGTCGCCGACAAGGCCGCCGCCGCCCAGCGCCGCGAGCTCCTCGAAGCCCGCACCCTGCACTCCGCGTGGCAGGCCGCCGAGATCGTGCTGCGCCACCGCGCCGCCGCCGACCGCTCCGCCCGGGTCGCCGCCGCGATCCTGGAGGCCGAGCGGGACGCCGCCCCGGCGCTCGCCGCCCGGGCGAGCGCCGCCGCCGCTCTCGTACGGGCCCTGCACACCGCCGCCGAGAACGGGGAGCGCGTCGCCAACGAGGAGGAGGAGCGGTCCGCCGCCCTCCAGGAGGCGGGCGAGGCCGCGCACCGCGACGCCACCGCCGCCGCCACCGGCGCCCAGCGGGCCCGCAGCGAGGCCGAACACCTGCGGGCCCGACTCGCCGAGGTCCAGCAGGAGACCGCCGAGGCCGTACGGGCCGGCTGGCTCGACGACTCCGCCCCCGACGCGGACCCGGCGCGCGCCGCCCTGGCCGCCTCCGACGCCGAGAAGACCACCGTGGCCGCCTGGGACGAGTCCCGCGAGGCCGCCCGGGCCACCGCCGACGCCGCCCGCGAGGCCGCCGCGGCCGAGTCCCGCGCCGAACTCACCGCCGCCCGCGCCGCGGACGCCGCCGACGCGGCCGAGGCCGCCCACGACGCCGAGCACCGGGCGGCCGCCTCCCTGGCCGCCTCCCCCCGCCTGGCGGAGCTGCTGGGCCTCCCGACGGCCCCCGAAACCTTCCTCCCCCACCCGCGTACGGGCACCCCGGAAACCGGTACGCCCGCCGGGCCGGCGGCCCCCGGCGCCGCCGGCTCCCGCACCGCCGACGCGAACGCCGCGGGCGGCGGGCTCACGGTCGAGGACCTCGACCGGAACGCCGACGAACTGCGCGAGATGCTCACCCGCGGGGTCGGGGCGGCCGAGCGGCAGCTGTTCGAACTGCGCACCGCCGCCGCCGACGACGCCCGCATCCTCGGCGCCCTCGGCGACGGCGGGCTGCTGCCGCCCGGCCCCGACGTCCTCGCCACCGTCGAGTACCTCGGTGAACACGGCATTCCGGCCCTGCCCGGCTGGCGCTACCTGGCGCAGTCCGTGGACCCGGCCGACCACGCCCGCGTCCTCGCCGCCCGCCCCGAGCTCGTCGACGGCGTCGTCATCACCGACCCCGACACCCACGCCCGGGCCCGCGAGGTCCTCTCCGCGGCCGCCCTGCTGCCCCGCTCCGCCGTCGCCGTCGGCACCGCCGCCGCCCTGCTGGCGCCGGTGCCGCCCGCCCACGGCGAGGGCACGGACACGGGGGTGTTCCTCGTACCGCCGAACCCGGCCATGCACGACGAGCACGCCGCCGACGAGGAACGCCAGGCGCTGCGCACCCGCGCCACCGCCCGCGACACCGAGATCCGCGACCTGGCCGCCCGCCTCGCCGGCGACCGTGAACTCGCCGCCCGCCTCGCCTCCTGGCGCACCGGCTGCCCGCCCGGCCGGCTCGCCGAGCTCGCGCAGCAGGCCGAGGCCGCCCGCGCCTTCGCCGAGGAGGCCGACGCCGAGCTCGCGGAGGCCCGTACCGTACGGGCCGAGGCCGACGAGGCCGCCGCCGACGCCGCCCGCGTCCGCGACGAGCGCCAGGACGCCGCCCAGCGGGCCCGCCGCGCGGCCGACGCCCTCGCCGGGCTCGCCTTCCGGCTGCGCGAGCGCGCCGGCTGGCAGGCCAAGGTGCGCGAACTCGCCGACGACGCCGCCGAGTGCGAGGCCCGCGCCGAGGTCTGCCTGGACCGGGCCCGCGCCGCCGACGAGGACCGCCGCGCCGCCCAGCGCGCCGCCGACGACGCCCGGCGCACCGCCCGCGCGCTGCGTGCCGAGCGCGCCGAGATCGCCGGCGCCCCCGAGACCCTGCCCGAGGACGACGGCGCCGCCAAGGCACCCCTGCCCGACCTGCGCGAGGCCTACCGCGCCGCCTCCCGGCTGTACGAGAAGGTCGGCGTCGGCGCCGACCTGCGCGCCGAACAGGCCCGCGCCGAGAGCGACGAGAGCGCGGCCCTCGCCGAACTCGACCGGCTCACGAACAAGGTCCGCACGCGCGCCGCGCAGCTGCTCGAAGGAACCGACGGCGCCGACGGACCCTCCCGGCAGGCGGCCGCCGCCCGCGCCGAGTCCCTCGTACAGATGCTGGAGACCCGCGCTCAGGTCGCCAGCGAGCAGCTCGGCCGGCTGCGCGGCGAGGCCGAACGGCACGCCCCCACCGAGGGCGAGGCCCACACCGACCTGCCGCAGGAGATGATCCCGGGCGACGTGGAGCAGGCCCAGGCCATGCTGCGCACCGCCACCGCGCAGCTGGCCGCGCACACCGCGGCCGTGGAGAGCGCCCGGGCCGCCCACGCCGACCTGCTGCGCGCCCACCGCACCGCCGAGGACGGCGCCGGAGGCTTCGACGAGACCGCGGCCATGCTGCGGGACCTGCTGCGCGACCACACCCACCAGGACGACGAGCAGGAGCCGGCCGCCCACCCCGGCACCCTGGAGGAGGCCCGGCAGTCCGCCGCCGAGGCCCGCCGCTCCCTGCGCGGCTGCGCGGCCGACCTCTCGGCCGCCGAGGCGGCGGTGCGCGAGGCGAGCGACATCCTGGTGCGTCACGCCAACGCCAACCGCTACGAGCAGGTACGCACCCCCGCGCGCCAGCAGATCCGCGAACTGCCCGCCTCCGCCCTGCCCGAGCACGCCGCGGCCTGGGCCGCCGCCTTCGCGCCCCGGCTGCGCGTCCTGACCGACGAACTGGCCCAGCTGGAACGCAACCGCGACAGCATCGTCGACCGGCTGCGCGGACTCGTGGAGTCCGCCCTGGCCACCCTGCGCTCCGCCCAGCGGCTCTCCCAGCTTCCCGAGGGGCTGGGGGAGTGGTCGGGGCAGGAGTTCCTGCGCATCCGCTTCGAGGAGCCGGACCAGGCCACCCTCACGGAGCGCCTCGGCGAGGTCATCGACGAGGCGACCCGCGCGGCCGTGAAGAAGAACAGCAGCGCCTCCTTCGGAGAGGGCCGGCGCGACGGCATGTCCCTGCTCCTGCGCGGAGTCCAGGCGGCCCTGGAGCCCAAGGGCATCTCCGTCGAGATCCTCAAGCCGGACGCGGTGCTGCGCGCCGAGCGCGTCCCGGTGGGGCAGATGGGCGACGTGTTCTCCGGCGGCCAGCTGCTGACCGCCGCGATCGCGCTGTACTGCACGATGGCGGCCCTGCGCAGCAACGACCGCGGCCGCGACAAGCACCGCCACGCGGGCACGCTGTTCCTCGACAACCCGATCGGTCGCGCGAACGCCACGTACCTGCTGGAACTCCAGCGGGCCGTCTCGGACGCGCTCGGTGTCCAGCTGCTCTACACGACCGGCCTGTTCGACACCACGGCCCTCGCCGAGTTCCCGTTGGTCATCCGGTTGCGCAATGACGCGGACCTGCGGGCGGGGCTGAAGTACATCAGCGTCGAGGAGCACCTGCGCCCGGGCCTGCCCCAGCAGTCCCCGGAGGAGGAGACCATCCACGGCGAGATCACGGCGACCCGCATGTTCCGCCGCTCCGCGACCGTTTCCTGACCGCGCACCGCGCACCGCGCACCGCGCACCGCGCACCGCGCACCGCGCACCGCGCACCGCGCACCGCGCGCCGCGCGCACCGGGCAGCCCGGACACCCCGGGCGCCCCGGCCCGGGCAGGCCCCGGCGGCCCCGTACGGGCCTCAGCCCCGGCCCGAGCTCGCCCGGTAGCGCCGGTCCGCACCGGGCGGCGGCCACGCGGCCGGGCGGGCGCCCGCGGGCGCCCCACCGCTCCGCGGTATTCGGCCCGGCCCGCCGCCCGGCTGCCGGCGGGCCTCCGCACGGGCCTCCTGGCGGGCCCGGCGCTGCTCGCGCCGACGGCCGCGCGCGGTACTGCTCGGCTCCGACACCACCCCGTACCGCTGGTTCCACATCTGCCGGGTGATCAGCACGTCCAGCACGCCCCACGTGGCCACCACCGTCCCGGCTATCGCGCCGAGCGCCATCGGCAGGGCCAGCCAGGAGCCGGTCAGCGTCAGGAAGAAGGTGACCGTCGCCTGGGTCAGCGTCACGGCCACGATCAGCACCGCCCGCACCGCCGAGTCCCGCACCGGATCCGGCATCCGGCGCCGCCGCGCCGGCTCCTCCTGCCACAGCGACCGCCCGCGCGCGCCCACCATCACACCGTCGTCCTCGTACATCCCCATCCCACGCTCCCCCTGGCCCGTCCCCTCAACCAGCTAGACGTTCGAAACCGCCGAGAGATTCCCGTTTCCAACTGACTTCTCCCCAGCACCTGCCCATCCCGGAACGAAGAATTCCAGCCATCCATTCGGTTGCGGGAACCGACGCCCCACCAAGTGTCATCTGCCACATAACGGACCGCTCTTGACCGGATGTGTCGGACAACTGCTGATCTACGCCCCGGCACCCGGCCGAAAACGTCCGGACACGCCTTCGAAGCCGCTCCCCGGCAGTAGTAGGCTCACGCCGTTTAAATGACGGAACACCGACCCCTGCCAACGGGGTTGAGCTGGGGGAGGCTGGGGAGGCCATGCGCTTTCGCGGGAAGTCCATCCGCCGGAAGATCGTGGCGTTGCTCCTTGTGCCGCTCGTCTCCCTCACCGCCCTCTGGGGCTTCGCGACCGTGCTCACCGGGCGCCAGGCCGTCGAACTCCTCGACGTCGCCTACGTCATCGACAAGGTCGGCTACCCCGTCGAGGACGTCGTCCGCGTCATCCAGAAGGAGCGCCGCCAGAGCCTCGTCGTCCTCGGCGACCCGCGCGCCTCCACCGCGACCGCCGAACTCGCCAAGCGCCGCGCCGCCACCGACGAGCTCGTGGACCGCATCGGCAAGAACGCCAAGGACCCCGAGGTCTCGGACGAACTCGCCCCGGCGGCCGCCCAGCGCCTCGACTCCATCCTCGACGCCTTCCACGGCATCGGCGCCCTGCGCCGCTCCGTCGACCAGAACACCCTCGACCCGAGCCAGGCGCTGGAGCTCTACAGCCGTCTCGTCGACCCCTGCTACGACTTCCTCATGAACCTCCACGCCCTGGAGAACGTGGAGATGGACAAGCAGGGCCGCGCCCTGGTCGGCATCACCCGCGCCCGCGAGGCACTCTCGCGCGAGGACGCCGTCGTGGCCGCCGCCCTCGCGGCCCGCAACGTGACCCCCGCCGACGTCCGGCACGTCTCCGACTTTGCCGCGAACCGCGCCCTGCTCTACGAGTTCAACCTCGCGATCCTCCCGTCCGACGACCGCGAGCAGTTCGAGCAGTACTGGGGTGGCCCCGACACCAAGCCGCTGCGCGACCTGGAGGAACGGTTCGTCGCCGGCGGTCCCGGCAAGAACCCGCGCATCACCGCCGCCCAGTGGGACGAGGCCGCGGGCAAGGTCCTCGACGACCTCGCCACCATGGGCACCGCCGCGGGCGACCGCTACCAGAAGCGCGTCGAACCCGTCGCCATGGACGTCCTCGTCCAGGCGGCCATCGCCGGCGTCCTCGGCTTCATCGCCCTCGTCTTCTCCGTCGTCCTCTCCGTGCGCATCGGCCGCGACCTGGTCCGCGACCTGTCCCGGCTCCGCAAGGAGGCCCACGAGGTCTCCGGCGTCCGGCTGCCCGCCGTCATGCGCCGCCTCGCCGCCGGCGAACACGTCGACGTCGAGACCGAGGCCCCGCGCCTGGAGTACGAGAAGGACGAGGTCGGCCAGGTCGGCCAGGCCCTCAACACCCTCCAGCGCGCCGCCGTCGAAGCCGCCGTCAAGCAGGCCGAGCTCCGCCGGGGCGTCTCCGAGGTGTTCGTCAACCTCGCCCGCCGCAACCAGGTCCTTCTGCACCGCCAGCTGACCCTGCTCGACACCATGGAGCGGCGCACCGAGGACGCCGAGGAACTCGCCGACCTCTTCCGCCTCGACCACATGACCACCCGCATGCGCCGTCACGCCGAGGGCCTCGTGATCCTCTCCGGCGCGGCCCCCTCCCGCCAGTGGCGCAAGCCCGTCCAGCTCATGGACGTCGTACGGGCCGCCGTCGCCGAGGTCGAGGACTACGAGCGCATCGAGGTGCGCAGGCTGCCGCGGCTCGGCATCGCCGGCCCCGCCGTCGCCGACGTCACCCACCTCGTCGCCGAACTCCTGGAGAACGCCACCGTGTTCTCCCCGCCGCACACCGCCGTCCAGGTCCACGGCGAACGCGTCGCCAACGGCTTCACCCTCGAAATCCACGACCGCGGCCTCGGCATGAACCCGGAGGCCCTGCTCGACGCGAACCTCCGGCTCGCCGAGACCCCCGAGTTCGAACTCTCCGACACCGACCGCCTCGGCCTGTTCGTCGTCAGCCGCCTCGCGCAGCGCCACGCCGTCAAGGTCGTCCTCCAGCCCAGCCCGTACGGCGGCACCACCGCCGTGGTGTTCCTCCCGGCGGCCCTGCTCACCGAGGCCCCCGAGACCAACGGCACCGGCCTGCGCCTGGGCGACGGCAAGGGCGGCCGGCCCGGCCTCGGCACCAAGAACCGGCAGGGCCCCGCCCGGCCCGCCCCGGCCGCCATGGAGCGCGCCCCGGCAGGCCGCACGCTCGCCGCCCCCGAACTGCGCGGTCCGGTGGAACTGGAGGCCCCGCTCGGCGCCCTCGGGCTGGACGGGCTCGACGACCCGGCCCCCCTCGACGAGCTCACCACCGGGATCGCCGGCCTCACCGGCGTCGGCGGCCGCCCCGCCATGGCCACCCTCGACGACGAGACCCCGCCGAACGGCACCCCGCGCAGCGCGCTGCTGGGGCTTCGCCCCGCGGACCGGGCCCCGCACACCGACCGCAAGGGCGGCCAGGAGCGCAAGGGCGGCAAGGACCGCGAGCCGCTGGCCCCCACCGGCCCGGTCCGCCTCGACAGCCACCGCACCGATCCGGTCCGCGGCGCCCGCTCCGACGCGTCCCGCTCCCAGGGCGGCGCCGTACCGCTGCCGCGCCGCAGGCCCACCCCGACCCTGGTCGCCGAGCACGGCCGCCGCGTGGAGCCCCGCCCGGTCAGCGCGGTCCCCGGGCCCGGGGCGGAGCCGGAGCACAGCGCCAAGGGCCCCGGCGGGCTGCCCAAGCGCGTCCGCCAGGCCAACCTGGCGCCCCAGCTGAAGAACGCCCAGGCGTCCGCACCCGCCGACGCCGCCGCGGACCAGGTGGTCCACCGCGACGCCGAAGAGGTCCGTACGCGCATGTCCGCACTCCAGCGCGGCTGGACGGCGGGCCGCACCCAGCAAGCACAGCAGCAGTCCGCAGCCGGGGCAGGCACTTCCGCCGCCACAGGTGACGGATACGAGAACGAGGGGGACGGTCGATGACCGCACCGCAGACCGGCAACGACACCCGGGGCCGCGGCTCCGGTCCGCTCAACTGGCTCCTCGACGAGCTCGTCGACCGGGTCGCCAGCATCCGCAAGGCGGTGGTCCTCTCCGGCGACGGCCTGCCCACCGGCAGCTCGAAGGACCTGACCCGCGAGGACAGCGAGCACCTGGCCGCCGTGGCCTCCGGCTTCCACAGCCTGGCCAAGGGCGTCGGCCGCCACTTCGAGTCCGGCAGCGTCCGCCAGACCGTGGTCGAGCTGGACGAGGCCTTCCTCTTCGTCATGGCCGCCGGCGACGGCAGCTGCCTGGCCGTGCTCTCCGACGCCGACTCCGACGTCGGGCAGGTCGCGTACGAGATGACCCTCATGGTCAAGCGGGTAGGCGACCACCTGGCGACCGCTCCCCGCTCCGGGCTGCCAGCCGGAGGGTGAGGCGGACGGCATGAGCGATCCAGGCCAGAACGATCCGGCCGAGAACGATCCAGGCCGGCCGTACGATCCCGCCCACCCGCACTGGTTCGACGACGAGGCCGGTCCCGTGGTGCGCCCGTACGCCATGACCCGCGGCCGGACCAGCCACGCCGGCCAGCACCGGCTCGACCTGATCGCGCTCGTCGTCGCCGAACCGGCGGCCGACGATCCGGTCTGGGACCTGACCCTGTCCCCGGAGCACTCCCACATCCTCGGACTGTGCCGGGAGCGGCCGCAGTCGGTCGCCGAACTCGCGGCGGAACTCGACCTCGCGGTCGGGGTCGTACGCGTCCTGATCGGCGATCTGGCCGACGAGCAACTGGTCCATGTGAACCGGCCGGTACCCCCGGCCGAACTGCCCGACGAATCCATTCTGCGTGAGGTGATCGATGGCCTTCGGGCGCTCTAGCCGCACCGGTGCCATGCATGCCGTGTCACCGGTCGAGCCGCTGACCCTGAAGATCCTGGTCGCGGGCGGCTTCGGGGTGGGCAAGACCACCCTGGTCAGTGCGGTCAGCGAGATCAGACCGCTGCGGACCGAAGAACTGCTGTCGGAGCCGGGCATCGGCATCGACGACACGGGGGGAGTGGAGGGCAAGAGCACCACCACCGTGGCGATGGACTTCGGCCGCATCACGCTGCGCGAGGACCTGGTGCTGTACCTCTTCGGCACGCCCGGACAGGACCGCTTCTGGTTCCTGTGGGACGAGCTGGCCCAGGGCGCCCTCGGCGCCGTGGTCCTCGCCGACACCCGCCGCCTCGCCGACTGCTTCGCCGCCGTCGACTACTTCGAGCGGCGGGGGATCCCGTTCACGGTCGCCGTCAACTGCTTCGACGGCGCCGAACGGCACCCGGTGGTGACCGTGCGGGAGGCGCTCGACCTCGATCCCGAGGTGCCGGTGCTGCTGTGCGACGCCCGGGACCGGGAGTCCGTCAAGGACGTCCTGGTGGGGGTCGTGGAACACGCGATGTCGCTGGCGCGGGCCCGGCGCCGGAGCCTGACCGCGGGGGGCTGAGGCACCCGCCCCACAGGAGGCGGCCCGTACCCCCGCCGACTGGGGTACGGGCCGCGGCTCTCATGGGGGGTCGGAGGGCCTCGGCCGGGCGTCGTACGCGGCGGGAGGCTGTGGAGCGAGTGTGAACCCGCCTCCGGGGGCCGTCAAGCGTTCCGACAACAGCCCCTGTTCAGGATCCGCGCCCGCCCGCGGCCGTCACGCGGGCGTGGCCGCGGCCGTCACACGACGACCCGCCTCACCGCACCGCGAGGGCCCGCCTCACCGCACCGCGACGACGGCCGATCCGTGCCCGAACAGCCCCTGGTTCGCGGTGATCCCCGCCCGCGCCCCCGGCACCTGCCGGTCCCCGGCCGTGCCCCGCAGCTGCCAGGTCAGCTCGCACACCTGGGCGATGGCCTGCGCCGGCACCGCCTCCCCGAAGGAGGCCAGCCCACCGCTGGTGTTCACCGGCACCCGGCCGCCGAGCGCCGTCGCGCCCTCCCGCACCAGCTTGGCCCCCTCGCCCTCGGCGCACAGGCCGATGTCCTCGTACCACTCCAGCTCCAAGGCGGTGGACAGGTCGTACACCTCGGCGAGCGAGAGGTCCCCGGGCCCGAGCCCGGCCTCCTCGTACGCCGCCCGCGCGATCGACGCCCGGAACGAGCCCGGCGCCGGCCGGACGGCGGTCACCGAGTCCGTGGCGATGTCCGGCAGGTCGAGGACCGTACGGGGGTACGTCGGCGTCACCGTCGACACCGCCCGGATCCGCACCGGGTCGGCGACGCCGCGCGAGCGCGCGAAGTCCATGCTGCTCAGGACCAGGGCCGCGCCCCCGTCCGAGGTGGCGCAGATGTCGAGCAGCCGCAGCGGATCGGCGACGACCGCCGAGTCCGCGACCTCCTCGGCCGTGACCGGCTTGCGGTAGCGGGCGAGCGGATTGAGCGCGCCGGCCGCGGCGTTCTTGACCTTGACCTGTGCGAAGTCCTCCAGCGTGTCCCCGTACACGGCCATCCGGCGGCGCGCGTAGAGGCCGAAGTACGCCGGGTTCGTGGCGCCCAGTACGCGAAAGCGCAGCCAGTCCGGATCGTCCGGCCGGTCCCCGCCCGCCGGGGCGAAGAACCCCTTGGGCGCCGCGTCCGCGCCGACCACCAGGACGACGTCGGCCAGCCCGGCCAGGATCTGCGCCCGCGCCGCCCCGATGGCCTGCGCTCCGGAGGCGCAGGCCGCGTACACGCTGGTCACCCGCGCGCCCTGCCAGCCGAGCGCCTGGGCGAAGGTCGCCCCGGCCACGTACCCGGGGTACCCCGAGCGCACGGTGTCGGCGCCGACGATCGACCGGACGTCGGACCACTCCAGCCCGGCGTCGGCGAGCGCGGTGCGGGCCGCGGCCCGTCCGTACTCGACGAAGCTGCGGCCCCACTTGCCCCAGGGGTGCATGCCCGCCCCGAGGACGGCGATGTCGGCGCTCACGCGGAGCCTCCCGTCGGCCGGAACCGCCAGGTGGTCCACACGGTTCCGGTGTCGGGGTCCTCGTTCAGCACGCCGCCGACCACCTCGACCTCCGCCCCGACCGCCAGATCGGCGACCGTGACCCCGGGGACCGTCTGCCCGAGCACGACCATCCCCTCGGCCTCCAGCTCCACCGCGACCAGGGTGTACGGCTCCCAGGGCGCCTCCGGGTCGGACACGTACGGCGCGGGCGGCCGGTAGCGCCCGTCGGTGTAGGACCACACCCGGCCGCGCGGGGACAGCGGCACCTCGGCGAGGAGGCCGTCGCCGGGGCAGTGCGGATTGCGGCAGTACGCGTCCTCGCGCGGGAAGAACACCGCGGCGCAGGCGGAACACCGGGTGCCGAGCAGCCGGAAGCCGGCGCCGTCCGGCCCGTCCTCGGTGAACCACCCGCTGACGACGGGGGTGCGTGTGCGTTCCAAGGGACCCTCCCTGGGCAGTCATCTGACGATGCGTCAGGTTCCCTCGGAGTCTGCCACGGGCGCGCGGCCCTGGCACGGGTTCTCGGCGAGCCACTTCTGCGCGGTCTCGGCAAGCTCCGCGTCCCGCCCGGCCAGCATCATCCGGATCATCTGCGCGTCCCCGCGCAGCGACCAGGCGGGGTGGCCGAAGGTGGCCGGGTTGTTCCCCTCGATCAGGAAGTGCGCGGGCCAGGCGGTGCCGTACCCGATCACGGGGAGCGCGGCGAGGAACCGCTTGCGGCCGCGCGCCAGCCCGTACGCGGTGAGGGCCAGGCCGGTCAGGGTGCCGCAGAGGTGGATCCAGCGGGTGGCGGCGCGGGAGTGCTGGGCGACGTAGTAGGGCCAGAACTCCTCGTACGTGGAGAAAGTCATGCGGGCACGGTACTCACGGCCTCAGGAGGGCAACAGGGACCGCGAGGACGGCGGTTGGCATACGATCACGGCATGCCGGCACAGCAGAGGGACTCACACTGCTCCACCTGCGGATCGCTGTTCGACACGACCGCCTGGCCCCGTACGTGCGCCTCCTGCGGGGCCGTCACGTACCGCAATCCGCTCCCGGTGGCCGTCGCGCTGCTCCCCGTCGAGGACGAGGCGGGCACCGGGCTGGTGGTGATCACCCGCACCATCGAGCCCGCCCTCGGGGGCATCGCCCTGCCCGGCGGCTTCATGGACTTCGGCGAGGACTGGCGCGACGCGGTCGTACGCGAACTGCGCGAGGAGACGGGCATCCACGCCCCCGCCTCCGACGTCCTCCTGGCCGACGCCATGAGCTCCCCGGCGGGCCACCTGCTGCTCTTCGGACTGCTGCCGCAGCGCCCCACCGCCTCCCTCCCGCCGTCGGCCCCGACCGACGAGACCACCGGCTGGCACGTCCTGCGCACCCCGACCGAGCTGGCGTTCCCCCTCCACACCCGAGCCACGGCTGCCTGGTTCGCGGGCCGCTACCCCGCCTGAGGGCTCACGCCCCTCGGGCGCGGACGAACTCCGCCGGCGTCAGACCCCTTACCTCCACCCCCTCCACGGGCTCACCGGCCTCGTCCTCCACCACCACCGCGTCCTGCACCCACCGCACCGCGTACCGCTCGACCTCCCCCGCCTCGAACCCCGGCCCCGGATCCCGGATCACCACCCCGCCGCCCGCGCGCCCCCGCGCCGGAGCCCACGCCTCCAACGCCACCCCGCCCCCGGCGGAGCGCACCGGCAGCACCGCCCCCGCCCGCGCCAGCACCGGGATCCGGCCCTGCGGGGCGTCCAGCAGGATCTGCCCGGGGCCTTCGTACGCCGTCCCCGTCGCCGTGTCGTACCACCGCCCCCTCGGCAGCCGCACCGCCCGCCGGTCCGCCCCGCACTCCAGCACCGGCGCCACCAGCAGCGCGTCGCCGAGCAGGAACGCGTCCTCGCAGTCCCGCAGCGCCCGGTCCTCCGGCGCGCCCCACCACAACGGCCGCACGTACGGCGCCCCCGTCCGCCGCGCCAGCTGGGCCAGCGTCAGGAAGTACGGCCGCAACCGCTCCCGCTCCGCCAGCACCTCCCGCGCCCGCTCCGCCACCTCAGGCCCGAACTCCCACGGCTCCCGCCGCCCGGCCCAGATCGCCGAATGCGTCCGGAACAGCGGCAGGTACGAACCGAGTTGCAGCCACCGCAGATACAACTCCGGCGACGGCGAGCCCCCGAAACCGCCCACGTCCGGCCCCGAGTACGGCACCCCGCACAGACCGAGCCCCAACACCAGCGCCAGCGAGGCCCGCAGCCCCTCCCAGCCCGTCTCCACGTCCCCCGACCACGTGCCCCCGTACCTCTGCATCCCCGCCCATCCCGACCGGGAGAACAGGAACGGCCGCTCGGCCGGCCGCAGCCGCACCAGCCCCTCCCACCCCGCCCGCGCCATCCCGAGCGCGTACACGTTGTGCGCGGCCCGGTGGTCCCCGCCCGCCCCGTCCATCGCGTGCCGCGCCGAGCGCGGCAGGGTCATGTCCCCGAACGGAGCGAAGGACACCGGTTCGTTCATGTCGTGCCACACCCCGGCGAAGCCCTGCTCCAGCCGCTCCGCGTACAGGCCGCCCCACCAGGTGCGCACCGCCGGATCCGTGAAGTCCGGGTAGGCGCACTCACCGGGCCAGACCTCGCCGCGCACCTCCTGCCCCAGAGCGTCCCGTACGAAAGCCCCGCCCGCCCCCACCGCCAGCCCCGACGCGTGCACGGCGTCGCCCGCCTTCACCGCCGGGTCGACGATGGACACCAGCCGTACGCCCTGATCCGCCAGCTCCCGCGCCAGCCCCGGCAGGTCCGGGAACCGCTCCGCGTCCACCGTGAAGACACGGTGCTCGTCGTAGTGGTCGATGTCCAGGTGCACGGCCGACAGCGGCAGCCCGCGCGCCGTGTAGCCCGCCACCACCCTGCGCACCTCCTGCGCGCTCCCGAACCCCCACTTCGCGTGCTGGTAGCCGAGCGCCCACTCGGGCGGTACGGCGGCCCCGCCGGTCAGCCCCGACCAGCCCTGCAGCACCCGGGCCGGCGTCCCCACCAGTACCCAGCACCGCAGCGGCCCGCCCTCCATGCGCAGCTCGCTCGCCCCCGGCCGGTCCGCCCCGGAGCCGGCGCCCTCCTCGCCCTCGCGCAGCGCCACCCGCCCGTCCCAGGAGTTGTCGTGGAACACCAGGTGCGTCCCCGCGTCCGCGACCACCATCTGCACCGGCATCGTGATGTACAGCGGATCGTCGCCCGGCCCGAACCCGCCCTTGGGATCCGTGTTCCACAGCCGGTACACCCCGTCGCGCAGCCGCGGCCCGCCGGCCCGCCCGCCCAGCCCGAAGAACCGCGCGTCCGCCGGCACCTCGGACCGCTGGAGCCACCGCGCCTCGACGGGCTCCCCGGCCACCGGCTCGGCCGGCTCCCACCAGCGCGGCGGCAGCTCCCGGCGCAGCACCGTCCCGCCCGGCGTACGGACCTCGATCGCCCCGTGCCGGGAGACCGCCACCGTCACCCGCTCCGAGACCACCCGCCAGCCGCCGCCCGTGTCCGGCTCCAGCACGGCCCGCGGATCGGGCTCCGGCCCGCTGCCCACCAGTGCGTACGACGGCGTCGGCCCGGCCCCGTCCCAGCCCCAGAACACCGCGCCGCCGGCCGTGACCCGTACGAGCAGCTCCGAGCGGGCGAACCTCAGCACGCCGCCGCCCGGCCGCGGCTCCGTACCGCTCAGCAGACCCGGCACGCGGGCCCGCTCCGCGCCCCGGCGCGGGAGCCCCAGCGCGTCCGCGCGCCGGTGGCGCCAGGCCGAGCGCCACGCGCGCCGCCCGCGCTCCGTACCGATTTCCATCACCGCACGCACCAGATCGCGACCGTTCATGCTGCTCACCCTGCCACCGGCCGCCCGGCGAGCGGGCGGCGTTCAACTTCCGTTCACTCGTCCAAGAGGCCCCTGGTGCGGAGGTGGATCACATGGCATGGTCCCTGTGAGCCGCCGCGCACACCCACCGCGCGACGGCGCCGTACGCACGCCACGCACACATCACGCACACGACGCGCGAGCCGCAGACTTGACCGGGAGCCGACCCATGACCTCAGCCACCCCGCCGGAACCCCTCTGGTCCCCGGGCCCCGACCGGATCGCCGCGGCCCGCATCACCGCCTTCCAGGCCTGGGCTGCGGAGCGGTTCGGAGCCCCCGCGGACGGCGGCTACCCCGCACTGCACAGCTGGTCAGTCGACGAACTCGACACCTTCTGGCAGGCCGTCGCCGAGTGGTTCGACGTACGGTTCACCACCCCGTACGAGTCCGTCCTCGCCGACCGCTCCATGCCGGGCGCGCGCTGGTTCCCGGGCGCCACCCTCAACTACGCCGAGCACGCCCTGCGCGCGGCCGAGGACCCGGCGCGCGCGGACGACGCCGCGCTCCTGTACGTGGACGAGACCCATGAGGCCACCCCGGTCACCTGGGCCGAGCTCCGCCGCCAGGTCGGCGCACTCGCCGCCGAGCTGCGCGCCCTCGGCGTACGCCCCGGAGACCGGGTGAGCGGCTACCTCCCCAACATCCCCGAGGCGGTCACCGCGCTCCTGGCCACCGCCGCCGTCGGCGCCGTGTGGACCTCCTGCGCGCCCGACTTCGGCGCCCGCAGCGTCCTCGACCGCTTCCAGCAGGTCGAGCCCGTGGTCCTGTTCACCGTCGACGGCTACCGCTACGGCGGCAAGGAACACGACCGCCGCGACACCGTCGCCGAGCTGCGCGCCGAGCTCCCCTCGCTGCGGGCCGTCGTCCACATCCCCCTGCTCGGCACGCCGGCCCCCGAGTCCGCCGTCGCCTGGTCGGACCTGGTCTCCGGCTCCGCCGAGCCGGTCTTCGAGCCGGTCCCGTTCGACCACCCGCTCTGGGTGCTCTACTCCTCCGGTACGACGGGCCTGCCCAAGGCGATCGTCCAGTCGCAGGGCGGCATCCTCCTGGAGCACCTGAAGCAGCTCGGCCTGCACTGCGACCTCGGCCCCGAGGACCGGTTCTTCTGGTACACCTCCACCGGCTGGATGATGTGGAACTTCCTCGTCTCCGGCCTGCTCACCGGAACCACGGTCGTCCTGTACGACGGCAGCCCCGGCTACCCCGACACCGCGGCCCAGTGGCGCATCGCCGAGCGGACCGGGGCCACCCTGTACGGGACCTCCGCCGCGTACGTCATGGCCTGCCGCAAGGCGGAGGTCCACCCCGGCCGGGACTTCGACCTCTCCGCCGTGAAGTGCGTGGCCACCACGGGCTCGCCGCTGCCCCCCGACGGCTTCCGCTGGCTGCACGACGAGGTGGCCGAGGACCTCTGGATCGCCTCCGTCAGCGGCGGCACCGACGTCTGCAGCTGCTTCGCCGGCGCCGTCCCCACGCTCCCCGTCCACATCGGCGAACTCCAGGCGGCCTGCCTCGGGACCGACCTCCAGTCCTGGGACCCGTCCGGAAAACCGCTCACCGGGGAGGTCGGCGAGCTCGTCGTCACCAACCCGATGCCCTCCATGCCGATCCGCTTCTGGAACGACCCGGACGGCAGCCGCTACCGCGACAGCTACTTCGAGATGTTCCCCGGCGTCTGGCGCCACGGGGACTGGATCACGATCACCGACCACGGCTCCGTCGTCATCCACGGCCGCTCCGACTCCACCCTCAACCGGCAGGGCGTCCGGATGGGCTCCGCGGACATCTACGAGGCCGTCGAACGCCTCCCCGAGATCAAGGAATCCCTGGTCATCGGCCTGGAGGAGCCGAACGGCGGCTACTGGATGCCCCTGTTCGTCCACCTCGCGCCCGGCGCCACCCTCGACGACGACCTCCGCGGCCGCATCAAGGCGACGATCCGCGAGGAGCTCTCCCCGCGCCACGTCCCCGACGAGGTCATCGAGGTCGCGGGCATTCCGCACACCCTGACGGGCAAGCGCATCGAGGTCCCGGTCAAGCGCCTCCTCCAGGGCACGCCCATGGCGAAGGCCGTCAACCCGGGCTCGGTCGACAACCTCGACCTCCTGCACTTCTACGAGGAGCTGGCCCGCACCCGCACCCGCGACTGAGGTCGGCGAGGTCACTGTCAGTGGCGATGGTTACCGTGAGTGAGCAGTCGATCGCGTCTGCGTCACCGCACCACTCAGGGGGAACCATGCGACGGACGAGCCACCACACCGGCCACGACGACGGCCGGCCCGCCCACAGCGGCGGCCGCACCACCCGGCGCCGCCTGCTGCGCCGCGAAGTCCCCCACACCGTCGGCCTCCTGGCCGACGCCGGGGACTTCGCGGCCATGCGCGGCTACCGCAGCTTCACCTTCGACCACCAAGACGACTACGGCGACTACCTGCGCCACGTCGAGGGCCTGCTCCGCTCCCTGGCGGCCCAGGGGCTCCACACCACCGTCGCCCTCTTCGACCCCGAGGAATACGCCGAGTTCTGCCGCGAACACGGCGTCGACCCCGACACCGCCGAAGCCCGTACCCGCTTCACGGCCGAACTGGCCGGCGCCGGGGCCGTACTGCCCTACACCGGCCAGCCCATCGACGAACTCGTCCCGCTCCTCGTCGACGAGGCCGTCCGCCAGGCCACCTGGGAGTACGCCACCACCCTGCTCGCCGGCGTCGGCAGCTGCGCCGACTGCGGCGAGGACATCGGCCACGCCTCCTTCACCCGGGCCACCGAAACGCTCACCCGCCTCGTCGACGGCGCCGGGCCCGGCCACCACCACCTCGTGTGCAGCGTCCCCACCCAGGACGAGCAGCTCGTCGCCGTCCTGCACGCCGAGGTCACGGCCGACCGGGACGGCCCACCGCGCATGGAGGGCCGCGAAGGACTCGACTTCGTGACCGTCCTCGCCGCCGGCCTCGCCCTCGGCGGCCCCGGGGGACTGGTGCTGCGCAGCACCACCGAGGGAGTCGGCGACCGGGTCCACGGCTGGCGCCTGGACCGCGGACGCCTGGTCCCCCTGTCCGCCGCGGCCGTGTTCAACGCCTACTGCACCGACGCCGACACCGGGGACCCCGTGGCCCCCGAGCCCGGCGTCGACTACCGCCCCGGCTACGAGGTGGACGACCCGACCCCGCACCACTGACCGACAAGGGCCGACCTGCGAGGCCGGCCCGTCGGGCCGACCTGTAAGGGGGACACGACCGAGGGGCCCCGCCACCGGCGAAGGCCCCTCGATCGCACACCGTCCTGCCGGCTACTCCCCGGACAGCACCGCCTGGGCGGCCACCCGCGCCTCCTCGGCGCTGTCGCACGCACGTGCCGCGGCCGCGGCACGCTCGCACTGGGCCAGCGTGTACTTGGCGAGCGTCGCCCGCACATAAGGAATCGAAGCGGCACCCATCGACAGAGAGGTGACACCCAGACCCGTCAGCACACAGGCCAGCAGCGGATCCGAAGCGGCCTCGCCACAGACACCGCAGCTCTTGCCCTCCGCCTTGGCGGCCTCGGCCGACATGGCGATCAGGTCGAGCAGCGCGGGCTGCCACGGGTCCTGGAGCCGCGACACCGCACCCACCTGACGGTCCGCGGCGAACGCGTACTGCGCCAGGTCGTTCGTGCCCAGCGACAGGAACTCGACCTCCTGCAGGATCGAGCGCGCCCGGAGCGCGGCGGAGGGGATCTCCACCATCGCGCCGAACTTCGCCCGCAGCCCGGCCTCGCGGCACGCGTCCGCGAACGCCTTCGCATCGGCGCGGTCGGCCACCATCGGGGCCATGACCTCCAGGTAGACCGGCAGACCCTCGGCCGCCTTCGCCAGCGCCGTCAGCTGCGTACGCAGAACATCCGGGTGGTCCAGCAGCGAGCGCAGACCGCGCACGCCCAGCGCCGGGTTCGGCTCGTCGGCCGGGGTGAGGAAGTCCAGCGGCTTGTCGGCTCCGGCATCCAGGACGCGTACGACCACGCGGCCCTCGGGGAAGGCTTCGAGCACCTTGCGGTACGACTCGATCTGCTTCTCCTCGGACGGAGCCTTCTTGCTGTCGTCCAGGAACAGGAACTCGGTGCGGAACAGACCCACACCCTCGGCCCCGGCCTCCACGGCCGCCGGCACGTCCGCCGGACCGCCGACGTTCGCCAGGAGCGGCACCTTGTGACCGTCGGAGGTCGCGCCCGGACCGGACGAGGCCGCGAGAGCCGCCTTGCGCTCGGCGGCCGCGGCCTCCAGCTCGGCCCGCTTCTCGGCGGTCGGCTCGACGAACAGGTCGCCGGTGCTGCCGTCGACCGCGATGACCGTACCCTCGGCGATCTCACCCGCACCCGGAAGCGCCACGATCGCCGGCACGCCCAGCGCCCGCGCGAGGATCGCACTGTGGCTGGTCGGGCCGCCTTCCTCGGTGACGAAGCCGAGGACGAGCGCCGGGTCGAGCAGCGCGGTGTCGGCGGGAGCCAGGTCCCGCGCGATCAGCACGTACGGCTCGTCGCTGTCCGGCACGCCCGGCATCGGCACGCCCAGCAGCCGCGCCACGATCCGGTTCCGCACGTCGTCCAGGTCGGCCACCCGGCCGGCCATGTACTCCCCGGCCCCCGCGAGCAGGTCGCGGTACGAGGCGAACGCGTCGTACACACCGCGCTCGGCCGTGCTGCCGACGGCGATGCGCCGGTCGACGTCCGCCATCAGCTCGGGGTCCGTGGCGATCATCGCCTGGGCCTCCAGCACGTGCTGAGCCTCGCCGCCCGCCAGCTGGCCGCGCGCGATCAGGTCGGCGGACACAGCCTCCACGGCCTTGCGGGCGCGCCCCTGTTCGCGCTCCGCCTCGTCCGCGGTGATCTGCTTGGCCGGCGGTTCGAGAACCGCCGTGCCCATGTGCCGCACCTCGCCGATCGCCACACCGTGGCTCACGCCGACGCCTCGCAGCGTTGTCTCCATTTCACCCGTCTCCGATTGAGCGGCGGGCCCAGCCGCCGCGGTGGATGTCCGACCCGCCCGTGCAGGCGGACGAGGTCACTGCCAGCTGAACAGGGCGTCGTCGGTCTTCACGTCGCCGGACTCGACGACGTCGCCGAGGGAGTCGGCGGTCGCCTCCAGCGCCACGACGGGGCAGATCGGCGACTTGCCGGCGTCCTCGACGGCCTGCGGGTTCCAACGGATGACGGCCTGGCCACGGGTGACGGTGTCGCCCTTGTTGACGAGCAGCTCGAAGCCCTCGCCGTTGAGCTGAACGGTGTCGATCCCGAGGTGGGTGAGGACACCGTGCCCTTCGCCGTCGACGACGACGTACGCGTGCGGGTGCAGGGAAACGACCACACCGTCGACGGGGGCCACCGCCTCCGACGGCTCGCGCACGGGGTCAATAGCGGTGCCCGGACCCACCATTGCGCCGGAGAACACCGGATCGGGCACTGCCGCGAGTCCGATGGCGCGCCCGGCGAGTGGGGACGTCACGCTGGTCATGGGGGGCCTCCCAGGGGGTGGGGCTTCAACGTGTCGTCGTCACAACCGGTGCTGTGACGACGTACTTTCAGCAGGGTATGTCATGACACGTCCCGGTTCGCTCGATGTGCGCCCCCTGCGGGAGAGCACGCCA